>JBGQGW010000017.1:0-28237 GCA_041497605.1 Terriglobia bacterium | reverse complement strand
TGACCTTCCCGGCCTTCAAAGCCTGTGATCCGTTCCTTCGCGGGGCGGATGGTGGGTTCGACTCCCACACGCTTCCGCCAAAGTCCCGTTGATTCCGTTGCCCTTCCTCCCTTGAGCACAGATTTCAAGCGTATATGAGCCGAGTTTTGCACCCAAGCTGCGCCCAAGATATGGAGCCCAAACCGGCGAATGATCAATGGAAAGAGCCGCGCCTGTGTGCCACAGATTCCGGATGCCCAGAGGTGAACGGGAAGGTAGAGCGGATCCCCAAGACAGACACTGAGGAGTTCTATCGAGGAAGGCATTTCCGGTATAAGAAAGATCTCGCTCGAAAGCTGAAGAGGTGGGAAGCAGAATACAACGAGGATCGACCGCATCTCGCACTCAAGGGAAAGACGCCCGCTGAACGGGTTCGCGAGCTCGTTCACCCATCCAAAACTGCAAAGGATGTCTCTTGACTAATACAAGCCACTAGAAACGACAAGAATCCACAGGCTTCAATAGACTGTGGAACCTGGTATGGGACCATGTGTCGGAGGTTCAAATCCTCTCGCCCCGATCATTCTTTTCAATAGCTTATCTTGGACTCCTGGTTTTTCCACCACAGCACTGTGGTCGATTTTGTAACGGTCAAACCGGCTGAAATCACGATGCAATATATCTTCCTACTTTCCCCGGTTCTTGCTCCTTTCAATCTTTCGAAAGCCCGGCCGCCCGCCCGGCGCCGCCCCTCCCGCTCCGAAAAAAGATTCATCCGCAAATGCCGGCGGCTGTACACTTGGCCCCATGCAAATCCCTTTGCGCTTCCCGGAGACCCCGCAGTCATTTCATTGGTTTGGCCCGAAATCGATTGTGGTTTTGTGTTTTCTGTTTATCGTGCTGGGAATCGTGCTGATCGTCTGGCCCAGAGCGCGAAGAAGAAGGCTCGTGCAGAAGCGCGGGCCTGACTTGGGCTCTCCCGATGGAGAGCGCCGAAACTAGATATGACCGGGCGCTTCGTTTCTTATACGCTGGATTGCACTTAGCAGCTTCACGGTGGTTTTCAGGAGGTCCTCATGCCCGAATCACGACGTCGCTTGTTGATGACAGTTGCCGCCGCTGCCGGAATGATAGCAGTCAAACCCGTGTTTCTTTTCGGCCAGCATCCTGCCACTCCGCAGCCGCGTCCTTCGCCCAACGCACCCGATCCCCACGCCCCTGCCGGCTTGGACCGCGCCGGCGTAAGCAGCCCGGACGCCAAGACGCTCGACCAGCGAAATCAAAATCAGATTCGGACAGATATTGACAGGCTCTATCAATTGGTTTCCGAGCTGAAACAGGAAGTGGCGGCGACGGATTTGAATTCGACGATGTCCCTGAATGTGATGAAGAAAGCCCACCAGATCGAAAAACTCGCCAAGGAAATCAAAGACCGAGCCAAGGGTTAGCGCTCCAATCCGCTGGCTCCCTGGGATTGCTGCCTGCCTGCCGAACTAGTGCGGCGGCGCGGTCGTCTTGGCAGGTTCGGCGCGCGTGACCGAAAAATCATTCGCGTCGCGCGGCCCTTCATAGCTTTGATTTCCGTGCAGGCTGCGCTGCTGCTCGGCCAGCGCATTCAGCCGCACGAATGTGGCGCGTTCCTGTTCGGCCTTTTCCGGCCGCTTCGCTTTGGCGTACGCTTTCGCCAGATTGAAATGGATTTCCGGGCTGCCCGGCGCAAACTTTTCCGCTGTTTCGAGCTCGCGCACCGCCGATTCATTCTGTCCCAGTTCGAGGAAGGTTCGTCCGAGCACGTAATGAGCTTCGGCGGAATCGGGCGCGAGATTCACGGCGCGCTGCGCCGGGGGCAGCGCGTCCGCGGCGCGATGCTGCCGCAAGGCAATCCCCGCCAGCCGGACGAAGGGCAATTCGCTCGCTGGTGAAATCCGAATCTCCTCGCGCATCCGCGTTTCCGCTTCCTGGTATTGCGAGAGCGCGGCGCGCGCGGTTCCATACGCATAGTGAAGAAACGGCGCGCGTGGATATTCCTTCAGCAGCGCTTGAAATTTCGGAAAGGCTTCGTCGTACTTGCTGGCTTCGAGAAGCACGGCTATTTCTCCCGCGGTCTCGACGAGGTGTTTTTGTTCCGCTTCCACATCTTCCGGCAGGCGGGCCATGCGCAGCAGCGCCATTCCGAGAACGAATTGCATTTCTTTTGCGAGCGGGCCCTTGCTCGCTTCCGGTGCCAGCAATTCCATGGCGTTCTCGAACTCGCCGCTTCGTTCGAGCAAGATTCCCAGGCGATATTTCGCGAGCCGCACAGATTCCGCGCTACCGCCGAATCCGAGTGCTTGCCCGCGCCGCAGGTGGATCAGGGCGTTGTCGTAATTTTTCATTTCAAAATCACAAAGTCCCATCACCGCCCATGCGGTTCCATCGTCCGGCTTGCGTTCGACCCGGTATTTCAGCGCCGCGATCGCCTCGGGATAATGCGCGGTGGAAAAATAAAGCATCGCGAGGTTCCAGCGGCCGTCGTCCCATTCCGGACGAAACCGCAGGGCCTGCTGGTAGCTTTCGATGGACGCGTCCACATTTCCCGCGGCCTGCGATTCCGCCGCCCGGCGCGAGAGTTCTTCGAAACCGGACGCCGTGTCATTCGTTGCCTTTCCGGCCGCGCGCGAAGATTCACCCGGTTCGGCCGGGGCCGGCGGGGAATGATTCACGTACCATACGGCAATCCGTTTGTCCGGGTGAGGCTTCTCCGGCGCCAGCGACTCGGCGGCTTTCAGTTCTTCGGCGGCCTTTTCATTCTTGCCCAGTGCTTGCAGGCTTTGCGACAGCGCGCGGTGCGCCGCCGAAGCATCCGGCGCCAAACGCACAGCCTCTTCCGCGGCGCGCAACGATTCCTCCAAACGTCCCAGGCGAAGCTTGAGCACGCTGGTTTCGATTTGGGGAAGCGCACTCTGAGGAGAAATCTTCACTTCCTCCCGCTGCTGGTCGAGCGCCTCTTCATCCCGCTTTGCCGAGGCCAGGGCAACGCCGTAGGCATAGTGCAGGTACGGCGTGCCGGCATAGTTCTTCAACATTGCCTGAAACTCTTCGATCGCTTTTGGGGGACCATTCTGCGCCCAAGCCGATGCCGTCTCGCCCGCCGCGTGAACCAGCGCGTCTCGCGAAGGATCAATTTCCTCCGGCAGGAGCGGGACGCGCAACAGCGCAAGCCCCAGCGGGAGTTTGATCTGCGCGGACATTTGCACCGTTCCGAATGCCGAAGCGAGCATCGTGGACGCACGCTCGAATTCCGCGCCGCGAATCAGCAGCAGCGCCAGGTGGTACGTCGCGACACGCGAAATTTCCGGATCATCCGCGCCGCCGAGCGCCTGTCCCTTTTCCAGATGCGCCCGCGCATTCGTAAAATCCCTCGCTTCGAATTCGCACAGGCCAAGCAAATTCCAGGCCGGGCCGAGCTTAGGATCGAGCTGCACGATTTTTTGAAACGCGGGAATGGCGGCAGCGAATTGATCCGAGTCGTATCGCATCGTCCCGAGATACCACCAACCCTCTTCCCACCCCGGCCGGAACTCGACTGCGCGCTGATAATCACGGATCGCTTCTTCCGTTCTTCCGGCTTCGCGCGCCGCCGCGGCTGACTTCGCCAGCGTTTCAAAATTGGCGGACGCGCTCTGCGGCGCCGCACTCTCATTCCTCTGGGCGCGAATTGCCGGCACAGAACAAGCCAGCAAGAAAAAAGCAGCGAAAATCCTTGGGATGGACCGGCCGAGCCGTTTGATGGGCATCACTGTATCCATCTATCTTTAGTCCGCGCTCCGCAGGTTACTACAACCGGCGAAGCGCCGCCGCGAAATCCGCGCCGAGAAAAAAACGAGACGCGAATGATCGCTCCGTTTCCGCCTCGTGGTATTGTTTCCGGCACCATGCTGCGGAGACTGCAAAAACCTTTTGCTCGCGGGCCGATTCCTTTTTCTCGCCGCCGCTTTCTACAAGGATTGTCTTTGGCTCCCGGGTTCTTTATTCCTTCCAGGCTCCTGGCCTGGGGCGCGCATCCCGCCGTCACTGCCTATGCCTTCGAAGAAATTCCACCCTCGAGCAGCGGAATTACCTGGGTTCACACAGCGGGAAAATCCGCCGAAAAATATTTGCCGGAGACGAGCGGAGCCGGTTGCGCTTTCCTCGACTACGACAACGACGGTTGGATGGACATCTACCTGGTGAACAGCGGCCAATGCGATTTTTACAATCCGCCGAAGCCTCTGCGCAACGCGCTGTATCGCAACAATCGCGACGGCACGTTTACCGACGTGACCGAGAAGGCGGGCGTGCCCGGCGGCGGCTACGGCATGGGAGTGGCGGCGGGCGATTACGATGGCGATGGATTTACGGATTTGTATGTGACGCAGTACGAGCGCAGCATCCTCTATCACAACAATGGCGACGGCACATTCTCCGACGTCACCGAGAAAGCCGGAGTGGCCGCGCCCGGCTGGAGCTCGAGCGCCGTCTGGTTCGACTATGACAACGACGGCCAGCTCGACCTGTTCGTTTGCCAATTCGCCGAATTCAATAAATCCATGAGCTGCGGCGTCGACAATGACGGCGTGCATCACTACTGCATTCCACGAATTTTCAAGCCGCGCGCGAGCTGGCTCTTTCACAACAATGGCAACGGCACGTTCACCGACGCGAGCAAGGAATCCGGGATCGCCGGTCATTTGGGAAAGGCCTGGGGCGTGGTAGCCACCGACGTGAACAATGACGGGCGAATGGATTTATTCGTCGCCAACGACACGGTGGCGAATTTTCTTTTCCTCAACCGCGGCGGCGGGCGGTTCGAGGAAGCCGGACTGGCCGCGGACGTAGCCTACAGCGCCGATGGCCGCGCGCGTTCCGGGATGGGCGTGGACTCCGCGGACTTCAACGAAGACGGCTGGATGGACCTGTTCGTCGCCAACATCGACCAGGAGATTTTTTCAGCCTATCAGAACAGCCGCGATGAAACGTTCGAGGATGTTTCGATGCCGCTGGGCATCGGCATGGCGACGCGATGGATGAGCGGATGGGGACTGAAGTTTTTCGATTACGACAACGATGGGAATCTCGATCTCATCCTGGCCAATGGATTTCCCGACGATCTGGTGGAAGAGCTCTCTCACCAGGTCACGTATAAAGAGCCGCTTCTTTTGTTTCACAACCAGGAGGGCAAGTCCTTCAAGAACGTGAGCGAGCAGAGCGGCCCTGTATTTTCAAAATCTTTCGCGGCGCGCGGACTGGCTCTCGGCGATTTTAATAATGACGGAGCCGTGGATGTGCTGGTCAGCATCAATGACGGCGCGCCGGCGCTGCTGCGGAATAATATCGGCCAGCGGAATCATTGGCTCGGCGTGCGGCTGGCGGGGCGCACGTGCAATCCCGACGCCATCGGCGCGCGCGTGACGTACCAGGCGGGCGATTTGAAACGCTCGCGGATGAAAGTCGGCGGCGGCAGCTTTTTGTCCTCGCACGATCCGCGCATCGTCCTGGGAATCGGCGAACGGACAAAGATTGACTGGCTCGAAGTGAAATGGCCGCAACCCAGCCGTGCCGTCGAGCGCTTCACCGGCCTGCCGGTTGATCGGTACATTACGATCGTCGAAGGAACCGGCAAATGGCAATAACCCCAGTGGCCGCCGGGAAGCCAAATTGAATCGCTGATTTCCGGATTAGAAAACGCCGCTAGAAGCCGTACCTGGCGATGACCTGCTTCGATTGCACGCCGATCAAGGCGATGGCGGCATGCTGGCTCGGCAGCCGCAACGTAAGCCAGGCGCCGGTGAGGTTGTCGCGCAAATCAATCTGTTCGTCGTCGGCGCTGTCGGACACCATGATGTACAGGACGGAATCCTGCAGAACGGTTGGATAAATCAGCACGCCTGGAGAAACAGAAGATTGAAGCTCGAAAGCTGGCTTGAGGCCGATCCGGCCCGCGACATACGAGTAGAGTTCCGTGGCAGGTTGCAATCCATCGGCCAGCTCCACCGGATACGCGGCCCAGAATACCCCGCCCTTCCCGTACGGAATTTCCTTCAGCGTCGCTCCGCCGGCGAAGCGCAGCGAATCCAGCCAGAATTGCGCTTGCTGGGAATAGGAAAGCGGCAGAACTCGATCGTTCAGCTTGATCGTGGCATGGTGATAGACGAGCGGCTCGCTCGCGCCATCCACCTTCAAATCCGCTTCGCGCGCCAGATTGCGCCAATGCTCGTCATGGTCCACGGGCCCCGTGATCAGCAAGTTTCCGCCTGCATTCACATACTTCAACAGCGATTGCCAGGCGGCTTCCGTCAGCGCCTGTGGGGAAGGCAGGATCGCGAGCTTGGGCAAACCCAGTTTTCCAATTTGATTTTCCGCAATCACATAGGGCGCGAGGCGAGCGCCATACACGAGCGCCCTGACTGATTTGCGCTGCGCTTCGATCTGGAAATCGGAAAGCACGGAGAATTGCGCCGCTTGCGAAGTGATGATGGCAACGGCAGGGAGTTGCGGATTGACCAGGTGTCCCTCGACGGATTTTGAAAAGGCCGCGAAGGCGCGCAGGACATTCGCTTCCGGTTTTTCGGTGCCGTCGGGCCGCACAGCGCCAATAGGCGTTTCGTTGCCTTCCGTCATGTAGGAGTTGCTGTTCCACAGCCATTCGATTGCGCCCGAGCCCTGCACGAACGAAGTGGCGATTTTCTTCTCGAGGAGCGCCGCTTCGCTTTCCGGCGTCCGGCGCGAGACTTCGTCAAGGTTGAGCTCCCTTTGCAGACCTGTCTCCTGAATCAGCATCGGCTTTCCCGGCTGCTTGGCGACCAGCGAATCCCACAACACCGCATCGTTCTGCCACCAGGAATGGTTTGTGGTGAAGTCCACGAACGGTGCGAAGAAGGCGGGCGAAAGGCGATCCATGAAGCCGCCCTCGTCCTGGCCGACGGTGATGAGTTGCTGCGATCCCACGCCGCGAATTTTCTCGCGCATCGCTCGAACCCAGTCCGCGAAGCTTTCCTGGGCGAACAGGAAATAGTCGTAAAGCTTCAGCGAGTTGTGCCCGACGTTCATGCCGCGCGGCGTGAATTCGATGTCCTGCGGGAGCGGGATGGTGCCTTCCGTCGTGCCCGGCAGTGTATTCCATGCAGCAGCGAGCGCCGCGCGGTCGGGGTATCGCTGCAAGAGCCATTGATTCCATTTCGCAAGTTCGAAGGGATCGTCATTCGGCCGCATCGTCCAGAGGTGCTTCGAAAAGCTCGGTTCGTTGATCAGGTCCCAGGCCAGATAGGGCACGTCGTGAAATCGCGCCGCCACGGTTGATACTAGCGTCTGCTGCCGGCGCACGGCTTCTGGATCGAGATAAGCGTTCGCGCCGCCCAGCACTTCCGGCAAAAACGCGAAGAAATTGAACTGCACGGGCAGGCCGTTTTTCCGGGCCGTCATCAAGAACGCTTCAATCGTTCGGAGTGTGTGCTCGTAGGGCTGCCCATTTTCATCGCAGAATTTTTCCCAGCCGGTCCACCAGCCGGTGCGGATCATGTTCAGCCCGGCCGAATGAATCAACGCCAGGTCTTGATCCCAGACGTACGCATTGGGATGCGCAAAATAGAGGCGTTGAGCATCGCTGGCCATGTAGGTGGTTCCGGCGACGGCGAGCGGCCGGCCATCCAACTCGAAATAATCCCGGTTCACTGAGAGGCGGGGGCCGGAACGCAAGAACGCTTCATCGCGAATCCAGAACGCGGAACGGTAGATGGCGCGTGGCTTGTTTCCGTCCAGGAGTTCCGTCTCGATAATGTGGAAACCTTTCGTAGCCGGCGCGGGCAGGACGATTGGCTCCGAAGGCGGGACTGTCACCGTCGTCACGTTTCGGCTGGCAGGCTGGCCTTCGGGAAAGGTCGTGATTCTGGCCATGAGCGGCGTGGGAGACGGGACGCCCGGATGCCAAAGAAGTTCGAGAACAACGGGCTCGCCGGGCAGATAGAGCGGCAGCGTGGGGCGCACCGTGAATTCTTCGCTCCCTTGCGTAGCTCGCTCCGCGAGGTTGCGAATCAAGCTCGCGGCATCCGCACTGGCATAAAAATCCGGAGTCAGTTCCGCGTTCAGGAAAATCCAACGGCCGCCATCAAACCCGTTCCTTAGATGGTCGACTTGAATGAGCGGGGCAGCGAGACGCCGCCCGTCTTTCGTTCCCCACGCCAGCGCATCCAGCCGGGCATCGATCGAGCCGGCCGAGCCCCCGCGGTTGTAGAGGTCCACGGCGCTCAAGCGAATGACGGGACTGAACGCGCGTTTCCACGCGAAGCGTTTGGGCTGCAGAGTTACATCCGGATTCGTTTGGAAGTCCAGGCCTTCCGAGCCCGGCGTGATCTGGTACTGATCAATCATCAATTGCCGCATGAATCGCACGCTGTAGTCGCGGAGGTGCCAGCCGGTCGAGTCGCGATAGGCGGCCCGCGAAAACGGTTCGCCGCCAAGCACAAGCAGGTTTCCGCCGCGATGAAGAAACTCGTAAATGCCCGGCCAGGCTTGTTCCGGGAAAGCGGAAGCGTAGGGCAGGACGAGCAAGCGCGTGGAAGTATCGCGGAGCTCGGCGTCGAGTTGTTCGAGTGAGCTGAAGCGCGCCCCTGGAAACATCTTCTCCAGTTGCTCACCGGACGCGCTTGCAGAATCCGCAGCCGGGAACCCGGAGTCGAAGAACACGACAGCGACGGAGTGTTCCTGGGCCGCAACTGGACCTAGCGAACCCAGAAAAAATGCAAGACAGCATAGGAAAGCAGACTGCAACGACGACCTGGTCATTTTCATGGCGGCCTTTCCTTTGCCTGAAGTAGGTCCGGATCACACTTATACCCGATTCGGCAACTGGAACAAACACAAAATCGTTATTGTAAAGGAACTGTCTGTGGCATGATCGTGCGGTCGTCGAAGTTTCTGGGCGACAGAACCAGATTATTTCTTGAATGCGAACTGCCCAAGCACCGCTGTGACGTTATACTGCGAGGGCGCGGAATCCGGGTTACACACGCGGAAGAAAAACTCTGCAAGGAGTGAACAGGATCACCGATGGCGATCGCTAACGTAGATACAAATAAACCCAACGCGAGACAGGGGACGAATTCCACTTACAAGGGCGCGCTGGTCATGGTGACCGTGCTCTTTTTTTTCTGGGGATTCGTCACCGTCCTCAACGACATCCTCGTTCCCCATCTGAAGTCCATCTTCGATCTGAATTATGCCAAGGTCATGCTCATCCAGTTTGCATTCTTCTCGGCCTACTTCTTCTTCTCGATCCCATCGGCCAAGCTGATTGATTCGATCGGTTACAAGAAGACCATGGTCGTGGGCTTGCTGACGATGGGCGCCGGCGCATTTCTCTTCATCCCCGCGGCCACGGTCGTATCTTATCCGCTTTTTCTCGCCGCGTTGATGGTTTTGGCCGCTGGGATCACTGCTCTGCAGGTAGCCGCAAATCCCTACGTGGCAGTTTTGGGGCCGCCGGAGACCGCCTCGAGCCGTTTGAATCTGACCCAGGCCTTCAATTCCCTGGGAACCGTGATTGGGCCATATCTCGGCGGGCTGCTGATTCTGAACGCCAATTCCAAAAGCATCACCGAAATGCGGCACATGGCGGCACAGGTTCTGCAAACCTACCGGATTCAGGAAGCCTCCTCCGTCAAGCTGCCCTACCTGATCATCGGACTCGCGCTGATCTCGTTCGCCACTCTGATCGCCACGTTCAAGCTGCCGGCCATGCCGGAAGCCGAGCGCCACGGCGAAAGCGGCCCCAAATCAAGTTTGTGGAAATACCGTCAACTCGTGTTCGGCGCCATTGGAATCTTCGTCTATGTGGGCGCCGAAGTATCCATCGGCAGTTTCCTGATCAATTATTTCAGCCAGCCGGGCATAGGAAACCTGACGGAGGTTGCCGCGGCTCGCTATGTCGCTCTCTATTGGGGCGGCGCCATGGTGGGAAGATTTGTCGGCTCGGCCATCTTGCAAAAAGTTCGCACCGGAATCGTGTTGGCCGTGGCCGCTGTGGCAGCCTGTCTATTGGTTTGCATTTCGATGCTCGCGACCGGCCACGTTGCGATGTGGAGCATTATCCTGGTCGGACTCTTCAATTCCGTGATGTTCCCGAGCATTTTCACTTTGGGCATCGCGAAACTTGGCCCGCTGACCGGGGATGGATCGGGCGTTCTGATCATGGCTATCGTCGGAGGCGCCATCCTGCCCGTGCTCCAAGGTCTCCTGGCCGATCGCGTTGGAATTCACCATGCTTTCGTTATTCCGGCAGTCTGCTATCTCTACATCCTGTTCTACGCGCTGCGCGGTTCAAGGCCGGTCGAAGTTGTGTGAGACGCGCGATTCTCTGACCTAGGCCGGAGAAGCACCGATCCTGTCGAATCCGGACGTTTCGAATCGCGGAGGCGCCGCGGCCTCAACCAGCCAGCCGTTACTCGGGATAAGGCTGGCCGGCGCGAGCAATGCGAATACGGTGGTCCGTGAATTTGAAATGCATTTCGGGAACGAATACCTTCTGCATGTGACACGAAGTGCAATTCTTCGTGCTCACCGGGCAAGCGGCTCCCGGATGTCCGGCTGTTTTCTTTTCGGTGGCGGCAGTGAGATGGCAAGTCAAACAGTTCGCATCATAGGATGACGGTTCCGTTTGCAGTTGCTTGTGCGGATCGTGGCAGGCGATGCAAGTAAGCCGCGCGTCGCCCTTTCCCCAGCATCTGCTTTCTTCCAGGCGGAAGGGCTGCGATCTGGCGCTCGATGGCCCGGTAATTCCGGAAAGCTTCACGTCCCACCAGGTGCCATGGCACGCGCCGCAGAAATCAACCGAGTCCACAGGACCGAGCCTGCCGGAGTTGAAAATTGTTCCCGACGAATCAGGCAGCTTTGTCTTCTTGGCGGCTTCCATCGCCGCAACATGCTTTGCTCCCGGCCCGTGGCAGGCTTCGCAGGAAACGCCGGGAATCAGATTCTTCTCGTCGAAATGGTCGCCGATGGTGGAGGCGGTCATATGGCACGCGAAGCAACGGCCCACCTCGGCGGCATCCACCGGACGGTACATGGCTTCCTCGAGATCCTTCGGCGAAGCCAGTGCACGCGCAGGCGTGAATTGGAGGTTTTGGAGTGTGTCGAAGAATGTCACGCGAGCTTCGTAAAACTTCCCGTCCTCTTTCTTGAACAGGTAAGACTGGGCTGCCAGGCCCGTGCCGAAAGCCCAGAGCAGCGTCGCCGTGAGCTTTCGAACTCCATCGGTGATGGTGTAGGTGCTGCCTTTTGCCCCGGTTTGAATCTGGTACTGATACGGACCGATCGCAAAATTCATTTTTGGGTGCGCATGGAGAATCCCGGCGTCACCCGCGTGAATCGCTGTGCCTCCCATCGGTGTCAACTTCTGCGAATCCGCTTTTGTGGGATGGCAAGCAGCGCATGCGGCGGGGCCTACGTAGGCAGCGCGCGACGCGCCATTCTGCGTGGGCCAGAACCCAGGCTCAGCCAGGTGGTCATTGGTCGAGAGTTGCGCCCACAGCGAGAGAGGCGCGAAGAACAACAGAACCAAGAAACGGATGATTGCAGAGATGCGAGGGAACAGGCGTTGACTCGATCCGGCAATGCTTGCGCTGAGAATCACCTGCGGCCCAAGGTAGAATGACGCAGCCTCGAAATCAACGTTTTTGATCGTTGCTCGATTGGGAGCGGCCTTGGACGCGACGGGGCGCGAAGTATGATCCGGCTGCTGCAGTTCTTGCCGCCAAAATTGAATGGTGAGTTACGATTCGTCTAGAGTCACTCGATCGATATCCTTGAGCGCCCGCCTGGTGAACAGGGAACTCGCGGGGCCGGTCGAAGCCCGAACCACAAATTCCGGTTCGATGGGAATTTCCGCTTGGTATTTTGCCCTACCCTCGATCCGGTCAATCAACGTCTTGGCCGCAATTTCTCCCATGCGATGGAGAGGCTGGCGCACCGTGGTCAGGCCCGGATCGGCGAAAGCCGCTGCGGGTATGTCGTCGAAGCCCACCACGGAGATGTCTTCCGGAATGCGCAGGCCGGCTTCGCGGAAAGCCCACATGGCGCCAATGGCGGAAACATCGTTATAGGCGAACAGTGCGGTGAAGGGTTGCTTCCGTGCGAGCAATTGCTTGGCAAACGGATAGCCCAGATGCGGCGTGGAAACAGTACTGTCAATCTGCACGGTCAATTCCGGCCGAATCCGAATTCCGAGTTCGGCCGCAATTTCACAAATAGCCGCCCATCGGACGGAAGAGTCGGAACTGGCCGGGTGACCCTTCAGGAAAGCGATCTCCTCGTGCCCAAGCTCCGCCAGGTGAGTGAGCGCGAGTCGCGCGGCAAGTTTATGGTCCAGCGTGATGTTCGTCACGCCCTCCACGCGCTCGTGCCCTGCCACTGCCACAGTCGGCAGGGCGGGCTTAGCCAGGATGGACGTATCGGTGGTGATGAAGCCTTCGACGCCGCGAGCTAACAGCAATTGAGAGTAGGTTTGCAGAATCTTCTGGTCGTGGCGGTGAATCACGGTGAGGAAGAAAAAATTGTTCTTTCTCAAGTATTCCTCAATCCCGCTGATCACCAGCGCGCCGTAGGCGTCTCCGATCTCTTCGGCGATGACGCCAATCGTATAAGTACGCTTCAGCCGAAGCGAGCGAGCGAAATAATTCGGGCGGTAATTGAGTTCCTCTGCCGCGGCGAGGATGCGTCTCTTCGTATGTTCGGGAAGCGAACGCGCCGCTGCGGAATCATTGAGAGCGGCCGAGATGGTGCCGGGCGTCAGGCCCAGATGCTGCGCAAGGGTTTTGAGCGTTACCTTGCGTTCTCGTCGCGGGTTTGGCTTTTTCTTTGAATGAGGGGACATTGAATAAACCCCGAAATTGGACTGGCGAAGGCGGAAGGTTTCATTTACCACATGCAAAACAAAGAACTGCCCCAAGAAACTGAAATATCCGAGATAATGATTTCAAATATCCCTGTTATCTGCCTTCCACCCAGCACTTCCATATACCATAGATGATGATTGTGTGCTTAGATCCGAGCCAAACGTGTTCCGGAACGCGGAATCATAGTAGACCCAGAACGTGGATTTCTGCTGGAGTTCAACGACAAGGCGAATGCATGAGAGCGCGGATTTCTTCTGCGCCCGGTTCAGCCTCGCCATCGCCGGAAATAACCACCAACACTTGCACAGAAGTTGGACGCCTCTCGGTGCCGCTTCGCGATAGGGGAGAGGATCGGTCAAAATTTACCTGTGAAATGAAACCAGCGCATTCTTGAACTTGCCTTGTTGCCACACGAGTCCTTTGGAATTCTCTGCCCCAATTTCTACCGTGCCGGGATATTGAATCCGCTCCGGCTCTTCTCCCCTTTCTCACAAATGAATATGGCCGGGAATAGAGACACCTCTACTGCGTCTTTCCAGACTCCAACCGAGAATCAGCCAGACAAGATCGGCTGCCGTCGAAGCAGGAAGCCCAACAGTTTTCGATTGGGGCGAACCACCCCTCGCCCCCGCCTGAAGTTAGAATAACATTATTTTATGTGGAAAATCATTATTTTCTCTTGACAAAGAATCGGACGAGGTTTACACAGGCTCTAGTAGAAAAGCATTACGCTGGCTGCGGTGGGGTTCTAAAGGGGTTTTCGTCCTGTCTTAGCTAAACGGAAATTAGGCAAAGTCACTCGGAGTGGGGTGCGGAATCCAATTTGAAAAATCGGCCTTCAGGGATTGGACCGCAAAAAATTTCTTGAGGGGTGTGAGCATGAGAACTCGATTGGCAAATACGAATCCAGGAAGCAGACAGCGTCTAGTCCTTCTCGCGCTGTGTTGCGGGTTACTGCTGGTGCTGGCGATGCCGTTCGCTCTGCACGCGCAGCAGTATTCTGGCACGATTACCGGAACGGTAACGGATGCCAGCGGCGGCGGAATTCCCGGAGCCACCGTGACCATCATTAACAAAGGTACAAACGCAACCTACACCGCGAAGACCAACGATCAGGGCTCCTATACCTTCGCCCAGTTGCCGGTCGGGACCTATGAACTTCACGTCAAGCAAGGCAATTTCAAGGAATTCATTTCCCAGGGCGTCGAGGTTCATGTCTCCTCCACCACGCAGGTCAACGCTTCTCTCCAGGTGGGCACTGTGAACGAGACCGTGACCGTTCAAGCCAGTTCCGTTGAGGTGCAAACCACCACGGCGGTGATCGGCGAAGTGATTCAAGGGACCCAGGTCCGCGAACTCCCGCTGAACGGCGAGAACTTCGTCGGACTCACCCAATTGTCTCCGGGCGTCTCCCCGGCGAATTCCTTCAACGGCCGCGATAAGGGACTGGCGGGCGGCGTCGATTTTTCGGTCAACGGAAATCCCTACACCAATAACTTGTTCTTGGTGGACGGTGTGAACAACAACGACGTGGGTTCAAACCGGACCATTTTGATCTATCCCTCGGTCGACGCCATTTCCGAATTCAAGATGATCCGCAACTCCTACGGCCCTGAATATGGGCAGGCTTCGGGCGCGATCATCAGCATCACCACTCGCGGCGGCGAAAACCAGTTTCACGGTGGCACGTTTTTTGCCGGTCGAAACGATGCGCTCAATGCGAACGACTGGTTCTCCAATAAGAATGGCACCGGGAAGGCGGAACTTCGCCGCGACGACTGGGGCTACTACATCGCCGGCCCGGTCGTGAAAGATAAGCTTTTCTTTTGGTGGAACCAGGAATGGAACCGCGAAATCCGCGGAACATCGGAAGCCGCCTGCGTGCCCAGTCTGGCCGAGCGCTCCGGTGACTTTAGCCAAGGCGTCCACTGCGGTGCCTCAACTCCAGTCATTCCAGCCGCGTTCCAAGCGGTCGGCAATCCACTCAAAATTGCAAATCCTGACGCTGTGGGTCTCCTCTATGGGCAGTTCTACCCCGCACCAAACGTAACGGGGGCCTCCTTAGCAGGCAACAACTGGGTTGCCAGCATCCCGAACAAACTGAACTGGAGTGAATGGAATGTCCGGGGAGACTACGACGTGACCAAGAAGCACCGCGTCACCTTCCGCTGGACTCAGGATTCTTGGACCAACCCTGCGCCAAATCCTGGAACTTTCTGGGGCGACTCCATTTTCCCGACTGTAGCAGCGAATTGGAGCCAGCCTTCCAAGAGCGTCATGGCCAAGTTGACCTCCACACTCAGCGATTCCATGGTCAATGACCTGGAGTTCGGCTACGGCCACAATGCGATCCTCACGAGTCTCGGAGGCACAAATCCCGGCCTGGTGGCGCAAATCAACGCCGCTTTCCCGACCGCCTGGCCCGCCTCTCTGAAGCAGAAGGGAGCTTTGCCGCAGACCGGATGGGGTGGCCTGCAGCCTTACGGCTCCAGCCAGACGATTTGGAATATCGCGCCATACCAGAACCACGAGGACCTTTACACGGTGCAGGACAACCTTTCTAAGGTCCACGGGAATCACGTGTTCAAGGTCGGTGCTTTTTATGGCACGAATGCTAAGGTTGAAGACAGTAACGGAGGCGTGGATCAGCCGACGCTTAACGCAGGAGACGGCAACGTAGTGGTCGCTGCGGGCGCTGCGGGCGCCAGAACCGGCAACCAACTCGCCAACATTCTGATTCCCGGCACAGGAGCAACTCCACAGAAGTTCGTCATCTCGGAGAATAGCATCAATGCTACTGCGTTCGTGAATTGGCACGACTTCGAATGGTACCTCGGTGATTCTTGGAAGATTCGCAGGAATCTGACCATCGAATATGGATTCCGCTGGTCGTTCTACCGCGAACCCTTCGGCCAAGACAACCATTGGGCCTCATTTAGCTTGGCTGCTTACAACCCGGCTTTGCCCGCGTCCGATGCGTGCAACGGCGTCATTATCGTGCCAGGGACCACACCCTGCCAGGATGCTACCAAGGCGCTTGCCGCGCTGGGCGTAAATCTGCCCCTATCCGCTGGCACACCAGGGCCAAACCGCGCCCTCGTGAACCAGAATAATCACAACATCGCCCCTCGCCTCGGTATCGCCTGGGACGTGAACGGAGATGGTAAGACCGCCGTCCGGGTGGGAGTCGGCCAGTTCTTCCAGCGTGAATTGGTAGGTATCGATGAGAGCCTGGCTCACACGGCGCCTTTCGTCATTAACGCCACCACGAACCGGCCTTTGGATTCCGCAGTGCCATTAGCGAATCCCGCCGTTTCCCCGAATGCCGCCAAGGACCCCCGAGGCGTCGCCCCGAACAGTTGGCAGTGGAATCTGACGGTGGAGCGGCAACTGACTCGCAATACGGCCTTGGAAGTGGGCTATGTAGGTAATGCGGGTATGCACCTCACTTCGATGGCCGACCTGAACGCGGTTTTGCCGGCTAATTATTTGCAAGGGGCCTTCGTGTCAGGTGGGGCTCAGAATGCCCTGCGGCCTGCCGGAAACTTTAGCACGATCGGCGAGTTCGCCCGTGCTGGACATTCCAACTACCATTCACTCCAGGCCTTGTTCAGGTCTCAACTGGGCAATCGCTCAACGTTCCAGGCCTCCTACACCTGGTCCCATTCAATTGGAAACGTGGAAAATGACAACTCTTCGGGCAGCGTCAACCAGCAGGCAGTCACCGCCCAGGGTTTCTCAAATCTGGACAAGGGCAACACCAACATCAACCGTCCGAACATCTTTGTAGCAAATGAGGTGTTTTTCCTGCCCAAGTTCGCAAGCCACGGCATGTTCGTGCAGCAGACGGTGGGCGGATGGGAACTGAACAGCATCGTCACGTTGGAAAACGGGAATTCGACGAGCGTGTTCACAAATGGAGCCAATGCCGTGCTGGGAAGCAGCCTGAACTCCCTCATCGGCACGGGGTTCACTTCCAATCAACGGCCGCTCTCAGTTGCTGGAGTCAGCTGTAATTCGGGATCGGCTGTCCAAGGCAACCAGATCTGGAACCCAGCGGCATTCACGCTCGTGGGGTACGCACTCGGCACTGTCCCCAAGACGCTTGCCGCCCGTGGATCCTGCTACGGTCCCGGAGCCAAAAACTTCGATGTCCAGTTTGGCAAGAGCTGGTATTTCAAGGAGCGCTTCCGCCTGAAATTCAGCTTGGACATGTTTAACATCTTTAACCACGCCAACTTCACCGGTAATGGCTTGGCAAACGGCTACTCGGGCAGCAACCTGTCGTGCGGTGCTGTGGCTTGCAGCCCGGCCAACAACATTGTTACCAGTCAACCGGTTGGCCAGCTCGGCAACTTCGGACAGGCCACCCAGGTGCGTCCCGGACGCGAAATGCAGTACGGTTTGAAGTTCACGTTCTAAGCGAACCGAAGCGGAAACACAGTGAACGAAAAACGGCGGGGCTTGAGTTTTCTAGCCCCGCCGTTTACTCTTTATGGAGCGCGGGGAATCCTTACCGGTGAAAGTCCAATCCGTAAAGTTGGCTGATGCTTTCCGGTATAAACGAAATCTTGTCTATCTCGCCGCTGCTATCGCTTTCTTCTTTGGCCTGGCTTCCATTTCCGCTTATCCCGCATTTGCGCAGTCTGCTTCTTCGCGACGTCCGCTCGCAAAACTTGACGAAAAACACACCAGCCCCGCGGAAGCTGAGATTGCCAAGCGTATCGAAGCGGCAAATGCTGCACGGGTCTCCGGTGATCCCGCCCGTGTGGCCCTCGCGAGCGATCGCCTGATTGGTTTGTCGCTGCGGGAGATGGGGCAATTGCGCCTGCTGGAATCGGCTTTTCCTCAAGCCGTCGAACTGTACCGGCGTTCCCTTGATTTCGAGGATCTTCCGGATACGCGCATCGATCTGGCGATCGCCGAACTGCAGGCCGGTCGATTGGATGACGCCATCGCTGCTTCGGACCAGGCTCTTGCCGCCGATTCAAACAATCCCAGGGGCTACCTGGTTCGCGGCAGAGCTCTTATGCGCAAGCAGGACTTCGCAAAAGCAGCGCAGGCGCTGTCTCACGCCGTTCGCCTAAAGCCCGATATCGAGTCTCTCTATTCGCTGGGCATCTGTCTGCTGGCCACAACAGACGCTAAGGATAAACAACGTGCGGCCGTTGTCTTCCAGAAGATGATTGACCTGGCTGGCGACAGTGGTTCCCTTCATGTCCTTTTCGGCCGGGCATACCGCGACGCGGAAGACATGCCGGCCTCGATCCGCGAATTGCAACGCGCCATTCAGCTCGACCCCCGCACTCCTCATGTTCACTATTTTCTGGGACTCGCACGCCTCTCGCTGAATGAATGGAAGCCCATACCCGAAGCTAAGTCCGAGCTCCTGAAGGAAGTCGAATACTATCCGCATGACTTCCTGGCCAACTACATGGTGGGCTTCATTGCCTCGAGCGAGCGCCAGTATGCCGAGGCTGAGCGGTATTTGAAGGTCGCGGCCGAAGTGAACCCGAGCTGGCCGGAGCCGTGGCTCTACATGGGCTTGAATGCCTATGCCCAGGGAGATATGAAACGTGCCGAGGAAATACTGCGCAAAGCCGTACTCCTCACTGGTACAGACGAATCGCGCTCTAATTACCAGATTCGCAGAGCCTATGTAGACCTGGGACGCATCTTGACCAACTCGGCCCGCGTCGAGGAAGCTGAAGTCTTTCTCACCAAAGCGCGCGAGCTGCAGAACAAAACGATGGAGCAAAGCCAGCAAAGTGTGGCTTCGGTAGCGCTGGCAGGCGGTGCGGGCGCCGCAGCCGCCGTTGTGCCTCTCAACCCTCAGCATGAAAGTGAAGCGGCGCCGCTTCTTCCCGCCAACACCGATCCATTCGCACGCGTGGATGCGTCTGTGATGGCGCGCGCCGATCTCACCGAGAAACAGCGCTCCATAGCCGACTCACAGGAGAATCGCCTCCGCACGATCTTGGGCGTGAGCTTTAACGATCTGGCCACGTCAGAGGCCGTCCGGGGCCAATTTGTCGAGGCACTGAGTCACTACCAGGAGGCGGAACATTGGAATGGCGCCATCCAGGGTCTGCAAAAGAATTTGGGGCAATGTGCATTCCGAACCGGCAATTATTCGGAAGCCATCCGGGGGCTTTCGAAATCTTTGGAGGAGAATCCAGCGGATGCCCCGGTCCGGGCCATGCTGGGGATGGCCTATTTTGCGACGGACAAATTCTCAGACGCGGTGAAGACCTTCTCGCCGTTGGGTCTGCGTGGCATGCAGGATCCTGTCGCAGGCTATGCCTGGGCTGCCTCGCTGGCCCGCACGAGTGAATTAAAGAGGGCCTCGGAAGTTTTAGAACGGTACGAGAAGGGAAACCTGCCGGGCGATACGCTCGTGCTGGTCGGACAACTGTGGACGGAGATCGGCGATTACGCGCGTGCTGTCGCCGTGCTTCAGGGAGCCTTGCAAGCGAATGCGTCGCTTCCCAAGGCGCACTACTATTCCGGCCTGGCATATATTCGCTGGGAGCACTGGCCCGAGGCGGCTGGGGAATTCCAGGCGGAGTTGGCAATAGCCCCCACGGACCCGGATGCCAAATACAACCTCGGCTTCGTTTTCCTGCAGCTTTCGAAGGTGGATGAGGCAGTGGAGTTATTCCAGCAGGTAGTGGCTGCGCACCCTGACTACGCCAATGCCCAATATCAGTTGGGAAAGATTCTGCTGGACAGGGGACAAGTGAAAGAAGCGGTCGCACACCTCGAAATGGCGGCGCGCGTCAGCCCGGGAACGGATTATGTGCACTACCAGTTGCAGGCCGCCTACCGAAGAGATTCCCGGATGGCCGATGCGGACCGTGAACTCCAGATTTACAAAGAGCTGAAGGCAAAATCGCGTGAGCGCGCGACACCGCCGCCGATTCAAAATCCATGATTTTCCGGTCAACGATTTTCCGATCAACGGAAGCCCATTGAGCAGACAACTGTGGACAAGGCTTGGAAATTCGCTGACGCTCCTGCTTCTGGCTGCAGGCCTTGCGCGCGCGCAGGGAGGCCATCCGCAACCATCCCCGCCACCCCCCGGGGCCAAGTCCACGAAATGCAGCGGCCGTCCGGTCCCTCAGTTCGAGGACATCACTGCGAAGACCGGAATTATGTTCCGGCACACGGCCGACCCGGCGAAGAAATACATCGTGGAGTCCATGAGTGGCGGCGTGATCCTGTTCGACTACGATCGTGACGGCTGGCTGGACATCTATTTCACGAATGCGCCGACCGTCGAGATGGCTGTAAAAGGGCAGAAGAGCCGCGGCGCGCTCTATCACAATAATCACGACGGTACGTTTACCGATGCCACCGGGCAGGCAGGACTGGCCTCGCCCTGCTTTGCGATGGGCGGAGCGGTGGGCGACTACGACAATGACGGCTGGCCCGATCTCTACGTCACCTGCCTGGGCGGAAACGTTCTCTATCACAACAACAGCGACGGCACGTTTTCCGACGTGACCGCAAAAGCCGGCGTCGCCGACGGACGCTGGTCCACGGGAGCTGCGTTCGGCGATTACGATGCAGACGGTTTTGTGGATTTAATGGTTGCGAATTACGTGGATTTCCATTTGAACGATCTACCCCGGTTCGGGAGCTCACCCAACTGCAAATATCGCGGAATTGACGTGCAGTGCGGCCCCCGCGGCCTGAAAGGCGCTGGCGATGCGCTCTTCCACAATAATGGCGACGGCACTTTCTCGGATGTCTCGAAAAGTGCGGGAGTCAGCGACCCGAATGGTTACTACGGTATGGGCGTCCTATGGGCGGATTTCAATAACACCGGCCGCCCGGATATTTACGTGGCCAACGATTCCACTCCCAAGTTTCTATACAAGAATGAAGGGAACGGAAAGTTCAAGGATGTTGGGCTGGAGTCTGGCACGGCGGTGAGCGAAGACGGATCCGAACAAGCATCCATGGGGATCGCCATCGGCGACTACCGCCACACCGGGCGCCCTTCGTTGTACGTCACCAATTTCTCGGATGAGAATGACCTTCTCTATCGCAACGACGGCAATTGGAATTTCACTGAGGTTTCTTACGCCTCGGGCGTGGCCCTGCCTTCTCTGCCGTGGGTGAAGTGGGGCACAGCGTTCGTTGACTTGGATGACGATGGCTGGCTGGACCTGATCACTGTTACCGGCCACGTCTACCCGCAAGTGGATACGCTGCCTTCCGGCGGCGGTTATCGCCAGCCCAAGCTGCTGCACCTGAATCAAAAGGATGGAACCTTTTGCGATGCCAGCGACCAGGCGGGACCAGCGCTGAAGGAAAGGCACGTCTCACGCGGGCTGACGGTCGGCGATCTCTTCAATGACGGCAGGATGGATGTAGTCGTCGCCGACCTGGATGGAAGTCCGATGATCTTAAAGAACCACGGCATTCCCGGCCGCCATTGGGTGAGCTTTGAGCTTGCCGGAACAAAAAGCAACCGGCTGGCGCTGAATGCGCGGATCAAAATCGTCTCGGGGGGAATCACCCAGACGGATGAGATCCACAGCGGCGGGAGCTACCTTTCTCAGAATGATTTGCGATTACATTTTGGTCTCGGCTTTGCGAAAACGATCGATCGTGTGGAGATCCGCTGGCCTTCGGGAGCAGTCGAAACTTTACACGATCTGGCGCCGGACCAATTCTATTCGGTGCTGGAAGGACAGGGGATTGTGCCGGCGGAGCGTATCCGCCCCGCGCAGTTGAAGCGGCCCTGAGAAAATCGCTTAGCCAAACCAGTTGGTGTCCGGCTGTGGGGCGACTTCCACGTGGGAGGCATTCCGAGCGGAGCGCGTTGTTTGCGCCCCGGATGGATTTACGGGGCGAGGAATCACGCGCTAAAAGTAACGAGAACGCAGAAGCTAATGCGCGAGGGAATCACCATGCCCAGAACAACACGGTGCGCAATCTTTCTATCCTTGATTCTCCTAACGGGAATCCTGATCCTGCCGGCGTCCAGGGCCGCCGATAACGGCCTGGCGCTGACGCCGCCCATGGGATGGAACAGTTGGAATCGCTTCGGATGCGACGTCAGCGAAGACCTGGTGAAGACCATGGCCGATGCCATGGCGGACAACGGAATGAAAGAGGCCGGCTACCAGTACGTGGTGATTGACGACTGCTGGCAAGTGAGCCGCGACAGCAATGGGAACATCGTGGCCGATGCGAAGCGATTTCCCTCCGGAATTCGGGCGCTGGCAGACTACGTGCATTCCCGCGGGTTGAAATTCGGAATCTATTCCGATGCCGGCACCCAGACCTGCGCTGGCCGCCCGGGAAGCCGCGGACATGAATTTCAGGACGCAGTTCAGTATGCCTCCTGGGGAGTGGATTACCTCAAGTACGACTGGTGCAACACCGGGAAGGAAAATCCGGAAGCCGCGTACACCACCATGTATGACGCATTGAAAGCCGCCGGCCGGCCGATCGTCTTCAGTCTTTGTGAGTGGGGCAACAGCAAGCCCTGGCTTTGGGCTCGAGATGTCGGCAATCTTTGGCGCACCACCGGCGACATCGCCGATTGCTGGGATTGCAAGAAGCAGTGGTCCATCGGCTGGGTCAAGATTCTCGATCTGCAAGACGGCCTCGAATCCTACGCCGGCCCCGGCCACTGGAATGATCCTGACATGCTCGAAGTGGGAAATGGAGGGATGACCGCGGTCGAATATCGCGCGCACTTCAGTTTTTGGTGTCTGCTGGCGGCCCCGCTGATCGCGGGCAATGATTTAAAAAACATGCCGCCTGAAATCAAAGAGATTTTGACCAACAAGGAAGTGATTGCCGTAGACCAGGATTCACTGGGCATGCAAGGCCGTCGCGTTTTCAAAAATGGAGACTCGGAAGTTTGGGCGAAACAGATGAAAGACGGAAGCCGCGCCGTGATTTTATTCAATCGCGGAGCGGCAGAAACTGAAATCTCAATTTCTTGGGAAGCATTGGGCTATCCGGCTCATCTTTCCGCAGCCGTGCGGGATTTGTGGGAGAAAAAGGAACTTGGAAAGAATACCGGCAGCTTCAGTGCGAAGGTGCCCTCGCACGCCGTTGTGATGGTAAAGGTGATGCCATGAAGAGGAGCGGCGGAGTCTGGATCTCTGAATTGCCGCGCCAGAGGTTGTGTGCTGTGGTTGCGCTCGCCTTGGCCATCCTGTGCGCCTTTGCTGCTGCCGCAACGAAGGGCGAGCATTGGGTCGCCACGTGGAGCACTGCCAACTCCGATCTCGCGAATCCCAATGCCGTGGCGCGCTACAATTCGAATCACGCTCCCACGGAGTTCAACAATCAAACGATTCGTAACATCGTGCATAGCACTGTCGGCGGCAGCTCCATCCGGATTCGGCTGTCAAATTTTTTTGGCACGAAGGCGGTTACCTTTGGCTCCGTGTACCTCGGCCTTCAGGAAAGCGGCGCAAGCCTGATCGCCGGCTCGAATCATCCGGTCACTTTCGGGGGAGCTAAATTGGTTACGATTCCCGAGGGCGCCGAAGCCATCAGCGATCCGGTCTCGCTTTCCGTGGGCCCGCAGAAAAATCTGGCGGTTAGTTTGTTCACGAGTGGCCCAACGGGGCCAGCCACCTCTCACTCCTCTGCGTTCCAAACGAATTACGTTTCCGAGCCCGGAAACTTTGCGGCCGAGGAAGGGGCAGGCCCGTTCCGGGAGACGGTGCATTCCTGGTATTTCCTCGCCGCGGTGGACGTCCTGGCCGCGAAGGAAGTGAAGGGCGCCATCGTCACTCTCGGCGACTCGATCACAGACGGTTCCTCCTCCAAGCCCGAAACATATGGGAGATGGACTGACCTCCTGGCGAGGCGCCTGCTCGCGCCCAATTCGGGCGGGGTGATGTCTGTTCTCAATGCCGGCATCGGCGGCAATCGAGTGCTAAGCAGTTCGCCCTGTTTCGGAATCAATGCGCTCGCTCGAATCGAGCGCGACGTATTCGCCCAATCCGGCGTGCGAATTGTGATCCTGTTCGAGGGCACGAATGATATCGGCCAGCCCGACACGCCCATTGCCTCAATTCCGCCGGAGTACTTTCCTTGCCTCAGCCGGACTCCCATAACGGCAGACGATTTGATAGCCGGCTACAAGCAAGTCATAGCCCAGGCGCACGCCCGCGGCCTGAAGATCATCGGAGCTACCATTCTGCCCTACCAGGGCTTCCGGGGTTGGACGGCTGAGGGCGAAGCAAAGCGTGTAGCGGCCAATCACTGGATCAAGACCGGGGGAGCGTTTGACGGTGTGATTGATTTTGACTCCGCGCTCGCTGACCCCGCGAATCCGGCCCGGCTTGCTCCACGATACGACAGTGGCGACCACTTGCACCCGGGTCCGGCGGGACATGAAGCGATGGCGAATGTGGTTGATTTGGCTTTGTTCCATTAATTCAGTGGATCGGGCCGCTGCCCCAGCATTCGTCCCAGATCGGCCAGGCCACAAATTCCGAGGTGGATGTGCCAGGAGCGAACGGAGAGTGCGCGTCGCTTCCCGACGTGTCGCTGGGAGATTATCCGGGGAGACGAAGGCGAGCCGATTCAAGATTTGGATGTGATTAATTATTTACTAGAATAACGATTTTCTGTACCATCTTAAGCGCTTAGTTGGTAGCGCCGCAAGTTTCCGAATAGGGGAACACATTTGCAAATTGGAGGCCCAGTGGAGAAGCGCGGGTGTCAAAAAACGGCCTTGTTTCTCGCCTTGCTGCTACTGGTTCCGGGTGTGTGGGGTGGCGACGGCATCCCCAAAGCCGCCTGGAAGCGCCCGATCGGCTTGCCGCTCGCGAACGCGGGAACCAAGAAACCTACGCTCGATGCCGGGCACATTGATGATGGATTTTGGCAGGGAGCGCCGGTGGGCGGGTTCGGTGCCGGGACTTTTTCCCGAACTTATCGCGGCGATTTCGCTCGCTGGCACGTGAAAGGTGGCGTTCATAAGTACGAGACAGTTTACGCGAACCAATTTGCAATGTTTCAGCAGTCAGAAGGCGATCCGGAAGGGGTTGCGCGAGTCTTATTTACCGATCATCCGGCGAAGAGCGCGTTGAACAGTTGGGCCTGGGATTATCCCGTCGGCGCCGGCGATTATTACGCTTTATACCCCAAATCTTGGTACGACTACCGCTGGGAGAAATTTCCTGCACACGTCACCCTCGAACAATTTTCTCCGATCCTCCCTGACAATTACCGCGAGTCGAGCTACCCCGTGGCCGTCTATCGCTGGCACGCAGAAAATCCAACCCAGCGAGCCGTTACGGTTTCGATTCTGCTTTCGTGGACCAACATGCTTGGATGGTTTCGTTCGTTTTCCCGTGACTTCAGTGACGCGAGGAACGAAGGGAATTACAACGCCTTCGCCAGCGAGCCGGCAGGAACGGCGGGCACACTGAAGGGAATCCTCTTCAATCGTCACCGCAGCGATGGCATACCCAACGAGTGGGACGGCCAGATGGCGATTGCAACGCTCGAATCGCCCGGCGTCGAGGTTAGCTATCAGACATCCTTTCGGGCCGACCAGGACGGCCGTGAGGTGTGGGCGCCCTTTGCGAAGGATGGAAGGCTTTCGAGCAAAGAGACGTCATGGGTCAGCAGTGGTGAGCCGCTCGCCGGCGGAATCGTTGTTCGTTTCACGCTGCAACCGGGTGAAAAGCGTGTTGTGCCGATGGTAATTTCCTGGGATCTCCCCATCGTCGAATTCGGCTCGGGCCGCAAATGGTATCGCCGCTACACGGATTATTACGGGACCAGCGGCCAGAACGCTCTGAAAATTGCGCGGGATGGCTTGCTCAATTCCGGGCAATGGAGCGATCAAATTGACGCTTGGCAAGCTCCATACATCGAGGATGAAAGTAAACCGCTTTGGTACCGCGGCGCCCTTTTCAATGAGCTGTATGACCTGGCGGACGGTGGGTCGTTTTGGGGACGCCAGGTTGGTTCCGATCCCAAAGAGCCGCCGACTTTCTCGTTTCTGGAATGCCTGGACTATCTGTACTATGGCACGCTCGATGTCAGTTTCTACGGCTCAATGCCTCTGATCAAGTTCTGGCCGGAAATTGATAAACAAGTCATGCGGCAATTTGCGGACTTGGTGCCACAGGAACAGCCGCAGAAGCTTCTGTGGGACTGGAAGTCACGGCAAATCAAGGCCAACGCGTTCCGCATACGCAAAAAGAAGGGGGCAGTGCCGCACGATCTGGGTGCGCCGCAGGAAGATCCGTTTATCCTGGCGAATCAATTCAGTTGGCAAGATACGAACGGATGGAAGGACTTGAACTCGAAATTTGTCCTGATGGTTTATCGCGACTACGTGCTCACAGGCCGCAAGGACACGGACTTTCTGCGCTATGCTTGGCCCTCGGTGCAGGAGGCGATTGCCTATCTACAGCAATTCGACCATGGCAGCGGGACGCCGGAAGGGGATGGCTTTCCCGATCAAACCTATGACGAGTGGGTGGTCCGTGGCGAAAGCGCGTATTCCGGCGGCCTATGGCTCGCGGCATTGCGTGCCTCCGAAGAGATGGCCCGGCAGCTCTGTGATTCTGCCTCAGCATCGCGCTACCGGGAAATGTTTTTGAAGGCGCAGGGCACCTACATCGGCAAGCTCTGGAATGGCGAGTATTTTCGTTATGACACGGGCAGCGAATACAAGGATGATATCCAAGCCGATCAACTCGCCGGCCAATGGTATGCCGACATGACCGGACTCGGTGATCTGGTTCCACGGGAGATGCAGCAGAAAGCCCTGGCGAAGATTTTCGCTTTCAACGTCATGAAGTTCGCAAACGGAGAAATGGGCGCCGTGAACGGCATGGCCCCGGATGGAGCGCTGCTTAAATCAAACGAACAAGTCCAGGAAGTCTGGATCGGGACGACCTTCAGCGTGGCAGCCCTGATGTTGAGCGAAGGAATGAAAGAGGAGGCCTACCGGACGGCCTGGGGCCTCTACCACGTCACCTATGAGAGCAAGGGATATTGGTTCCGCACGCCCGAAGCGTGGGACATCACCGGAAACTATCGCGCGTCCATGTATATGCGTCCCGGCGCGATCTGGGCCATGGAGATGCTCGCCCCACCGAATTCGGCTGCCCGCGCCAGCAAGTGACAAGCGCATTTTCCTGGAAGCGGCGGTCAGCACTGATCCGGCGCTTGGCGTCTCTCCGCGCGTGCGGATTCCGGTCCTGACGAGTGTTGCCGGTAAAGCTGCCGCAATAGGCTGATCATCACAAGGCTTGGCACCTGGTTCGGGACCAGGAGGTCGATGCTCAAGATCCACTCGTCTACGTTTTATCTCTTGCCGATTTCTCGAAAGGTAGCCGGCGTGCCATCCGTGCCGCTGGATTGAAGTCGTTTAGCGGCAATCCGTCGTCGAAGCGTGTGAGTAAACTTCTCCCAACAACAAATTCTCAAAGAACGAGAAAAATGGCCGACACGAAACGAGGGAACAATCGGGGAACGATAAAAATTCTCCAAGATGCTCCATCGTTTCTTTTCAACGACTTCATGCTCCCGGCCATTTCCTTTAAGCCCTTGAAAATCCATGCTGGTCTACATTCGACTCCCACACGCTTCCGCCACTTTGCTTCGATCGCTCTCAGGACTAGGTGAGCCAATTCACCTTCCCGCTTCCAAATTGGTAGATGCCGCTGACGATTCGCAGGTGTTTCGCGGCGACCTCGCTCGAAAGCGACGGCAGGGCCGCCAGTAATTTCGCGGACTGCCGCACATTCGCTTCGATCACGGCGTCCTGCTGTTTCTCGGGGCTGGCATGATGATCAATGCCGCTCAGGACCGGATCAATCTGCTTCAGGATCGCCTGGATGTCCGGCGTCTCCTTTGCGCGTTCGGTCGGCGGAAGTAGCGCGGCGCCTACCGCTCCGCAATTCGTGTGCCCCAGCACCAACACCAAGGGAGATTGCCGATGCACGACGGAATACTCGACGCTGCCGGCCACGTCGGCATCCACAACATTTCCGGCCACGCGAACGACGAAGAGATCTCCCAGCCCTTGATCGAAGATCAATTCAGGAGGGATGCGCGAATCGCTGCAGCCCAGGATCGTGGCGAACGGATGTTGTCCCACGATTAATTCCGTCCGTCTCGCGGAATCCTGCCGCGGATGGCCGGCTTTGCCGCTCACGAATCGCGCGTTGCCGGCGATCAATCGCTGCAACGCTTCCTCGGGAGTGACTGATCTTGCCGGGGCAGCATGATGAGCCTGAAAAGCGCGGCAAATGGGAGACAGCGCCGCGTAGAGTCCCGCTCCCGCAAAGCCGGTCAACAATTGCCGGCGATTGATCGTTCGCTCGAGCATTCGTTCCTCCTGT
>JBGQGW010000016.1:0-28280 GCA_041497605.1 Terriglobia bacterium | reverse complement strand
TATTTTGCAGACGCTGAAAGGCCGCCATCCGGCGCACGTATTCTTCGGCATCGGTCCACCGAACGCCGTCCGGCAGCAGGAGGCGCTGGGCGTCGCGATAAAACTTGCGGGCGGGATCGGCGGAAGCGGCGTCGCCTTGCCGCTCAAGATCGAGTGCGGCCGGCCAGTCGGATTTGCCGGGGGCGGTCATGGTTGAGGGACGAGATGCGTTACTGAATTTGCCTGAATCGTCTTGGATTCTATCGCGTTCCGCGAGCGTTTACACCGCGCAGAAAACCTTTTGAAGAAGGAGCCCATTTGCTTCGAAGTGATCGTGATTCTCTTTGTGTCGCGGGAGGAGGCGGGCGGGACTATAATTGTGAGGTATTGATGTTTCTGGTGCGAAGAGGGAATTGGTATGGCCATTGTGAAAGCGACGAGAAAAGCGATCACGGCGAGGCGAGTGGGGAAAGCTCTGTTCGCGGGATTCAATCGCGCGTATGCGCAAGTTCAGGTGGAGCCGAATCGTTATCTCGAACGGGTGCGGCGGGCTCACGGACTGCCGATTCGATCTTTCCAGGACATGTTCCACATGCCGCAGGAGATTGTGGATGATGTGGCTGACCAGACGATTCGAGCCTCGATGAAATTTGCGGTGCTCGAGGGAGCGGGACTGGGCCTGGGTGGATTCCTGACGATCGTTCCGGATATGGGAGTTCTGGCGGCAATCGTGATGCGCATGCTGCAAAAGCTGAGCCTGCTGTATGGGTTTGAGTATTCAACCGATGACGAGATCGCAACATTGTGGCTGGCTGCGGCGACCGCGGCAGGGCTCGATCTGGGACGCGAGTTTATCGAGAAGCAGGCGGTGGAGCGGTTGGTGCCGCGGATCATGGAACGAATGGCCGCCAAGATGGGCGCGGAAGTGGCGGAGAAGTGGACCGCGCGGGCGATTCCGCTGGTGAGCGGAGCGATCGGCGGGGCGCTGAATTATTATTTTGTGCGCGAGTGGGGAAGAAGAGCGAAGCAGCATTTTCGGGAAAGGCATCGGGCGATGCGAGCGCAAACGGCGCTTCCCGGTATGAGGCCGATGGTGGTGAAGAGTTCGTAGAGGGGGTGGCCGCTCGAATGAGGCTCAAAGAACTTTACTGTGGCCAGGAATTTGCAGTTTACTCTTGATCCCTCGCGTTGCTCGGGATGACTGCAAAACCGATCTTGCGGCAACCTGTTGGAATTTCCTCTACCCTCTATCCTCGTGGATATTCATCGCGAGATTGGGTTCTTTCTTCCAGAACATGCGGCCAATGGTGGTGAGGGGTTCGTAGGGGACAGAGACTCAAAGATTTTACTGGGCCTGGGAATCTGTGGTTTGCGCTTGATCCCTCGCGATGCTCGGGATGACCCCAAAAGCATTTTTATGCGGATGGAGAAGGGCGCACGAGAGGGGCAGCAGAAAGTGTTATTACTACGGGAGCGGGGCCGGTATAATTCGGGGACCGCACGCAATACACTTTCCAGCGGGTCAAGGAGAAACTATGCGATCCAGTTCACTGCGGCTGCTCATCCGGGGCGTACTTCCGTTCATCGTCCTGACGGTGGGAATTTGCGCGCAGACCGTATCGGCTCAAGGAAAAGAAGGCGCCAAGAAAACTTCGAACGTGGTCATGGGTACGCTCGACAAAGTGGATGCGGGCGCAAAGACTGTGGCAGTGAAGACGGCCGACGGTACCGTGACGGTAGTCAAATTTACCGCTCACACGACAGTTTCGGGGCTGAAGGGAGCAGCGCATGGCGCCGACCTGGTGGGCAAGGAAGGCGGACATGTAATTGTTCACTACATCCCTGAAGGGGCTGAGAAGACGGCTCACGCGATCGTGTTCGTGGGAGACAAGACGGTTCACGCGACCGAGGGAACCATTACGGATATCGGCAAAGGAACGAAGACGGTGGCGGTGAAGACGGCCGATGGAACGGAAGAAACATTCCGGGTGGCCGACCACGCAACCATCGACACGGCAAAAGGTGTTGGACACTACACGGTAGTGGGCGCGAAAAAGGGCGAGCATGTGACCGTGTATTACACCGAAGAAGCCGGCAAGAAAATCGCGCACGCCTTCATGCACCTGTAAACGAAATCGAGAGTTTGTAGTCTCCCTTCACGCAAGCTGATGCGGCAGAGTTGCGACGGGGCCTTTGGCTCGGATTGTCAGCGAGACGAAGGCCCCTTTCTCATTCCAGCTCCCTCGTTCCTACGAGTTTCCTCAAGACCGCTCTATCTCGCGCAATTGGAATCTTCGTGATAAGTTCTCCTCCGTCTTCAAACTGGAGGCACTCGATACATTTTGAGGAGAACGGTTGTGCTGATCCTTGGTTTGCTTGCGGCGTTGCCTGCAATGGGGCGAGGACGCCGCACACGGCCAGTTCATCGTTTGATCCGGGGAGGATCGTTATGCGCAGGCGAGTTTGCGTGTTGCTTTTCATTTTTGCAGTGATGGGGGCGGCGGCGGGGCCGCGGACCAGCGCGCAAACGAACAGGTTGCAATCCGCTGATTATCAGCGCTTGCGGAGCGTGAGCCAGGTTGCGCTCTCGCCGGATGGCAAACTGGCGGCTTACACGATCTTGCGCCTGGACCGGCCGGGGCGGCCGTGGGGACAAGTGTGGGTGATGGATTTGGCGACCGGCAAGTCGACGCGCCTGGGTGGAGAGAACGAGGATTCAGGCGATGCGGTGTGGTCTCCTGATGGCCGCTGGATCGCGTACGAAGGCGAAGCTGAGGGAAAAAGTGGACTGGTGATCGCCCATGCGGATGGCTCGGCGGCGACATTTCTTTCGGAAATGACGGGGAGCAACGCGCCACTGCCGTCGCAGGGATCCGCCATCACGTGGTCACCCGACAGCAAACAGGTCGCGTTTATTTCCTCGACACCGGGACCGGAAACGGCGGTGGCGAACGGCGACCCGATGGTGATCACCCGCTACATGTACAAGCCGGACGCGGCCGAGGGACTCACACATTTTAACGACAACCGCCGACTACATATTTTCGTGGCCGACACGGCGACCAAGCAAGTGCGGCAACTGACGACTGGGGATTACTACGAACACTCCATCGACTGGTCGCCGAAGGGCGATGAGATAGTTTTTATCTCCGACCGCTCGCCCAACGCGGACCAGTTTTTCAATTACGACGTTTTCGCGCTGAAAGTGAGCGACGGATCGATTCGCCGGCTGACGGCGACGGAAAACGCCGAATATTCGCCGCGATGGTCTCCGGACGGAAAGATGATCGCCTTTTCGGCGACCAAGCGCGGGTTGACCGACCGCGAGACGACCATGGAAGATACGCACGATTGGGTGATGAATGCGGACGGCTCGAATCGCCACGAGCTTGCGACCATTGACGATCGCCAGGGATCGCCGCAATGGGCTCCCGATGGGCGGTCGATTTATTTCACGGCGCAGGAGCGAGGCAACGTGCGGCTGTATCGCCAGCCGGTGGAAGGCGGCAGAGCGGAAGTGATCGTCAACGAGCGCGGCTCGGTGGGCGCATTTTCTCCGGGGAAGGCGGGAGCGATTGTGTATGCGTTCAGCAGCCCGAGCGATACGCCGGAGCTATATGTCAAGAACGGCGGCGGGGCGGCGGCGAAACAGCTTACGGATTTGAATGCGGAGGTGCTGGGCGGGAAGCAGATTGCTGGAGTGGAATCCTTTACGTTTATCAGCAACGACAACAAGTATGAAGTCGAGGCATACCTGGTGAAGCCACTGGGAATGACGGCGGCGTCGAAGCATCCGTTAATCGTGAATATCCATGGCGGGCCGCACTGGCAAAACGGTCCGGCGTTCAATTTCAAGGATCAAGTGTATGCAGCGCGGGGCTGGGCCACGCTGCACGTGAACTATCGCGGATCGACCGGATATGGGCAGGCGTTCGCGGACGCCGTGTTCGGTGATCAGGATGGGAATGAAGCTCAGGACGTGCTATACGGCGTGAGCGCGGCGCTGCGGCGAAATTTGTGGCTTGACCGGGAACGCATGGGCATCGAAGGCGTGAGCTATGGAGGCCAGTTGACCGAATGGCTGATCACGCAGACGCGAATGTTTCGCGCCGCGATCCCGATCGCCGGAATCACAAACCTGATCAGCTACAACTACATGACTTATTACAATCAATATGAACAAATGGAATTCGGCCAATTGCCGCATCAGGATGACCTGATGAATATTCTGTGGGAGCGCTCGGCTCTAAAGCACGTGGGCGGAGCGGCCACGCCCACCCTGCTGATGCACGGGGAAAATGATCCCGATGTGCCCATCGCCGAAGCGGAGCAGTTCTACATCGCGCTGAAGGATGTGGGCGTGGAAACCGTTTTCGTGCGCTACCCGCGCGAAGGACATGGAATTCGGGAATCGGCGCATACCGTGGACAGCATCAACCGGTGCATCGCGTGGTACGAAAAATACTTTCCGAAAACCGAGCCGGAGACGCCTTCGGCGGCAGTGCCGTAGGAGCTTGGTGAAGAAGTGCTTTCAATTCTCATATTGAGCATGACGAGGAATATTTGGTTGATGAAAAGCTGCCGGTGCGCTGGATTCCTCGGGCAACTTCGGCCCTCGGAATGACCGGCTCCTAAGAAGGACTGCGAACTAGCGGCTGGCGAAGCCGTATAATTTGAGCGCGTTTCCGCGCAAGACCATTTCGGCGATTTCGAGCGCGCGAGCATGCGTGATTTCGTTGTCGCCGATCATTCCCGTCAAAGCGATAGCCAGGGCTTCGCGGCCAGAGTTCGTGGTCTGCCAACCAATTTCTTCCCAGCCAATCGTTGCATCGCCAGGGGAGAGGTCCGTGCCGAACAGGACTTTTTCCGGATACCATTCGAGCCAGTAGCGAATCGTCTTGCTCAATTCGCGCGTGGGAAGGAGCCACGTTTGCTCCGAGAAATCGGTGTAGACGTTGGGCTTCATCAGAAGCTCGGCGATTTCCTTGGAGTACGGGCCGGCGCCGCCGTGCAACAGGACGAAATTCGTTTTTCGCAAGTCCGTGTCATCGAGAACCGATTCAAGAAGCAGCGGATTGGCTCCGGCGAGCTTGAAATAGCCGCCGCAGCCATATCCGGTATGGATATGGACGGGCAAACCGAAGCGCCCGGCCTCACGAGCGATGAAATAGAAAATGTAATCCTGCAATTTGTAGTAGTCCGCGGTTTCCGGCACGCCACCCGAAATGTAACGAGAATAAATCCGTTGCGCTTGCTCCCGCCCGGCAAGCTTGAACTCGAGCGAACGCAAATACGCTGCTTCGTATTTAATCGCGACCGCGCCGTTCTTTTTCTGGTCCAGGAGGGTTGGAATGACTACCTGCGAAAGATATTCATCGAGAGTGGCGGGAAGCTGATCTTTGTTGAAAGTTTTGAGGTAGCGCTGGAGCAACTGAGATTCCCGGGCATAAAAGATTTTTCGATCGGGAGTTTCGGCGGCGAGTTTTTCATTGTTGAGAGGCAGAAGAAGGGCATCATCGAAAGGCACCCAACGGAACCGCGGAGGATTCAGGCCGCGTCCCATGGCGACGCGATTGGCGAGTTCGCTTTCGATGCCAAGCTGGTCGAGAACCCAGTTTGCGTAATTGTCGCCCTGCTGTTTTTTTACTTGTTGTTTGGCGGCAAGAACTTCGCGTACATGAGCGGGAGTCATGTCGTCGTATTTGTAGCCGTAGAGAGCTTTCCATGCTGCGATGAATTGCGGATTTTCGGGGCGCGAGGTCAGGGTCGGCATGGTCGGCTCGAGAGGGTCGCAGGGGAGGGCGTCAAATTCGTTATCCGTTTCGCCTGCAGAAACCAAGCGGGGCGGGTGCGAATGGTTGTCAATGGCGCGAATGTCGCGGATTTTGGCCAGTAGATCGGGATCGGGCTTTTGCGCCGCTGCCACCGGCGCCAGGAAAAGTAGAATTACCAGCAGCTTTTTCGCGCACATTTGTTGTTCACTCCCTCAGGTCGAGCGATCAGGACTGGAAACAAATTCGAAATCCAACCCGATGAGACAATTTAAGTTGGGTGGTGAGGCAAGTCAACCTGGCTGGGGCATTTAAAGGCGGGTCAATCTGAAGGCTTGGTGGATGGGGGGGGCGCGCAGGATTGCCGGAGTGTGCAACCATTGATGTATCGGAATTGACTTTCGTATGGCTCCCAGTATCATGGTGAAAGTGGCGAAGGAGTTCGCCCTTAACCGCTGTCCCTTCTGAGCCGGGACAGATGATGACTCCTGACAAGGATCTTGTCGCGGAGTCATGTCCCCGGCAATGATCCCCAAATTGAATCAGGCGCGAGAACTGGGATGGGGAATGTGTGTGCATTAGCAGCAGAGAAGTAGGCGTCGAGAACCGGCAGTGAGATGTTCGTTCGTAATCCCCAAGAGGGAGGTTCGGGCCAACTCGTATGATTAAATACTTGGTGGTGGGTATGGGAGGATTCCTGGGCTCCATCCTGCGTTTCTGGGTTGGTGGCTATATCAGCGACCGGATGGGTATGCGGTTCCCCTATGGAACATTTATCATCAATTGCACAGGGTCATTCCTGGTTGGATTGGTGATAACTCTGCTGACGGAGAAAGGACACTGGAATCCGAACTGGAGATACCTGATTCCGATCGGCTTCATCGGGGGCTTCACCACCTTCTCCACATTCGAATACGAGACCTTTCGCAATTTCCAAGATGGAGAGATTCTGGTGGCGGGCCTCAACGTGGTCGCGAGCGTGGTGATCGGGTTCCTCTCCGTCTGGCTGGGAGTGATTACGGGGAGGACGATCGCATGACGATGCGAAGCAGGCGCGAGGATCGTCACAGCGCCACGAGGACTCCGGTGGCTCAAGAAGTATACTTCGAGTAGGAGGAGTGCATGCTCAAGTCCGGGCCGGCCAAAAAGGTCAGCATCTACATTGGCGAAGATGTTCAATATCACGGCCATGCATTGTATGCGGCGATCCTGGATTTTCTTTTCTATCGAGGAGTCTCGGGCGCCACGGTGGTGCGGGGCATCGCCGGGTTCGGCGCCGACCACCACCTGCAAACAACTCGAATCCTGCGCCTGACGGAAAACCTCCCCATCAAGATCGAGTTCATCGAGTCCGCCGAAAAAGTAGAAGAGCTGATGCCCAAGCTTCATGAGATGGCAGGGACCGGTCTGATCGAGTTGCAGGATACGACCGTCGCGAAGTCTCCGGAGATTACGGCGAAAGTGGTGGCCCAGGAACCGGCGCCATCATTGAAGCGCGAGAGCAAAGCGAAATTGATGCGGATTTTCATCGGCGAGAACGATAAGTGGCACGACAAGCCGCTCCATCGAGCGTTGGTGGAAAGCATGCGCGTGAATGACATCGCCGGCGTCACGGTCTATCAGGGAATTCTTGGATATGGCGCCAATCGCAGGATTCACCAAGAGAAAACCCTGAGCCTTTCGCACGACCGGCCCATCATGCTTTCCGTCGTCGACAGCGAAGAGAAACTGCGGGCCTTCCTTCCGATTCTGGACGACATGGTGAAGCAGGGGCTGGTGGTTCTTTCGAACGTGGACGTGATCAAGTATACGCATGACTATCAGGCAACCGAGCGGAGAAAGGGAGAACGGCAATGAGGCTCGAGGGCAAGGCTAAAATGGTGCGCATCCATTTCGGGGAAGACGACAAGTGGAACGGCAAGCCTCTTTACCGCGCCATCGTCGAGAAGTGCAAGGAATTGGACCTCGCCGGGGCCACCGTCTATCGGGGAATCGAGGGATACGGCGGAAGCACACTCATTCGGGGCGCGCATCACTTCTTATTTTCATCCGATGCTCCCATCATGATCAGCGTGATCGACACCGAGGAGAAGATCCGGGAATTGCTTCCGTATCTCGACAAGATGGTTGAGGAAGGGTTGATCGCAATGTCAGACGTCGAGGTGATCAAGTACGTCCACGAAGGCGGAGCGCGATCGGAGTGATCCACCCGTAGAATTCACCCACGCAAGCGGCTTAGGCTATATACTTCCGCGCATGAAATTTCTATTTCGATGGTGGTTTCTCTTCATCCTTACATTATTCGTGCTGACTGTAGCCGTGAGATTCCTTCTGACGTCTCCGAATCCATCCCATTCGCTCCAATCGCTGAATGACCGAGCTCGCGCGGCGCTATCCGAAACGAAGGGTGAAGTCCGGCTGGCGGGACTGGAGGCTCCCGTGGATGTGCTGCGCGACGAATGGGGCGTGCCGCACATTTACGCGCGGAATCAACATGATCTGTTTTTTGCGCAGGGCTTTGTGGCGGCGCAGGATCGCTTGTTTCAGATGGAACTGTGGAAGCGCGCGGGGCAAGGACGCCTGGCCGAGGTGGCCGGCGTATCGTTCTTGCCTCGAGATGTGGCTGCCCGGTTGCTGCGTTATCGCGGGTCTCTACCTGCGGAATATGCAAGCTATGCGGCGGACACGCGCGAAATTCTTGGCGCGTTTACCGATGGAATCAATTCCTATATTCAGCAGCGATCGGCTCCGGGCGGTCCTGGCTTGCCGATTGAATTTCAACTGGCCGGTTTCGCGCCGGAAGCGTGGAAGCCGGAAGATTGCCTGACGCGGATGGCCACCCTGAGCGTGACCGGCAACGCGCAAGACGAACTCGAGAATGCGCAGCTTGTGGCGCTGCTGGGCGTACAGAAAGCCACGGCGCTGGGAGAGTTTGATCCGCCGGCACAGTTAGAACCGGCTGTGGGCCTGGATTTCTCAGGCCTGTCTCCCCAAGCGATCGCGGGCTTGCTGGGAACGGACGCGCGCATCGAATTTCCCGCGGAGACGGGGAATGGCAATCGAGAAGTTGGAGGCAGCAACAATTGGAGCGTATCGGGGAAAATGACGCGGAGCGGGAAGCCATTCTTAGCGAATGATCCTCATCGCACGATTGCGCTGCCTTCCATCCGTTACATCGTGCATCTGGTGGCGCCCGGATGGGATGTAATTGGAGCCACGGAACCGGCGCTGCCGGGCGTCAGCATCGGACACAATGAGAATATTGCCTGGGGACTGACGGTCTTTCCCGTGGACCAGCAGGATTTTTACCTGGAAGAGTTAAACGCGCAGAACGCGCTGGAATACAAAACGGAAAATGGCTGGGAAAAAATGCGCGTGGAAGAAGAAATCTTCCACATCCGCGGCGGGAGGAATCAAACTCAATCGCTCAAGTTCACACGGCATGGCGCCGTTCTATGGAATGACGGCAGACGTGCGCTCGCTTTGCACTGGGTGGGCGACGAGCCGGGTACCGCTCCCTACCTGCCGGGAATCTCCGTCGATCGCGCGCAAAACTGGCAACAGTTTTTGCAGGCGATGGCACGCTGGAAAACTCCGCCCGAAAATTTTGTTTATGCCGATCGAGAGGGAAATATCGGGGAGCAATCCGCGGGGCTGGCGCCGATACGCTCAAAAGGAAACGGGCTACTGCCGGTTCCGGGCACGGGAGGTTACGAATGGAGCGGATTCATTCCATTTTCGGAATTGCCGCGCCAATTCAATCCGGAACGCGGGTTTGTGGCAACGGCGAACAATAAAACCATTCCGGAAAAGTATCGGTATTCCGCCGGTTTTGTCTGGAGCAAGGATCGAATTGCGCGGATCGAACAGGTGTTGAATGAAGCGCGAGACAAGAAGCAGCTTCTCGATCAGGAAGACATGGCCCGATTGCAAAATGATGTTGTTTCGCTGCCCGCGCAAGAACTTGTCCACTTGATCGGCCCACCCGTGAACCCAAATGATGCCGCAGCAAAACTTCTGGCCGGGTGGGATGGTTCCTTGCGCGAGGATTCCGCGGCTGCGGCTTTGTATGAAGTGTGGCTGAAAAAATTAAGGGATGCGCTCGCCGGAATGCTTCTCACGAATCGTGGAAAAGCATCACTACCAATCGATACGGATTCCGTTCCATCTCTGTTCATCCAGGCAGCGCCGGAATTATTCGGCGCCCACGCCGAGGCCAAGCGAGATGCAATGTTGCATGCGACGCTGCACACGGCTTATGCGGAACTGCAGGAGACTTTCGGGTCCGATACCTCGCAGTGGTCCTGGGGACGCCTGCACACGGTGCGCTTTCGCCACGCGCTCGACAGAATTAAAAATCTCGAGGGGCTTTTCGATTTGGGGCCCTTCGCGCGCCCCGGTGACGACACCACTGTGGACGCGACCGGTTATCCATGGGAAGGCTTCGCACAGGTTGCGGGTGCAAGCTATCGAGAGATTCTCAATCTGAGCGATTGGGATCATTCGGAAGCGGTGAACGTTCCGGGACAAAGCGGCCAGCCGGGCAGCACGCATTACAGTGACTTGCTAGCTCTGTGGCGCGATGGAAAATATTTTCCGTTACTCTATTCGCGAGCGGCAGTGGAAAAGAAATCGACGGAGCGTTTGAGTCTACTGCCCGCGAGCCGGTAAATTATCTTGTGGCGGCGTGAATGAGGAGAGGGTTATATCTTGCCGGCCGCTCACCGAGGGACCGCGCTGGTGGTAGAGTGGCGCTATTGGAATTCGGGAAGGTGCTCGAAAGGCGGGAAGAGGAGGCAAAATAAATGGTCCTCTGGAAAGTTATCGTAGGTGCAATTCTAGTGGTGATCGCGATTGTGAGGGTGATCCAGGCGTTGCCATTCCTTATGGCGCGAGGGCAACACGAATGGATGCCCGTATTCCTGCTGGTGATGGCCGTATTCTTCTTCGTCGGCTTGTGGTTATTGATTACGGGCCTACGCGGGAGGAAGCTCTCAACCATCCCCCCGCCGTAGGGGCCTTTAGTTACTTCTTCGCAGAGATTGCTACAGAGGCGCTGGTTGTTTCCCAATCCATTTGCATGGTGCAAGTGTTTCCGGAACTCTTAAAGGAGATGGTGAAATTTTCGACTGGTGAAGGCAGCTTCGATACCTTCATATCCGTGCGTAGAAGATCGTCACCCTCGCCGGGATAGGGAATTCCCCACTCGCCCGTCTTTTTGCTGATGATGAGAGTCCACTTATCCTGATTGGGGATGGTGAAAATGGTGTAGCTGCCAGCAGGAACAGCTTTGCCGCCGACGGTGACATCGGTGTCGATCACAAAGGTTGTCGCCTCATTCGCGCCGGCGCGCCAAACTTTATCGAACGGCACAAGCTCGCCGTAGACCTTGCGTCCCTTCATGCGGGGACTGGAATAGTCGACATGAATCGTCTTGCCGTTGGCGAATTGGCAATCGGCCTTAGCCGGCGGGCTGGGACGACTGCTCTTATCTTGCTGGGCCATGAGGGGAGTGGCTACAACGGTGAGAGCTACGAGTAACAGAGTACACAGAGCAACCGCATGTTTCCGCATGTTTTCTCCTTGTTCCAAATTCCAGAACTTCGCAATGCTTAGACGCATAGCGCTGCCAAAAGAAAGCGAACTATTTTCTGCTTTCAAAATGACGGTCTAACACTACCTGAACGTACTCCATGGTTCAATCTTCCCATGCGATCCGGCAGGTGAGCCGGATGGTCCGCCGCATGCCGGCGCAAACATTGATTGCTGGGCAATACGGCCTCCTGTACGATCACCCTCCAAGTTCCCGATTTCCGGAGGAAAATACATATGTATCAACGAGTGGACATGAGCTTTGTGACGACTGCATTTGAAATTCCTGGCTATCGCGTGGTGCGGACATTGGGGCTGGTAAGAGGTATCGTGGTTCGCTCTCGCAGCATCATCGGAACGCTGGGAGCGTCGCTGCAGACCATCGTGGGTGGCAATATCACCCTGTTCACCGAAATGTGCGAAAAGACGCGCGAGGATGCTCTGGAACTCATGCTGCAACATGCCTCCGAACGCGGAGGCAACGCGGTGATCGGGATGCGTTATGACGCGAATGAAGTGATGCAAGGAGTGACCGAGGTGCTGGCTTATGGAACGGCGCCGCAGGTGGAGAGGATTACTTAGTTGGCGGCGGAAAACTGCAGGTGTTGTCAATTCGGGGCGGTACTGGGGAGGAGAAAAGCGCTTTTTCTTTGGATTTTCAGCAGAAAGGAGATCCCTCGTCCCGTGGAACCGTCCGGGACGCAGACGACGCGCTTCGTTCGGGGTGACGGGAAGAATCGGCTTTCGCGCGAGCTTGAGGGTTCTGATAAAGCCGGAGCAATTGAGAGCTGAAACGAATGAATTTCAAGAGAAACCACAGAGGCTGTGAGATGACGCGGAAGCCAGGACCTGCCCAGACCCACCAGTTGTCATGCAGACTTTACAGATGACCACCTGTGAGGCTGTAGAGAAGAAGCGCGAGAACGATCAGGGTTACGCTCACATAGAGCCAGTCGCGTTCCAGTGCGAAAGAGGCCACCGAAAAAATTACTCTTGCGACTGGGGTTGCAATCAGGATTAGAAGTCCCAGTTGGATAACGCCGCGCGTATGGAGGGCGAAAGTATCCCGAAGAATTCCGGAAATATGGCGCAGATCGGTCGGCTCACCGCGAAAAACGGCGAAATTTCTGGCTACCGAGCCATACTTCCACAGGTATAGAACGCCTCCCAGAAACACAACGACTCCGGAAGCAACGACACCGCTTCGCAACAAATTGCCGATCACCTGCTCCGAGCGTTCATCGTTCCAGCGTTGAGCCGGGGCCATCTCAGAGCCTCCCCGTCAGTCCGTTGAAGATCATTTCAACCGCCAGAGCTGCGATTACAACGCTGAAGACGGCGCGAAGCACTTTCACATTCGCTCCGGGCAGCAATCGCGCGCCCGCCAGCGATCCGCCGAGCACGCCCAGCATAACGGGCATGGCCAGGCCTGGATCGATGTATCCGCGATTGAGGTAAATGCCCGCGCTGGCGGCAGCAGTGACGCCAATCATGAAATTGCTGGTGGTGGTGGAAACTTTGAAAGGGAGGCGCATGGCCTGGTCCATTGCCAACACCTTTACTGCTCCTGAGCCGATACCCAATAAGCCGGAAAGAACGCCGGCAATGAACATCAAGCCAAAACCGAGCGGGACGCGATGCACGTGGTAGTTCTGGACTCCTTCTGGTGTTTGGTACGCCCCATCCATGCGCAGCAGAGTGGCGATGCGGTCGCTCTTTCCATCGTCACCCGATACAGACAGCGGACGGAACGAGACATAGGCAGAGTACATCAAGACCACACCGAAGATTATCGCAATGGCGGAAAGGGGCATGCGAAGAGCCAGGCCGGCACCCGCGATCGCTCCCAGAGTGGTGGCGATCTCAAGAAACATTCCCACGCGAATATTCGAAAGTCCCTCTTTTACGTATGCCGCAGCGGCGCCGGAGGATGTGGCGATCACCGAAACGAGCGAAGCTCCAATGGCATAGCGAAGATCAACGCCGAAGACCAGGGTGAGGAGCGGAACAAGCACGACTCCGCCCCCGAGGCCGGTTAATGACCCGAGGAATCCCGCGACCAGCGATCCCAGGAAAATCAGAAGAGTGAATTCCAGCGTGTTCAAGCGCTCTCCATTATACCTGCTGAGGCTCGGAACAAAGCAGGGATGAAATACCCGCCGACGGACCCAAGTGAGAGGCCAATGATAACAGCACTCCAGATTCGCGAGATATTCCCGGCAATTCTTGTGGACCGAGAGAGATCCCTGGGGAGATCAGATTTCGACGGATACTGCGCGAGCGACTTAAGTCCTCATGAATTCATGCTGTTGCTGGCTAGATAGAACTTTCCGAAGACCTGGAAAAAGGACATGAATCAACAAATTGCGGCGCTCCGAACTCTCATTAAGTTATTGTGTTATAGTGACTTATCCTTAACATTGGATTGGCATCTGGCGTGCACTCTCAATTTGTGTGTGTGAAGTAGATTGGATTGAGCGACAGTCGCCAGCAACACCGATCGATCAGTGAGGGGAGACAAGTGGGGGACGATGTCAACAGGGGAAACTACTCAGGATAGTTCCGGAAGCGACACCGAGTGCCATTCGAGATGGAGTAACCCGCCGAGCGATGCATCGAAAAATGGGGGCCCGCAAAAGATCAAGCAAGGATTGCAGCCGAGTTGGCGCGAGCGCCTGAGAGGCTTGAAGAACCTTCCACCCGTTCTGCGGATGGTTTGGGAATCCGCGCCGTCCGTTGTCTCATCGAGCCTTTGCTTCCGGGTTGTGGCTGCCCTGATGCCGCTGGCCATGTTGGCGGTCACAAAGTCGATTATCGATTCCATCGTCGCTTTCACCTCGCATCAGAAAGCTCTTCCGCATTATTTCTGGTGGCTCGTCGGTCTGGAGTTTGGCCTGGCCAGCCTGGGTGCGATTCTGGCTCGCCTGCTCGACTACTGTGACAAAGTTTTGGCGGATCGCTTCAACTTCCATGTCAGCACTCGAGTGATGGAGCATGCCTCGCATCTTGATCTGACGTCCTACGAAGATCCCAGTTTCTACGACAAACTGGACCGTGCGCGAGTGCAGAGCATGGACCGCGTCGGCATGATTCAATCGGCCGGGCGCCTGATCCAGGAAATGATTACTACGATCAGCCTGGCGGCAGGGATCATGATTTTTTCTCCGTGGCTATTGGTCGCCTTGATTGTTTGCGTGGTGCCGGCTTTTCTGGGTGAGACGCACTACGCTTTCCTGGGGTATGCGTTGAGCTTCGGGCAGACCCCCGCCCGGCGGGAAATGGACTATCTGAGAATCCTGGGCGGCAGTAAAGAAAGCGCCAAGGAAGTGAAGCTGTTTGGCCTGGCTCCTTTCCTGGTGAATCGTTTCCGGAAGGTAGCCGATCAGCTTCACGGTCAGAACGTAGATCTGGCGAAGAAGAAGCTGATTGTTGGTTCACTGCTGATGCTGCTCGGCACCATCGGCTATTACGGCAGCTATGCTTATGTAATCTACTTGACCGTGTTTGGCGCGCTGACCATCGGCGCCCTCACTTTCATGGCCGGAGCCATCGCCGGCGCAAGCGCCAACATCCAGGCCGTATTCACCACGTTCTCCAGCATCGCCAACGAGACGCTGTTCCTCACCGACCTGCTGGACTTCTTCGCGGTGCGGCCGAAGGTGTTCTCAAAACCCAATGCGCTGGTGGCTCCACGGCCGATCCGCCAGGGATTCGAGTTCAAGAACGTATCGTTCGCGTACCCGCGGAGTTCCCGGCTTATCCTGGACAACATCAATTTCAGCCTGGAACCATCGGAGCGGATTGCGCTGGTAGGCGAAAACGGCCAGGGCAAGACGACCATCGTCAAGCTGCTGACGCGCTTGTATGACCCGACGGCGGGCAAGATCCTGCTAGATGGCGTGGACTTGCGCGACTACAAGCTGGAAGATCTTTGGAAAGAAATCGGCGTCATCTTCCAGGATTTCATGCGCTATGAAATGAGCGCTTCTCAGAATATCGCCGTCGGCAGGATCGAAGAACAAGCGAATCCGTTCCTGATCCGCGCTGCCGCGAACCGAAGCCTGGCGGAGAATGTGATCCGCAAACTGCCGAAGGGCTATGACCAGATGCTGGGCTGCCGTTTTAAAGACGGCGTCGATCTTTCCGGCGGCGAGTGGCAAAAAATCGCGCTGGCCCGCGCCTACCTGCGAGACGCACAGTTGTTGATTCTCGACGAACCGACGGCGGCCCTGGATGCGCGGGCAGAGCGCGAAGTCTATCAACGCTTCGCCGAATTGACATCGGGCAAGATGGCCCTCTTGATTTCGCATCGCTTCTCCACGGTGAAGATGGCGGACCGCATTCTGGTTCTCGAGAACGGGAAAATTGCCGAGCAAGGGAAGCACGAACAACTCGTCCGGAGCAGCGGGCGCTACGCCGAGATGTTTGAAATGCAGGCAGCGAGCTATCGTTAGACCGGTGAGAATAATTCGCGGAATTCGTTTGTGATTGCTCGTGCCGGTTCCCGCCAGGGGCCGGCACACTTGTTTCTGTCCATGGAAAATATGGCGCGGGCCAAATTTCGTTTCACGGGCCTTTGGCAAGGAATGTTTCCTCGTGCCATACTTCAACCGGGCGGCAAACATCCAACCCTGGCCGATCCGGCCTAGCTACCTTTCGGGAGTCCAAATTGCTGATGCGGATCAAGCGGGATGCATTTATTCGGATTGCGGTGCTGGCAGTCTGCGTCGCATTCACGTGCGTTCCCCAAGCAAGTCTGGCGCAAACTCAAACAGAAAACATTGTGATCGATCCGGCCGCGGCGGCTCGTCCTTTTCCGCATTATTGGGAGCGCATGTTTGGATCGGGGCGCGCAATTCTATCGCTGCGCGATAGCTATCGCCGCGACCTGAGAGAGGTGAAACGGATCACCGGATTTGAATACGTTCGCTTCCATGCGATTTTCCACGATGAAGTGGGCGTGTACGACGAAGACGCCGGCGGCAAGCCCATCTACAATTTTTCCTACGTCGATCAGATCTACGACGGGCTTCTGGAGAATGGAGTTCGTCCTTTCATCGAATTGAGTTTCATGCCGCAAAAGCTGGCGGCGCAGCAGACTTATCAGGCGTTCTGGTACAAGCCGATCGTATCGCCGCCCAAGGACTATGCCAGGTGGAGTGATCTGATTTCCCAATTCGCGCAACACTTGATCGATCGCTACGGGATCGATGAGGTTTCCCAGTGGTATTTCGAAGTTTGGAACGAGCCGAACATTGATTTCTGGGCGGGCGATCCCAAGGAGCAGACGTATTACCAGCTTTATGACGCGGCAGCGCAGGCGCTGAAAAAAGCGAATCCACGGCTGCGGGTGGGCGGGCCGGCCACGGCGCAGGCGGCCTGGGTGGATCGCTTTATCCGCCACGCCACGGAGAATCACGTTCCCGCGGATTTTGTCTCCACGCACGTCTATGCGAATGACAGCGCGCAAGACGTTTTCGGCACGGAGGAAATAATTCCACGCACGCAGATGGTTTGCCGCTCGGTACAAAAGGTACACGATCAGGTGAACGCGTCCGCCCGTCCCGATTTGCCGATCATTTGGAGCGAGTACAATGCCAGCTATAAGAATGAGCCTGAGTACACGGACTCGTTGTTCATGGGGCCATGGCTCGCCGATACGATCCGGCAATGCGATGGATTAGTCGACATGCTGGCCTATTGGACATTTTCAGATGTCTTTGAAGAGCAGGGTGTAGTGAAGGAGCCGTTCTACGGAGGATTCGGATTACTCGCCGAGGATGGATTGCCAAAACCTGCCTTCAACGCTTTTCAGCTATTGCACCACCTGGGCAATCAACGAATCGCGGTGGATTCGAATTCGGCACTGGTGACGCGGCGGGACGATGGAACGCTGGTGATCGCGGTGTGGAATTTTTTCTTGCCTGAGCAGCAGGGCGAAACCAAAGAGGTGACGCTCACTTTCAAAGGCCTGAGAGGAAAGCATCGTGTGGGGATCTCGCGGCTGGATGCGAAGCATGGATCATTGCTCGATGCGTATGCCGCGATGGGCAAACCGGCGTATCCCACCCGGGCTCAAATCGAAAAGCTTCGCCAAGCGGCACAGCTTCCGCCGGTGGTAACAAAACAGGTAAGGGAAGGAAAAATCAGGCTCATGCTGCCGCCGCAAGGACTGGCCCTGATCGAATTGCGATGAGAGCCCAAAATTTGCCTGTGCTTGAAGAACTCGCCTGATAGAGCGGGAATTGGGAATAAAAGAATGTGGTGTGCCGAGCGAAGCGAAGCATCCCGAGTTGAATCCGACGACACGAATATCGAGAGGAAGGACAGATTGCAGAGGAGCGATCTGCTCGGGATTCCTCGGACCAAACATCGGCCCTCGGAATGACTGCGGGCGGCGGGCGCGCGCTGGCGGGAATTCGGCTAGAGCTTGGGTGTGCGGCTAATCTCCTGAGGATTGATAGAACTTGAATCCGGCACGCTCCATGCCGCGCTGCGCTTCCGCATTCTTCATGAATGTGTCCCAAACAAATGCGGTGCGCGCGTTTTCCACCATCACCATCGTGATTCCCGCATCGATTCCGATCACATCGCTGTCGTACCAATTTTTTAGCGGGTTGAACGCGTCAACGAATCCGTAGCGGCACCAGGTGCCGGTTCCGTAGTGAGTACGGATCGTTCGCAAAACGCGCATCGCCGCTTGTGGCAGGAAAGGCAACGAACCTGCCGAAGCGCAGGGGACAACGGTGCCATCGATCGGCCCGGTTGAAGGAGGGCCGCCCCAGACTTTGTAGCCGGTCTCCGAATCCGACGCGGTAATGCCCCAAAGATCTTCGCTGTAATCCGGGAATTGCCTGGAAAGGCTCAAGCAGAAGCGGCGATGGACGTCCGTGGCCAGGATCGAATTCTGGAAATAGTCCGCATAGCGGTCGCGTTTGCCGCGAAAATCGAACCAGGCCTGCGAATACTGGTGGATGAAGAGAGGCGCGAAGGAGCCGATATATTGAATGCCGTCGAAATCGAAGGTAGTACGCTTCCAGGCATCCCAGGTATTGGCCGGCAGGGGATGGGTAGGGGATCCCAAACCTAAAAGATAAATCATCATCATTTCGCTGTAATTGTCCCAGCGGTATTGCAGGAAGCCGGATTCCGGCGTCCAGCCGTGAGGCAGAATCGGAGTGTCTTCCGACAGCCAGTTCCAATCCACGCGATTGAAAAGGTCGGAGGCCAATTGGCTGATTTCAGGATTCTGGAAATGCGCCTTGCAGGTAAGAATCCCGCAGAGCAGGATCGCAGTATCCACGGAGGATACTTCGGATTGCCAGAGCCTTTCTCCCGTATTAATGCTGGCCCAATGGTAAAAGAAGCCTCGATGCTGGTGCAGCTTCTTCCAGAGAAAACGCAAGGAGGTTAGTACGCGCGCACGGGATTCGGAGGTGGAAACGTACCCGCGATTTTCACCGATACAGAGGGCAGTGAGACCGAATCCCGTTGCCGCAATGCTCCCCAATTCATGCTTATCAGATGCCCGCACGTTACTCCGGTCCTTTACAAGGCCTGTTTTCGGGTTGCACTGCTCCCAGAAATAGAGAAAATTTGCTTTCTCGAGGTCTTCGAGGAAATCATCATCATTTTCCGTGAGGAAGGTGCGAGGAGGAAGGACGAGCACGTGCTCCGTTTGTTGCTGCGCTGCTGTGGCAAGCCGCGCGATTCCCAGGCCCGCCAGGGGAAGGCAAACACCGGCGCGGGCGAATTGCTTCAGAAGTTCCCGGCGGGGGAATCCCTTGTTCCTGAGATCGTTGTGGTTCACCTAAGTAATTCTAGACGAATCAGAAGATGAATTGAAATCGCAGGGATAACGGGTTGCAAGGAACCTCATAGCCCATCCGTACGCCACGCTGCGCAGACTATTGAATAACTTCGCTTCAGGCATTACGAGGAGCCTCGATCGTTCTCGTCGCGAGCGCGAGGGTTTTTGCACCGGGCATCGAGCTTAGCCGAGCACCACAAGAATCTCGTGTTCGGCGCCGTCGTCCACGAGCGAGATGCCGGCAGAGCCGGCCAGTAGATTCCCATCCACCTTGGTCAGAGCAACGCCTCGCGTGACGCTGCTGGGATTTTCCACATTAATTTTGTAAATCGACGAGTGATACCGGAAAGTGATGGAGTAAGCGGGCCAGTCTCGCGGGATGCAAGGATCAATCGAAAGCGTTGTGCCGCGCACGCGGAACCCGAGAATCCATTCGATCCCGGCGCGATAAAGCCAACCTGCCGCTCCCGTGTACCAAGTCCATCCGCCGCGTCCAACGTGCGGAGGCTCGGCATAAATATCGCCCGCCACTACATAGGGCTCCACTTTGTAACGCTGAACGCTGGCGCGAGAAGTAGCGCGGTGGATGGGATTGATCATGCGGAAGAGTTCGTAGGCCTTGTCACCATCGCCGAGCGCCGCAAACGCCAGGGTCGTCCAGACGGCGGCATGCGTGTATTGCCCGCCGTTCTCGCGAATGCCGGGCACATAAGCCTTGATGTAGCCGGGATCGAGTGGCATGCGATCGAATGGCGGGGTCAAGAGCAAGATGAGGTTCTCGGGCCGCCGGATCAGATTCCGGTCGACCGCGTTCATGGCGCGTTCCACACGGCCTCTTTCCGCCGCGCCACTGATCACTCCCCAGGTCTGGGCAATCGAATCGATGCGGCATTCCGGATCGGAAGCGGAACCGAGCGGAGTGCCGTCGTCAAAATAGGCGCGGCGGTACCATTCGCCGTCCCAGCCGTCTTTTTCGAGAGCTGCCTTCAGCGCGAAGACGTGAAGCCGCCAAATTTCGGCGCGAGTGCGTTCGCCGCGCGCGCCGGCGATCTTGGCGAACTCCCAAAGAATCGTGTGCAGGAACCACCCGAGCCAGACGCTTTCTCCCTTGCCCTCGCGGCCGACTCGATTCATCCCGTCGTTCCAGTCCCCTGTACCCATCAGCGGCAGCCCGTGGGCCCCAACGCCGAGGCTGCGATCCAATGCACGCGCGCAATGTTCGAATAACGTAGCGCTTCGATCGGAGACGCGCGGCTGGAAGTACGCGTCGTCTTGCCCATCGGCCAGGGCCTCGCCTTCCAGGAAAGGAACCATTTCGTCGAGGGCTTTTGTGTCGCCGGTAGTCTCGATGTACTGGATCACCGCATACGGAAGCCACAGAAGATCGTCAGAAATGCGCGTGCGCACTCCCCGGCCCAGCGGCGGATGCCACCAGTGTTGAACGTCACCTTCGACGAATTGGTGCGCCGCCGCGCGGAGCAGATGCTCGCGAAACACTTCGCGCTTGGAGACATTCAGCGCCATCACGTCTTGAAGCTGGTCGCGGAATCCATAAGCGCCGCTTAGTTGATAAAAAGCAGCCCGCCCCCAGACGCGGCACGCGAGCGTCTGATAGAGCAGCCAGCGATTCAGCAGGATGTCCATGGCCCGGTCCGGAGTGGTGACTTGGACGGCGCCGAGGACATCTTCCCATCGGCTGGCCATGTCCCGGAATACGGCATTCAAATCGGCAGCCCGGTAGCGCGCGAGCAATTCACGAACTTTTTGCTTGCTTTCACACTGGCCCAGAAAAAAGACAATTTCCACGCGAGCGCCGGGACGCAACTCAATCGAGGTTTGAAGTGCGGTGCACGGATCAAGGCACGCGCCGGTTTTTCCTGAGAGAGGAACGCCCCGGCGCAAAGCATCCGGAGATCCCGGCGTGCCATTCCGCCCCAGGAACTCGGTGCGATCCGCAGTCCAGGAAGTCTGCCGCCCGGCAAGATCGGCGAAAGCGATCCGTCCTCCAAATTCTCCGCCCCACGCATTGCGGGCAAAGATCGCCTTCGTCTGCGGATCCAATTCCGTGATGATGTACGGGGCCGTAGCGCTGCGTGAACTCCCCAGCACCCACTCGGCATAGGCGGTGACCGAAAGGCGGCGAGTGCGGCTGGAGGAATTCTGCATGGTCAGCCGGGAAATTTTGATCGGGTCTTCCGGGGGTATGAATTGCAACAGATCGGCGAAAATTCCATGGGAGCCGTGTTGGAAGCGGCTGTATCCCTGGCCGTGGCGCGCGACATAAGGAGCGGTCTGATCGCGGATCGGGATCGCCGTGGGGCTCCACACTTCTCCCGTGCCCTCATCGCGGATGTAGATCGCTTCCCCGGGCGTGTCGGTGACGGGGTCGTTGGACCAGGGGGTGAGCTGGTTTTCACGACTGTTCAAGGACCATGTATTGCTCGAGCCAGATTCCGAGACGAGAAATCCGAACTGTGGATTGGCGATCACGTTGATCCAGGGTTGAGGCGTCCGCAGGTCCTCTCCCATCACGGTCATGTATTCGCGCCCATTTTCCGCGAAGCCGCCCAGCCCGTTAAAGAATTCAAGACTCACAGAGGGCAACAGCACATCCGGATTCTTGCTGGTAGATTGATTTTGAAATGCCGGTGGCGCGAGAGCGCCCGCGCGCTGGGCCCGATTCACTTGTTCGGTCAATGTGCCGCGCCGGCTGAGCAATACAACCCGTGCGACGGCTTCCAGCAGCTTGCGCTCTGGCGGGGAGACCAGGTCGGCGCGCAGAAGATAAATATTGCCGCGAACGCCGTTGGCGTTCGGTGATAGACGCAATTGGCTGCTGCGGACCAGCGCGGCCAGCGAATCCTGAAGCTCCTGCGTATAGGAAGTGGATTTGTCGTTGATGACGAGCACATCGACGGAAAGCTGCTTCATGCGCCAATATTCATGCGCGCGCAGCAATTGCCGAATGATGTCGACGTCTTCCGACTCTTCGATCACCGCGACTACAATGGGCAGATCGCCGGAAATTCCCTGTCCCCAGAGCGCCCCAAGGTCCAGGGTGGCGCTGCTGATCAGGTCGGAGGAAGGCCGGAGAGGGGCATCGGTATAGATGACCGCATTCGCCAGTCTCTGAAATAGGTGAGCTTCATCGATCGAGATTCCGAGGTGATGAAGCTCGACCTGAGCCTGGGTCCAAGCCAGCGTCAGAATTCGTTCAAAATTTCTCGCGTCGCGGTACTTGTCCGCGAGGCTCAAAGCATCCTCCCGGCTGCCCGCCACGACGGTGGAGAAAACGAGACGCGCCGTGGTGCCGGGAGCGATGCGCACGGTGCGACGCAGGCTGAACACCGGGTCGAGAACAGAGCCCACCGTATTCGAGAGGGACTGGCCATCGAGAACCGAAACTGGATTGCGAATGCTGTTCCCGCGCCCGATGAATTTTGCGCGATCCGTTTCGTATTGAAGATCACCGGCCGTCTGGCCTTCCACGGCCATCACATGTCCCGCCCAGACAGCGGTTTCCTTGTCCGATTGCCTGCGGCGCGTGGCGAGAAGCGCGCCAACATCGGATTCAAATTCCGTCTGCACGAACAGATTGGAAAACGCAGGGTGGGCAACGTCGGCAGCTTGCGGAGCCAGGCAAAGCTCGGAATAAGAGGTGATCTGGATTTCGCGGGTACGCACTCCGAGATTGGTGACGGAAACCCGCCGCATTTCCGCGTCATCCTCGGAGGACACGACAATTTCGAGCGTGGTGGAAAGCGAGCGGTCGCGCCGCAAAATTTCAGCACGATCCTCGTAGAAAGACGCTTCATAGGAATCCGCTTCCACGCCGGCAGGTTGATAGCCAGGCGACCATACCTGCCCGCTCTGGACATCGCGAAGAAAAATGTAGCTGCCCCAGCAATCGCGTGTCACGTCTTCTCGCCATCGCGTGATGGCGATATCCTGCCAGCGGCTGTAACCCGACCCGGCCGCAGTCACCATGACGGAGTAACGGCCGTTCGAAAGTAAATGCGTCCGCGGGGTCGCGTCATGGGGTGACGCAAACCGCCGCTGAGCGGATGGAGTCAATTCGCGCACGCGCGCGGCAGAAACTTCTTCGGCCCGAGGCCGTGAGACCAACACATCGCGCGGAGTGCGTTCCTGAAGCAGCAACTCCGTGGCCTGCACGATGGGCTCGGCATGGAAACGAGTGCGCATCACTCCGTTGTTGAGAACGTTGTCGAGGGCGGCCAGCGACATTCCTTGATGGTGCGCCAGGAATGCACGCACGATGGCGACGTCTTTGCCTTCCGGCAACCGTTTCGCGGTGTAATCGAGCGCTTCGTAAAAGCCGTAAGGCCCGCTTCCGCCGGCTTTGGTGATTTTTGCGAAGTTACGTGCAGCCGCGGCAGGATCGATCATCGCCGCGAGGACTGTGGCATAGGGCGCGATGACGATATCTTCGCTGAGGCCTCGCTTGAGTCCGAGGCCGGGCACGCCGAAGCTCATGTATTGATAAGTCAGCTCGAGATCGCGCGCATTAAAGGCTGACTCCGAGACTCCCCACGGCACGTGGCGCTCGGCACCGTAGGCAATTTGGCGCCGGACGACCAACTCCTTGGTCTGATTCAGCAGACTTCCCGCCGGCGGGCGCATCACCAGCGCGGGCATCAAGTACTCGAACATCGAGCCAGACCAGGAGAGCAGTGCTGAGCCACGGCTTACCGGCGTGAAGGACCGCCCCAACTGAAACCAGTGCGAAGAAGGGACATCCCCCTTGGCGATGGCGATAAAGCTGGTCAGACAGGCTTCCGAGGCGAGCATGTCGTAGTAACTTTCATCCAACTTGGAATCATGGACCCGAAAACCAATGGAAAAGAGTTCCTGCGATTCGTCATACAGAAAACTGAAATCCATCGCAGCGAACAATTTCTCGGAGGTTTGAGTGGCTGCCGAAAGGCGGCGGATGAGCGAGGCAGCGCCTGCCGCCGAGAGCTGGAAGGCTCGGGCCAGCCGGTCAATCCTTTCGATCGTGTTCTTGCTGACCAAGGAATTCTGGAGCAGGCGTGAACGCAGAGCGTCGAGTTCGCGGAGCGCGGCATCGAACCGGTCCGGAGCATCGGTGAGGGCGGGAATGGAGCGGAAGAATGGCTCGATGGCCGCCCATTCCGGGGCTTCCTCGAGAGGACGCTGAGCCATCAGGGCGATGCCGCTGGCGCGCAAGCGCGTCCACGGAATCAGGATTTCCACGTCCCGGGCGTGACTTTCGACACAGGCTCGAGCAGCTTCCGCCCAGAAGCGCAATTCCGGATCGGCACCATCTCCGCGCTCGAGGGCGAAGGTCTGGGCGATGTCGGATACGGTTTGGGCGCGGGCTCTCAACTCAGCGAAACGCTCTGCCCAATCGGCCGCCGCAACGGGCGCCGGATCGAGGGCGGCAGCGAGAGCATCGACGGCGTTGCCAAGCTGCTTTCTCGTCACCGTTTGCGTACGGCGCCGATCGGTGATGCCGGCGAGGGCTTCGCGTAACAAGCGGATTGAATCTTCAATTCCGATCAGCAGGGGCGCGCCGACCGCGGGCATCTGGGCAAACTCGCGGCAACCATTCGCAACCGCAAGCAAGTGTCCGGCTAGATTTCCGCTATCGACGGAAGAAATGTACTTGGGATCAAGCGGCCGAAGATCACGCGTGTCATACCAATTGAAGAGATGGCCGCGATATTTTTCCAAGCTGCCAATCGTTTCGAGCGTTGCCTCCAAGCGTTCCATCGTTTCCAATGTGCCCAGCCATCCGAAATCATGCGCGGCAATGGTCGAGAGGAGATAGAGTCCGATATTCGTGGGCGATGTGCGGTGGGCGATGACTGGCTTTGGATCTTCCTGAAAATTATCGGGAGGAAGGAAGTGGTGCTCGGCGGAAACGAAAGTTTCGAAGAAGCGCCAAGTCCGGCGCGCGATCGTGCGAAGGGTGCGAGCGTCGTCCGCTGTCACGGGCTCAAAGCCGTGAAGACGCGGAGGCAAGCTGATCCAGCGTGCAACGGCTGGTGCGGCGGCCCAGAGAAGAATGAAGGGCGCCGCAGCGGCCCAGGCTTGATGCCTTCCAAAAACGAGAGCCACAGCCGCGCCAAGAGCCAGCAAGATTCCGCCGGCCATGTGCTTGTAAATGCCGAATAATTCGAAGTCGACGGCATATTTGGCTTGAGCAGCCGTCACCCATTCCAGCAATTTCTTGCGGGTGATAAACAAACGTGCCAAGGTGCGCAAGATCGCGTCCGACATCAGCCACGCTTGATAAGCCAAAAATGTCAGCGTCAAACCGATCTGTGACATGCTGAGCGTCAGATCGGTGAACACACCGCGCAGATGGCTTCGTTTGGAAATTCCTCCGAAACGCGGATTCAGACCGGCTAGAAAGGGAATGAGAGGAGGAATTGCAATCGTAGCAAGGATGAATCTCGTCCACACCCAGGGAGATGCCGACGGAACCAACCATGCGAGAAGTAATATAAGGAACGTGGCGGGCGCCGACAGCGTGCGGCGCAGATTGTCGAGCATTTTCCATCGGCCGATCGCAGGAAGCCTGACGCGATAGTGTTCTCCCCGCTCTACCGGGCCGTGTCCAAATATCCAGGGCAGAAGCTGCCAATCGCCGCGCGCCCAGCGATGTTGACGCTTCGCGGAAGCCTCATAATGCGCGGGAAATTCCTCGAAGAGCTCGATATCGTTTACCAGAGCGCAGCGCGCAAATACTCCTTCGAAAAGATCGTGGCTCAACAAGGCGTTTTCCGGCACCTTGCCCGCTAACGAGCCCTCAAATGCATCAATGTCGTAGATTCCTTTGCCGGTATAGGAACCTTCCTGGAATAGATCTTGATAGACATCCGAAATCGCCGCCGAATAGGGATCAATCCCGCTGGGGCCGGAAAAAATCTTCTGGTAGAGCGAGCCTTCGCCGCCCGTGGGAAGCGTGGGCGTGATACGCGGTTGAACCAGTCCATAGCCCTCCACAACACGCCCAACCTGGCTATCGATCTTGGGGCGATTCAAAGGATGGGCCATGGTTCCAACCAGACGAGAGGCAGTACCTCGCGGCATGCGTGTGTCCGCGTCGAGTGTAATGACGTAACGAACTCCCTCGATGCCTTCGACGGGGCGAGCGTCGAGAGGCAGAAATGAAGTGTTTGCCGATCCACGCAGAAGCTGGTTCAACTCGTGCAGCTTGCCCCGCTTGCGTTCCCATCCCATCCATTTCTGCTCGTGTTCGTCCCACACGCGCTTGCGATGAAAAAGAAAAAAGCGCCGGCCGCCGCCGGGAGCAGGGCCGTAGCGCTTATTCAGCCGCGCGATGCCGTCCACCGCGACTGCCAGAAGATCGTCGTCATCTGGAAGGTTTTCTCTCGGCGCATCGACCCAATCCGAAAGCAATCCAAAGTGCAGATTCCCATCCGGGTTCGACAGGTAGTGAACTTCCAACCTCCCAACCTGTTCTTCGATTTCATGCTGATGGAGTAGCAGAGTGGGCATGACCACCATCGTTCGCAGATGCTCCGGCACTCCATATTTCAATTCCAGGCGCGGCAGCGTTCGCGGGCCAAGCAGATCGGCGACCGCACGATTGATGAGCGCAATGGCCAAGTCTGAAGCAGGGAACGCGGCAAAAATACCCAGCAGCAACAGGCTCTTCCAGCCGGCACCTTTTTCGGCATCGTGAAGCAACGGCAACGCCAGAACCAGAGCGGTTAGAACGGCAATCGTTCCCAGGTAGCCGGGAACCGCGGAACGCATATACCAGCGAAGCAGTTGCCGTCGCCAGGAAGGACGAAAGCCAAGTTCGCGTTCGAGATCCGGACGTCCGCGCGAGATGAGGTAATATCCCGGATCGGTCCACTGTTCCTCGGCGAGTGGGGATCCGTTATGAGGCTGGGAACGCGCGTGCCTAATGTGCCGCACGATGCGATGAGCAATTTCAATTTCCGCGTGCCCGGAGCCCTTGGAAAGGTCTTCGAGTGAGTGACGATAGGTATCGCGCGTCGAGAAATCCATCTCCGCAAATTTCGTTTCCTCACGGAGGATTTCGTCCACCAGGCTGATGGATTCAAAAAATTCTTTCCAGTTAAACGCGGACATCAGCCGCATGCTGGTGATGATGTTCCGGACGGTGACGTTCATCGCCGCCTGCTGCTGATGCTCGGCACGGACGATTTCTTCGGCGGTGGTGTTCTGCGCTTTCAGGCGCCCCTCGAGCCACAGGACGATCGGACGCACATCCGGATTGGGGTCGCGCAATCGTTGAACAAGCTCCACGGCAAAGGCCGGAGCCAGCGGAGTGTTCTCAAATCGAAAGAGCGCTGATTCCAACGGAACTCGAGCCTGACCGTTCACTCCGAGCAGCCGATCGGCCAACGCGTTGGCTACCTGCCGTGCCGCGCGGCTATCCACGATTCTCTCGGCCAGCCGGCGAAGATTTTCCACCAAGACCACGCGTAACGTGATGGCAACAGCCCACAGCTCACCAATGGTGAGCGGCTGGACGCGTTGGTAGGCCCTTACAAAACGCCGCAAGATTTCAGGATCGAAGCGGCTATCCGTGTGCGCCACGAAAGCCCAGGCGACGCCAAACACGCGCGGGAAACCCTGGAAAGGACCGGAATCCAGTTTGGGCAATTCTCGATAATAGCCCTGTGGCAAGTCGTCGCGAATTTCTCGAAGTTGCTCGTCGATGATGTGGAAATTATCGACAAGCCACTCGGCTGCGGCCGTTATTTCATGCCCCTGCCGAATCGCCTGAGCCAGCGACCGGTAAGATTCGAGCAGAACGCGTCCGTTTTCCCAGACTCGAGGAGTGAGCGGGCGTCCCTGCTTCGACTCGCTAACAGTTTGAGCAGCCGCAAGACTTTCCGCGTGCTGCTCAAGACGATCGGTGCTGAATAGCTCAGCACGGATCGGTTCCTCCGCATCAGCTAAGAACCGGGTGGATGTTGCCGATGAACTCATCGTGTCTTTAAGATAATTGCGAAATTCTTCCGTTCATTTCTTTCGGCAAACGACGCAGACAGCTGCAACCTGAAACCTAGGGGGTAGGCTGGAAGAGAAAACCTTAGTCCTGATCTCGAAACAGGTTTGAGGTCAGGACCAACCGCTTG
>JBGQGW010000015.1:0-29387 GCA_041497605.1 Terriglobia bacterium | reverse complement strand
GGCGCAGAAAATCCAGGAGATTTTTCGAAGACAGGCAGCTAAAGTGGCTGCAACCTTGCCCCGCACAAATGCAAAAGAGCCGGCAAACGACGACGCCAGGAGTGGACTAACGGGCGCTGCCCATGCGAAGAGAGTAGGAACTAAGAACGCGCATATAGTTGGAACGCTCGAAGGCAGCGGGATCAGGCACGGCGCGATGACTCATGCTGCCGCGCATCTCCTGAATGGATTCGTAGCCGTGTTCTTCCATCCATTCGAGAAGTCCGTTGCGAACAGTAGCCAGATGTTCAATTCCGTTGCGGAGGAGTGCGGAAGTCATCATCGCGATGGACGCCCCGGCCATCACAGATTTAAGAACATCGAGAGCGGTGTGCACTCCGCCCGTGATTGCAAGGTCCGCGTCGACGCGGCCGAAGATGATCGCCACCCAATGCAGGCGGAGAAGAAGTTCATCCGAGCGGCTGAGAGCGAGATTGGGCACGACATCCAGAACTTCAAGATCGAAGTCTGGCTGGTAGAACCGGTTGAACAAAACCAGAGCGCCGGCGCCGGCCAAGTCGAGTTGCTTGGCCATGCTGGCCATGGACGTGAACGAACTGGAAAGCTTTACGGCCACGGGAATGTGGATGCTCTCTTTCATCCGGCGCACGAGGTTGCAATAATCGCGTTCCACATCGGAGCCTGTGCGGTCCGGATCGGTGGCAATCCCATAGATGTTCAGTTCGATCGCGTCAGCTCCGGCCTGCTCCATCAACTTGGCGTAGCGAATCCAACCGCCTTCGGTGACGCCGTTCAGACTGGCAATTACAGGAATGTCCACACTGGCTTTCGCCTGGTGGATCAGGTGGAGATAGCCGTCGGGACCCGAATTGTAATTCGTGAGATCCGGAAAGTAGGAGAGCGATTCGCCGAAGGCATCAGCGCCGCGCGAGAGGTCTCCATTGAGCGTCTCAGCCTCGATCGTCAATTGCTCCTCGAAAAGAGACGGCAATACGACAGCGGCGGCGCCGTGGTCTTCGAGACTCTTGATGCTCGGCAGCGACTCCGTGAGCGGAGAAGCGGATGCAACCAAAGGGTTCTTCAATGCGAGGCCGAGATATTTCGTGGTGAGGTCGATCATTCTTCCTCCCGTCTTTTCGTTGATGTGTTGGCAACGGGCTCGGGCTCTTCGACAACTTCGGCCGGCGGAACTTTCTGGCCGGGCATGGAGGCGCGATTCTGATAGACATGCCACTGGCGATCCACGTCTTCCTGCGCCATTTGAAGCAAGGCACGCGCCGCTTCAGGGTTGCTGCGAGCGAGCATGGTGTAGCGAGCTTCCTGGTAGGCATATTGCTTGAGCGAAATGCTGGGCGCTTTAGAATCAAGCTGGAATGGATTCTTGCCTTCGCGACGCAGATCCGGATTGTAGCGAATCAGCGGCCAATAGCCCGATTGGACGGCTGCTTTTTGCTGGCTCAATCCGAATGCCATGTCGTAGCCGTGGGCGATACAGTGGCTATAAGCGATGATCAGTGACGGACCGTTGTGGGCTTCCGCTTCGAGGAACGCCCTCACCGTGTGCGTATCGCCGCCTCCGATGGCGACACGCGCCACGTACACCGAACCATAGCTGATGGCTTCCATCGCAAGATCTTTCTTCGCGGTGTGCTTTCCCCCGGTGGCGAATTTTGCGACGGCGGCGCGGGGCGTTGACTTCGACATCTGACCGCCCGTGTTCGAATAGACCTCCGTATCGAGGACCAGCACGTTTACATTTGCGCCGGAGCCGAGAACATGGTCGAGACCTCCCGCACCGATGTCATAAGCCCACCCATCGCCTCCGACGATCCAGACGCTCTTTCGGACCAGAGCGTTGGCTACAGCCAGAAGGTCTCGGGCTTCTCCGGAGTCATGCTCAGCGAGCTTCCGGCAGAGTTCGGTGACGCGTTCCCGCTGCGCGGTGATGCCCGATTCGCTGGATTGATCGGCTTGTAGAATTTCACTTACGAAGCGCTCGCCCAGGTGGCTCGCGAAATGGCGGAGCAGTTCCCGCGCGTAATCGGCCTGTTTGTCGACGGCAAGGCGCATCCCCAGGCCAAATTCAGCGTTGTCTTCAAACAGCGAATTGGACCACGCCGGGCCGCGGCCTTGGGCATTCGCGGTGTAAGGCGTCGTCGGCAAGTTGCCGCCGTAGATCGAAGAGCAACCAGTGGCATTGGCGATGAGAAGCCGGTCCCCGAAAAGCTGTGTCAGCAGCTTGATGTAAGGAGTCTCTCCGCATCCGGCGCAAGCGCCGGAAAATTCAAAGAGTGGTTCGAGGAGCTGCACGTCCTTTACTTGCGAGAAGGAGAGACGGCCGCGATCGAAATCCGGGATGGAAAGGAAAAAATCCCAATTCTCCTTTTCGGAGTGCCGCAGAGGCGCTTGCTGCTCCATGTTGATCGCTTTGTGTTTCACTTCGCTCTTACTTTTCGCGGGACAGGCTTCCACGCACAGGCGGCAGCCGGTGCAGTCCTCAGGCGCAACCTGCAGGGTGTAGCGCAGGGTTTCGAACTCGCGCCACCGCGGCTTCGAAGATTTAAACGTACCCGGCGCGCCAGCAAGCGCGGAGCCGTCATATATTTTTGCCCGAATGACGGCGTGCGGACAGGCCAGAACGCACTTGCCGCACTGAATGCAAAGATCCTCGTCCCACACCGGAATTTCCTGGGCAATATTACGCTTTTCCCATCGGGCCGTGCCGGTTGGAAAAGTTCCGTCGGGCGGCATGGCGCTGACCGGAAGTTCGTCGCCACGCCCCGCAATGATGGCGCCGAGGACGTCCCGCACAAATGCCGGAGCTTTATCGGAGACAGGAGGCAAAATATCGAAGGCACTGGTGACTTTTTCGGGAATAGAAACCTGGGAGAGATGCGCGAGCGTGGCATCCACCGCCTCGAAATTTTTCTGAACGACTGCATCACCGCGCTTGCCGTAGGTTTTTCGAATGGCCTTCTTGATCGCTTCGATGGCAGCTTCGCGCGGCAGAACTCCGCTGATGGCGAAGAAACAGGTCTGCATGATCGTATTGATGCGGTTGCCCATGCCGGCTTCCCGCGCCACTTTGTAGCCGTCGATCACGTAGAATCGCAGGCGTTTCCGGATGATTTCATCCTGAACCTTGCGCGGAAGATGGTCCCACACTTCGCCAGGACCATAGGGAGCATTGAGCAGAAAGGTCGCGCCCGGTTCAGCCGCGGCAAGAACATCCGTGCGTTCGAGGAAATTGAATTGATGGCAGGCAACGAAGCTGGCCTGCGTGATGAGATAGGACGAGCGAATCGGGGTGGGGCCAAAACGCAGGTGCGAGACTGTAATGGAGCCGGCTTTCTTCGAATCGTAAACGAAGTAACCCTGGGCGTGGTTCGGAGTATCCTCGCCGATAATCTTGATCGAATTCTTATTGGCGCCCACGGTGCCGTCCGAACCCAGGCCGTAAAATAGGGCGCGCACGGTGTTTGGAGACTCGGTGGAAAAAGAAGGATCGAAGTGAAGGCTGGTGTGCGTAACGTCGTCACGGATGCCGATGGTGAAATGGTTTTTCGGAATCGAGGAGTTCAGTTCATCGAAGACGGCCTTGACCATGGCCGGCGTGAATTCTTTGGACGAGAGGCCATAACGGCCGCCGATGATGCGCGGGCGGCTGCGTCCCGCTCCGTCCGTGGAAAACGCTTCGCTCAGGGTGGTCACCACATCCTGATAGAGCGGTTCCCCGGCGCTCCCGGGCTCTTTTGTACGATCGAGAACGGCGATGCCGCGCACCGATTTGGGCAACGCAGCCAAAAATGCATCGGCAGCAAACGGGCGAAACAGTCTTACCTTAAGAAGCCCGACCTTCTCACCTTGCGCGCTCAGGCGCTCAACTGCTTCCTCGACCGCACCGGCGCCCGAACCCATCAGGATCAGCACACGCTCGGCATCCGGCGCGCCGAAATAATCGAAGAGGTGATAGGCGCGGCCCGTGCGATGCGCGAAACGGTCCATGATGTCCTGCACAATCGAAGGGCATGCCCGGTAATAAGGATTCACCGCTTCGCGGGCCTGGAAAAAGACATCGGGATTCTGCGCAGTGCCGCGGAGCATGGGGCGATCGGGACTGAGCGCACGATCGCGATGCCGGCGGACGAATTGATCGTCGATCAGAGCGCGGAGGTCATCGTCGGACAAAGGAAGAATCTTCGAAACTTCGTGCGACGTGCGGAATCCGTCGAAGAAATGCAGAAAAGGAATGCGCGATTCGAGTGTAGCCGCTTGTGCAATCAGCGCAAAGTCACTGGCTTCTTGAACGGAGTTGGAAGCCAGCATCGCAAAGCCGGTGGATCGCGCGGCCATTACATCGCTGTGATCTCCGAAGATGGACAGAGCGTGGGTTGCCAGAGAGCGCGCGGCCACATGAATGACCGCGGGCGTGAGTTCGCCTGCGATCTTATACATGTTTGGAATCATGAGCAGCAGGCCCTGGGAAGCAGTGAAGGTTGTGCTCAACGCCCCGGCTTGAAGAGCTCCATGTAAGGCGCCCGCCGCGCCTCCTTCACTCTGCATCTCCATAACATTGGGAATTGCACCCCAGATGTTCTTCCGCCCTTCTTCCTTCCACTGGTCAGACCACTCACCCATCGGGGACGAAGGCGTGATGGGGTAGATTGCGATGACCTCATTCAATCGATAGGCAACCGAGGCAGCCGCTTCGTTGCCATCGATAATAATCATTGGCGCAGTCATCGTCGTATTTCTCCAAAGGGAATTACCAAGCCCGAATCAGAACTACTCGGCGCCTGGCCTGCTTGGCGGGCGCAGAAGAGCCACCTCGAACAGGGCGTATCGCTTGAACTTTCCACGTCCCGAGCCTTCGACACAGTGTCAGGATGGAACGAGCCCCAACCACACCGAGGGTTTCCAGCAAAAGCCGTGCCAACGAGATGGAACTCAAGTAATCGGCTGGGCAATCGAGGCTTCTCTGCTCGGGCCCTCGGTCGGCCATTCACACTATTCCGGCGCATCCCTAGCTAGCAGCCATCGCCATCTCGATGTGCTGCTTCGACTGGCGGAGCGCCTGCCACAGAATCCTCGCTACTTCGGCGGACTCTGGCGGGTATGCAATGCAATCGAATGCACCCGCTCGCATCACGCGAAGGTACGTATCCCACTCACTGGAATTTGAAAAGACGATGACCGGAAGTTCCTCGGAAGCGGGCCTTACCTGCTCGATGACATCATGAAAGCTCCCGTCGGGAAGAATCTCCTCGCAAATCACCGCATGGATTTCTTGTCTTGCCAAGATGACCCGAGCTTCTTGTAGGTTTGCACAGCAAACCGCGCGCATTCCAGCCATGCGGACCATCTCTGTGAACTTGGCCTGTTCCTCTTTTCCCGCGCAAATGATCAGAATATTGATTGGCAGAGCCATGATTGCCCCCTCTCCCAGGCTCGACACTCGTGCAGCTAACGGCGAAAAGGGCTGTGTTGGGCTGGTTCCCGTGTTGAGCCCAAGGAAAAGACGAGGCAGCAGCCGAGATTCGAAGTATTCCCCAATGTGAGACCCGGTGCATCGCACGGCCCGGGCGTCCCCCGTGATCTTCGAATCAGACCGCTGCCTCGTTTGGATGGGCGGGAATTCAGCAGATGCATTGACCCTGAAGCCCCCGCAAAGGTTCGGATCCAGGGGGAGTGGCAACTGTCGTCGGAATCCCTTTGTCCGTTGGACTTGGCGGCTCTCTATGCGATTCGCACTCATGTCAGGCCACCCTTAATAGGGAATACATCCTTTGGAACGTAGGGGCTGTGAGCCAGGTCATACATGAATGTGATGGCTGTCACATTGGCTAGAGGACGTTTATTTTCCTCGACCAATTGAGGGAGGCTGTTCACACCCTAAATCCTGATGTGACTTTCGAGCTAAGTTCAATGGTTCCAGTTCCATTGACACGCCCTAGGTTAGCGTTTATTCTGCGCTGAACCGTGCGCGTGTCCCGCACTGGTTAAGTGTTCCCCATATCTACTACGGATAATAGTGGAGGCTGAAAAGTATATGAGATCAATGCGCGGCTTGCTGGTTGTGCTGCTGCTTGCCGGAATCGCCCTTCTCTCCCTGAGTTTCATGAGCCGTCCTGCTTATACCCAACAAGAACTCCGCGCCCCGGAAATTCTGCGTGAGATGACGCACGATGTTTCTCCGCCATTGCGCGACATGCTTCCCGCAGCGCACCGGATCGGCCCTCCGGAGGAACGCGAGATCCGCATGTTGCACCAGCCGCGCGGAATCGAAAAGTTAGTGGACCCGGTACTACAGCTTTCTACTTTGCCCAAAGTTTCCACGACGGGTGGATCGAGCATCGGTGGAATCGGTGCGAACGGCTCGGCGCCGCCGGACACTAACGGTTCGGTGGGTGCAACGCAATTCGTCGAGTGGGTGAACCAGGAATTCGCCGTGTACAACAAGGCAACTGGCGCCCTGATCTTGGGACCGCTGGAAGGCAACACTCTGTGGTCCGGCTTCGGCGGTGGATGCCAGACGAATAACGACGGCGATATCATTGTGCTGTGGGACAAATTGCATCAACGCTGGGTGATGTCGCAGTTCAGTGTCAGCACCACTCCTTTCAATCAATGCGTGGCGGTTTCGACGACGGCAGATGCCACCGGCACCTGGGCGCGCTACGCGTTTCAGCAGCCCGCATTCAACGACTACCCAAAACTGGGCGTGTGGCCGGACGCTTACTATGTGACGTACAACATGTTCAACAGTACGGGCACGCTGTTCGAGGGCTCCAGGCTCTGCGCCATGAACAGCAGCGCAATGCGGGCCGGCACCGCCGCAACGCAACAGTGCTTCCAGCTCAGTTCAAGTTTTGGAGGCGTGCTTCCGGCGGACGTGGATGGCACAACACTCCCTCCGGCGGGAGAGCCCGAGTTTTTCCTGAATTTCGGCACGAACTCCCTGAATCTTTGGAAATTCCATGTGGACTTCACGAATACAGCGAACACCACTCTGACCGGGCCGACCAATCTGCCGGTGGCCGCCTTCAGCGAAGCGTGCGGCGGCGGCAGGTGCATCCCGCAGTCCGGCGTCACCCAGAAACTCGATTCGCTGGGCGACCGGTTGATGTATCGCCTGGCTTACCGGAATTTCGGCAATCACGAGTCGCTCGTGGTAAACCACTCCATCACCGCGGGATCGAGCGTGGGTGTGCGCTGGTATGAACTGCAAAATCCAGGAACCAATCCGGTGATATTCCAGCAAGGCACGTTTGCGCCGGATTCAAACTATCGCTGGATGGGCAGCATCGCAATGGACAGAGCCGGGGACATCGCTCTCGGTTACAGTGTCTCGAGCAGCACGTTACACCCGGCTATCCGCTACACCGGCCGCACCCCCAGTGATCCGCTCGGCACCATGGAATCGGAGACCAGTATTTTCGAAGGCCCCGGATCTCAAACAGGAAATAATCTGAGCCGCTGGGGCGATTACAGCAGCATGAGCGTGGACCCGGCGGACGACTGCACGTTCTGGTATTCGAATGAATATCTGCCGGCAAATGGGTCGTTCAATTGGGGTACGCGCTTCGCTTCCTTCAAATTTACGGGCTGCGGCGCGCCTCCCACTCCGGATTTTTCAATCTCACCCACACCCAGTTCGCAAACCGTGGTGCAGGGTAATCCCACAAGCTACACGGTGAATACCAGCGCGCTGAACGGCTTCAGTGGGAACATTACTTTGAGCCTTACCAGCGCGTTGCCCACCGGAGTCGGTGCAAGCTTTACTTCGACTACCGTGGCGGCTGGTGCGAGCTCGACCTTAAACGTCACGACCGCTCCAACGACGGCGGCCGGCACTTCCACCATCACGATCCAGGGAACTTCGGGAAGCCTGGCGCACTCGGCCAGCGTTACTCTGGTCGTGAATCCAGTGGCTCCGCCCAATTTCACGATTTCGGCGGCACCCAGCTCGCGATCCGTGACGCGGGGGAATTCGACCACGTACACCGTCACCATCGTGAGGCAGAACGGATTCACAGGAAGCGTCAGCCTGAGTGTGACCAACTTGCCGTCACGCGCCAGCGGAACATTCAACCCCACCTCCATCACTGGTACGGGCACGACGTCCACGCTGACGATTTCAACGACGTCGAGAACGACGAGGGGAACGCGAACGCTGACGATTCATGGCACAAGCGGGAGCCTGTCGCATACAACAACCGTGAGCTTGACCGTTAACTAGGCGTGGATCGATAGGGGCTCGCGAAGTTCCAGCGTGAGTTCGCCGGACCATTGCGAGCCCCTGCCCTTTTTTCCTCCTTCCGGCCAAACCATGCATGTATGATCAATCCCGTTGGAGCGAAGATTGAGAAAGGAGCATTCCTTTTGAGAACAAAGTGGGCGTGCGCGGGTGTGCTATCGCTCTCGTTTGCTGCGGCGATCGCCGGGCAAATGGCGGCTGGGGCGCAAAACGGACAAGAAAGCGGAATTCAGATGGCGATTCCGGTCGCGTCGGAACGCCATCATCACCTCTCCTTTCAAAATGAATATGTGCGAGTGTTCGAAGTACACCTCGCGCCGCACGAATCCACACTGTTGCACCAGCACGATAACGATTACGTCTACATCTCCATTGGCGACGCACAGATTTCCGCAACAATTCCAGGTCAAGCGGAGACGCATGTAAAACTCGCCCATCGTGAAATGAAATTCGTGCGCGGAGGTTTTGCGCACGTGGTGCACAATGACGGCGATCAAGAATTTCATGTGACCGACGTCGACCTGGCTCAACCGCAAGGCAAGTTGCACAACTTGTGCTTGCAAGCGATTGCGGGCGAGCCTCTAGCTTGCCCCGAAGCTCAAGAATCTGCCCCAAAAGACGCGGCTTACACGGAGCGCCCCGAATTTGAAACCGAGAAGACGCGGGTGGTGCTGATTCGCGTGCAACCTCACCGGGAAGTTCCACTGAGCGGCGGGAAATGGGAGCAACTAGTGGTCTCCGTGGAAGAATCGGTACTCGCTTTCGCAACGGGAAAGGGACCAGAACGATTGTTGCATCCTGGGGATTTCGTCTGGCTCGGACGCGGCGGCATGGCGCGCGTGCTCAAGAACAACGGCGGCAAGGAAGCGTGGTTTTACAGGATTGAGATGCACCCGGCGGCCCGGGGCGAAGCGGCCACGGGACCTATCGTCGGGGCGCCTTTGGCGCCGAAAAAGCCTTAAAGTTGAGGAAGTTGATAAAGCCTTAGAAATCCCATTCGTGCTCATAGAAATTGCTTATACGCAGTATTGACAGAAATTTTACCGCGTCCGACGAGAACTTTCCCCCAAGCCAACTTCTTCGAGACGAAGCCTCGCGCAACTTGATACGATTGGAGCGCCCCCTACAAATTGTCAGGGCTTTGGCATGGCAAATGCACGAATGCGCTAAGGGAGATTAAAGCAAATGGCGATGAGCGGAAAGAAAATCGGAATCCTGACGGGTGGGGGCGACGTTCCCGGACTTAACGCCGTGATTAAAGCCGTCGTTTACCGTGCCAGCTACCTGGAGCGGGAAGTAATCGGTATCCGCAGGGGATGGCAAGGCCTGAGCCACATGAACCCTGCCCTGGATGAAGACACCGAATATGTTTGGCACTTGACTCGCGAAAATACGCGCACGATTGACCGCACGGGAGGAACGATCCTGCACAGTTCGCGCACGAATCCACGGCGTACCTCGAAATCAAAAGTGCCTGCCCATGTCACCGCTCAAGAGTTGGCGAAGTTACCTACGGATGGAGATACCTACGATTTCACGCCGATCGTCCTGCGCAACCTGGAACGGCTGGGAATCGGCTGCCTGGTCGCGATTGGCGGAGACGACACGCTCAGCTATGCGTCCTGGCTGTCCAAGGCCGGGGTCCCGCTGATTGCGATCCCCAAAACAATGGACAATGACGTGCAGGGCACGGAATACTGCATCGGATTTTCGACGGCCATCACCCGCGCGGACGAGATGGTCACCCGGCAGCGAACCATTCTGGGCTCGCACGAGCGAATTGGAATCTTTCGAATCTTCGGCCGCGACGCCGGATTTACTTCGCTCTATACATCCTATGTTGCTGGTACCCGGTGCCTGATCCCTGAATATCCCTTCGATCTCGACCGGCTGACGGAAATTCTGCTCCGCGACAAAAAACTCAACCCCAGCAGGTATTCGCTTGCGATTATTTCCGAAGGGGCCGTGTGGAAGGGGCAAATGATAGGCGAGGAGGGCGAGGCGGACGCCTACGGGCACCGAAAGAAAGTGGATATCGGGCGTGCGCTTGCCGATGAGATTCATCGGCGCACGGGCGAAGAAACACTGGCGAGCGATTTAACCTACGACTTGCGCAGCGGCGCTCCCGACGCCATCGACCAGATGGTGGCGGTCACCTTTGCCAATATCGCGCTTGACCTGATCCGTGACGGAGTCACAGGCCAAATGGTGGGTGTGCAGAACGGTTGCTACGCGCACATGGAAATCCCGAGCCATTCCTTGGGCCCGCGAAAAGTAAATGTGCCGCTCCTCTACGATACGGAACGCTACCGGCCGAATTTTACCAACAAGCTCGGAGCGCCGTTGTTTTTAACTCAGGCGTAGAAACATCGCGAAAGCGGTCGCGCTGCGAGCGCGAGAGCTCTCGCGCTTGGGGCGCCTTCCCCCATCTTATTTGGAGGGCGACACTCAGCCGAGTGTCACCAATCATTCTGAACGAGAACATCCACGAAGCCTGCGCATATAAGGTAAGCCGGCCGGCTGTGACATTTCCTCTTCCAATGGAGTCAGTCTGAGATATGATTTGCATGTTTTTGGGTAGAGGGTGGTTTGGTTGACGGCACTGCTGCCGCATGCTTCTGAGCGACAAGTTCGCTTCTTCCAGTAATTTGTACCGCGCACGCTCCTGTTGGCAACAATGCTTGTTGTGCCTCGCTTGCACCCGCAACCCATCTGACCCGGAACCGAGTCTCATCATTTTTGCAATTGGGAGGCCTTTATGCGTGCCGCGCGAGCGTTGCTTGTTCTAATCAGTTTGGGTTTGACCTGCGGAGCTGCTCTTTGCCAATCTACTCCCCAAATGCAGCCGGTTCCCTCCAGCCCTTACGAACTGGCAAACGGCCCTACGTAAGTGGTTGACACTCCACAAAACCGCACTTCCGCTCTCGAAATTTTCCAGCGCGCGCAACAGAATTTCGAGATGAGATCAGCCGGCAGCTCTCCCTTTACGCTCCGGGTTTCCTTTGTCTCGAGCGGTTCGTCATCCTCCGGTGCAGGCGAAATGGAAGAGGCCTGGATTTCTCCCAGGAACTGGCGGCTCTCCACGCGACTTGGTGATTATTCCCAAGTTCAAGTTCTTTCGAATGGCCGCGTCTTCTATGAGAATCCTTCCGGCCCTGTGCCGCTCCGGCTCCGGATGGTGCGTGACGCCCTACTGGGACCTCTCGGCTTCAGGGTGAGAGTAGCCTTAATCAGGACTGTCGCGGCCAACTGGAATGGCACACCGGTGACTTGCGTTCTCGTTTCTCCGCCAGGCTCCGAGCCTACAACTACGCCCGGCCGCCGCTGGCAGGAAACGGAATACTGCATAGATCCCAAAACGAATCTACTGCAGATTCATTCCATCGCTCCGAGCATGTACGTGGTCTACGATTACAACGATGCGTTGCAATTCCACGGGCGTTTGCTGCCTCGGCAAATTACAGTCGCCCAAGGCGACAGTTCGGTTCTCCAGATTCACCTCGAAAGCATTGCCGATGGCGGTCCGGCCAATGTGAGTTCAATTGCGCCCTCACCTCAGATGTTGGCTGAGGACGGTCAGGGTCTGACTCTGGGACCGACCCGGTTTCCCCAATTCGGAGGAACTGCTCCAGCCGGATACACGGGAGCGGCTCCGCACATCATCGTGCATGCCATTCTCGATGAAAAGGGCAAGGCGGTCGACGCTGAAGCGCTGCAAGATTCAGACGCGGCCCTGGCCCATGCCGCACTCGATCTGGTCCGCAGTTCGACCTACGCGCATCCCCCGGAAGGTCGGGGCCACGAGAACTGGAAGTCTATATCCTCGTTTCCTTCGGCACCGGCGGGTAAGCTTCGTCGCCCAGACGAATTCCTTCTATTACAATGACTTGGCGCGAGTGAAAGGTGCCTGCGCCTACTAAGTCTTGATTTATCCCCGCCAGTCCACTACAGTTAGTAATTCTTGATAGAGGTGCGGAGGCCATCAGTAGCAGGGCCAGAACTCCGAGCAGCTTCGGAGGCCTATGTGAAAGGGGCATAAGTAGTTCACTCCGCCGAAATCTTCGCTGGGAGCCAACTCCACGGGGATTGGGGGGCACGGATAAGACCTGCCCACTGTCATCCGTTAGAAACGGATGGAGCGCTATCGAGAAGTGAATCCCCCGGCTTCCCTGCCGCGGTTCCCTTCTCCTACCTCCTCTATCCTGAAAGAGAAATCGATGAACCTGTTCGAGATGACTCGAACGCTGATTGATATCGAGTCAGTGACCAATAACGAGAAGCACGTGGGACTGTTTCTATTCGAGCGGCTGCAGGAGCTTTGCGCCCGGACAGGCGGCAAGGCGGAGCGAATGGTGGTGGATGTCGAACTGGGGCGCGGCAACGTTTTCGCGAGCTGGGGCCAGCCGGTCGTCACGCTATCGACGCATATGGACACGGTGCCGCCGTTTGTTGCTTCTCGCGAGGATGACGATTCCATCTGGGGACGAGGCGCGTGCGATGCCAAGGGGATCATCGCGGCAATGATCGCGGCAGCGGAAAAGCTGCTCGCGGAAGGATTGCGGAATTTCGGCTTGCTGTTTTTGGTGGGTGAAGAACGCGACAGTGCCGGAGCGCTCTTCGCGTCGCGCCATGCTCCTGACGGCGCGCGGTATCTGCTGAACGGCGAGCCGACGGAAAATCAATTGGCGCTGGGGTGCAAGGGGGCGTTGCGATTCGAAATTGTGGCGCGCGGCCGGATGGCCCATTCCGCGTATCCGGAACTTGGCGAATCGGCCATCGAGAAATTGCTCGACGTGCTCGAGGATCTTCGTCGAATTCCGATGGCTACCGATCCGTTGCTCTGCCGCAGCACGATGAACATCGGAACCATTGCCGGAGGCCGCGCGCCAAATGTGATCGCCGATTGCGCTCGCGCGGAAATCATGTTTCGAATCGTGACGGGCGCCGATCCTGTGCGCGCTGCCGTTTCGCAAGCAATGGCCGGCCGCGCCGAAGCAACGGAAATTCTCTGCACGCCGGCAGTCCGGCTGGGGAGCATCGACGGCCTCCCCACGACTGTGGTTTCTTTTGCTACCGACATACCCTCGCTGGGAAGCGCCTGGGGCGAACCATATCTGCTCGGGCCGGGCAGCATTCACGTGGCTCATACGGAAAACGAGCGAGTGAGCAAGCAGCAACTGACAGAGGCCGTGGAAATCTACGCAAAAATGGTGCGCCAACTTCTGGCAGCGGGAGCGAGAAACTAGTTTTGAAGCGCAGGCATCTCAGTGAAAGTTCTGGATGTGCGGAGTCGGGTCGTAACCGATCCTGTCAGCCCGGGCGGCGGTTGAACGTGCCCTGAATTCGCGGCCAATTACCTAATAAGGACGAAAGATGGATCGGAAAATAGAAATCGGGATCCTGGGAGCCACCGGAATGGTGGGCCAGCAGTTCATTGAATTCCTACAAGGCCATCCGTGGTTCGAAGTGAAATGGCTTGGGGCAAGCGACCGCTCCGCTGGGAAGAAATATCGAGAGGCCACAAGTTGGCGCTTAGACGGGGCGATGCCGGACTCGGTGGCGGAGATGAGAGTGGAAGATTGCCGGCCCGGAAACGCGCCGCGAATGATTTTTTCGTCCATGGATTCGTCGGTGGCGACGGAAATTGAGTGTGCCTTCGCCCAGGCGGGCCACGTAGTGGTTTCCAACTCACGCAACTATCGCATGGAGCGGGATGTCCCCTTGCTGGTGCCGGAAATTAACGCCGACCATCTGAAGTTGATCCCCGGCCAGCAGCGGCAGCGCGGTTGGAAAGGACAAATTGCAACGAATCCAAATTGTTCGACTGTAGTCCTGACGATGGGGCTCGCGCCATTGAAGCAGTTCGGGATCAAGCGAGTAATCGTAACGACGATGCAGGCGGTTTCCGGCGCGGGCTATCCCGGCGTCGCGTCGATGGATATCACCGGCAACGTGATTCCATTCATTCCCAACGAAGAAGAGAAAATACAGCAGGAGACTCAGAAGATTTTCGGCGAATATGCGGGCGATCATATCGAACCGCTGGCCGCTGCCGTGAGCGCGCACTGCAATCGAGTGCCGGTGGTCAACGGCCACACGGTCACGGTTTCTGTGGAACTTGCCAATAAGCCGGGCGAAGCGGACTTGCTCGCCGCGATCCGGACCTTTTCGGGCGTGCCGCAACAGCGGAAATTGCCCAGCGCGCCGCCGAAACCCGTGATCTATATGCAGGAGGCCGATCGCCCTCAGCCGCGGCGCGACGCGGCAAGGGAGCGTGGCATGGCAGTCTTTGTAGGCCGCCTGCGGCCTTGCTCTGTGTTGGATTATAAATTCGTGGCCACCGGGCACAACACGATTCGCGGCGCGGCGGGCGCCGCCATATTGAATGGCGAATTGATGCACACCGAAGGATTGCTCGACTGATGATCGTGATGAAATTCGGCGGGACGTCGGTGGAATCGGCGCCGGCCATCGCGGCGCGGATGCTGATGGCGCATGGTTTTCTGCGGCACATTTTTGAACTTTTCGATAGGACGGCTGGATGAACCTGGCGATTGTGGGCTACGGCAAAATGGGGCAACTGATCGAACAACTCGCTCCTTCGTATGGATTCACCGTTGCCCTGAAGCTGAATCGCGAAAACAACGGAAATTATGAGGCGTTGACCCGGGAGAAATTTCGCGGAATTGATGCGGCGGTGGAATTTTCTTCACCGGCGGCAGCGGTGGGCAATCTCGAACGCCTGGCTGGACTGGGCGTGAATGTGGTGGCAGGCACCACCGGCTGGCACGATCAAATGGATCATATACGCCGCGTGGTGAACGAGAGCGGCATTGGAATGGTCTGGAGCCCGAGCTATTCGCTCGGCATCAACGCTTTCATGCAGATCGTTTCACTGGCCGCGCGGCTCCTGGCCAATGAGTCCGATTACAGCTCGTGGGGATGGGAGATGCACCACGCGACGAAGAAGGATGCGCCGTCGGGTACTCTGCTGAAACTGGTCGACGAAATGAAGAAGAGCGGATACTCGCGGCCGGTCTCGACGAGTTCCAGCCGCGTGGGCACGCATCCGGGAGCGCATGAAATTGGTTTCGATTCACCCGCCGATACGATTACATTGCGGCACACGGCGCGCAACCGCGAAGGTTATGCGCGTGGCGCTCTGCGGGCGGCCAGGTGGGTGGTGGGGAAGAAGGGTTTCTTCGAATTTCGCGAGATCATCAGCGAGTTGGCCTGAGCGCGCTGCTTTTGGCGGTAAGGTAGTAAGAGCGAGGAGGTCGCTATGTTCATCGGATGCGGAACAGCTTTGGTCACGCCCTTTCGTCAAGATCTTTCGATTGATGAAACCGCTCTGCGAAAATTAGTGCGGCGGCAGATCAAGGCAGGAATCAATTTCCTGGTTCCGTGCGGAACAACGGGAGAAAGCCCCACGCTCTCTCATGCCGAGCATCTCCGCGTCGTCGAACTCACGCTCGAAGAAGCTCGTGGCAAAGTTCCCGTCCTGGCAGGGGCGGGCGGGTACAACACTGCCGAAGTAATCTCGCTGGCACGGGAATTGAAGCAGATGGGTGTGGATGGAATTCTTTCCGTGACGCCGTATTACAACAAGCCGACGCAGGAAGGTCTCTACCAGCACTACAAGGCGATCGCCGCCGAAATACCTCTCCCCATTATTGTCTATAACGTTCCCGGACGCACTGGCGCGAATGTGGAACCCGCTACGTTAAAGCGACTCGCCGAAATTGAAAACATCATTGGCGTGAAAGAAGCGTCAGGCAACATCGGCCAGATGGCAACGATCCTGAATCAAGTGCCGGAGAGATTCACGGTCCTTTCCGGCGACGATGCCATCACGCTTCCCCTTATCGCGCTCGGAGGACGCGGCATCATCTCCGTCGCATCAAATGAAATTCCCGCGGAAATGACGAGGCTCGCGCAACTCTGCCTCGACGGCGATTTTCGCAGCGCGCGAGAGCTGCAGCACAAGTATCTTCCCCTGATGGAAATTAATTTCATTGAATCGAACCCCATCCCGGTGAAGGCGGCGATGGCCATGATGGGTCTGCTCGAACCCGTATGGCGACTACCGATGGTTCCTCCGAAGCCGGAAAACCTCGAAAAAATCCACCGCGTACTGGAATCGGTGCAGCTACTGGAAAGGGCGCATGTTGCAAATTGACATCGAAAAACTAGTCGAAGAAAAGCACGAGCATTACACCGAGGATCATTTCCTGCTGTTCCAAAGATTCAAGGATGCGTTGAATTCGGGCGAAGTTCGCGCGGCCGAACCGGATTCATCCGCCAAGAGCGGCTGGCGCGTGAACGGCTGGGTGAAAAAAGGAATTCTGCTCGGCTTCCGCATGGGAACGATCACCGATCTATCGGTAAACACCGCCCGGCAACCCTTCTTCGATAAATTCACCTATCCGGTAAAAACCTTCACGACCTGGAGCGGCGTGCGCATCGTTCCCGGAGGCTCGAGCATTCGCGACGGCTGTTTCGTGGGCAAGGGTGTGGTCTGCATGCCGCCGATGTTTATCAATGTGGGCGCATACGTAGGCGAAGGAACGTTGATTGATTCTCATGCGCTGGTGGGAAGTTGCGCGCAGGTGGGACGAAATTGCCACATTTCCGCCGGAGCGCAAATTGGAGGGGTACTCGAGCCTGTGGGCGCGCTGCCCGTGATTGTGGAAGATGACGTACTCGTCGGCGGAAATTCCGGCGTGTACGAAGGGACGGTGGTGAAGAAGCGCGCAGTCCTGGGCACCGGCACAATTTTGAATCGTTCGACGCCGGTCTACGATGTGGTTCGCGGCCAGGTCTATTCGGCGGCCGGGGATGAGCCGCTGGTGATACCCGAGGAAGCAGTGGTAGTGGCAGGAGCGCGCGCAATCTCGCAAGGCCGCGGCAAGGAATGGAATCTCTCGCTCTACACGCCCGTGATCGTGAAATATCGCGACGAGAAGACGGATGCAAAAGTGCAATTGGAAGATTTGCTGCGGTAACAACAGAAGATTTATCCATCCGCAATGCAATGCACGGAAGAAAGCGCCATCGATAGGCCGCGGCTATTCGAAGCGGAGAGCATCCATGGGTTCGATGCGCATGGCCCAGCGGGCGGGGAGATAACACGCGACAAGCCCTGCCAGGAGCAGAAAGACGGCCACGAATGCAAAAGTAAGCGGATCACTTGGACGGACACCGAACAAGAGTCCCGAGAGCAGAGGCGTTAAGGCCAAAGAAAGCGCGCTTCCCAGCAATGCCCCCAGGATCACCGGAAACATGCTCTGACGAATAATGAGTTTCAGAATGTCGAGCTTTTGCGCGCCAAGCGCCATGCGAACACCAATTTCGCTGGTGCGACCGAGGACTGCATAAGAGGTGACTCCGTAGATGCCGATGCAAGCCAGAAGCAGCGCGATTGCCGCCAAAACGCTGGAGAGCATGGTGGTGAATCGCGTCTCGGTGCGGGCGATCGCGACGTAGTCATCCATCGGAAACACCTTGGAGACAGCCAAATCTTTATCGAGTTTCGCCACTTCCGCGCGGAGAGGACCGATCAGCGATTGAGGATTTTCCGGAGTGCGAATGGTGTATGCGATCTGGTTCCGCGGAGCCAGGGGATATGGCACGTAAATTTGTTCTCGAACTTGATTCGTGAGGGAGTGGATTTGAACGTGCTTCACAACTCCGACAACCTCGGCCGAACTCTGGCTAAATTCGCCGTTCAGCATGATCTCGACAATTAGCTTCTTGCCTAGCGCGCTTTCATTTGGCCAGGTTCGACGGGCAAGAGCATCGTCCACAATCACCACGTGGCCGTGCGCGGCGTCATCAAATTCATTGAAGTCTCTGCCCGTGATCAAAGTCGCGCCCATGCTCTTAAAAAATCCCGGCAAGATGGCGCATTGATCGGCCATCACGGTATTTTGGTCCTGCTTGGGCGCTCCTTCCGGCCAATAATAGCTATACCAGTTCGGCAAATCGTCATCGAACGGCAGATGGGAGGTGGCGCTAACGGATTGCACGCCGGGTAACGCGGCAATGTCTTTCTCGAGTTGCCGCAGGAAATTGACGCGCGACTGGTCCTGAGGGTAGCGCTTGCCTGGTAGCGCGAGCTGAAACGTGAGAACGTGAGCGGAATCAAAACCGGGATCTACCCGCAGAAGTCCGGCAAAAGTGCGTATCATCAATCCGGCGCCGATCAGAAGAACGAATCCCAACGCGACTTCACAAACGATCAATGCGTTACGAAAACGTTGCTTGCCCGCCGCCGCAGTCCGGCCGCCTTCCTTAAGCGCGCCGGCCAGATCGGCTTTCGCGGCGCCGAACGCTGGCACGAGCCCAAACAAGACTCCGGTGAAAAGCGAAAGCAACAAATCGAACACGAAAACAGCACCGTCGAATTGTATCGAGCCCATCCGCTCGATCGCTTCGGGCCGCAGAGCGAGCAGCCACTTCAGCGCCCACCAACCGACCACCAGCGCGGCTGCTCCGCCCAAAAATCCTAAGACGATACTCTCCGTGAGCAATTGACGAATGATCCTGCCGGGCGCAGCACCCAAGGCCCGGCGAAGAGTGATTTCCTTTTGCCGTTCATTCGCGCGTGCCAGCAAAAGATTGGCCACATTCACGCATGCAACGAGCAACACAAGACCGACCCCGGCGAAGAGCGCGAGCAGGGCGGGGCGAACATTTTTCACCGTGTCACCATGAAGCAGCGCAACGCTCAGATCCATTTTCTGCTCTGAGAAATCGGTGAACTCCGAGCGAAGTTGCCCGGCGATACTCGCCACCTCTGCTTGCGCCTGCTCCGGTGTGACGCCTTGACCAAGCACGCCAATCATGCGGATAAATCCAAGAGAGTTTGGACTTTTTGCCAGGTCGTACGGAAATGGAGTAAAGACTTGTATATCCGGCGGCACATGGGAATCTGCCGGGAAAATCAGTTTGAAGCCGGGGGGCATGATGCCAACAACAGTGAAGGGCTGACCGTTGAGAAGAATCGACCGGCCAACCAATTGCGGATTCGCGCCGAAACGGCGCCGCCAAAGTCCATCGGTGAGGATGACGACACGTGGCGCGCCGGCGCCTTGCTCTTGCGAAAGAAAAAATCTTCCCAATTCCGGATGAGGGCTGAGAAGAGAAAGAAAATTGGAGCTGACGTGGGCTACCTTCACTTGCTCCGGCTCGCCACCACCGGTTAAGGCGCCGCTGGTGGCCCAGATTCCCGCGATGTCCTGAAACAAACGGCTCCGCTCGCGGAGATACACGAATTCCGGGCCGGACCCTGGCGCTCTGCTTTCCTTTCCCCACGCCGTCCAGATCATGGCGAGGCGGTCCGCATTGGGATACGGAAGCGATCGCAACAGAACCGCATTCATCACGCTAAAGATCGCGGTGTTGGCTCCAATGCCGACAGCCAGGGTCAAGATGGCGACCGCAGTAAAACCTGGGCTTTTCGCCAGCATCCGAACCGAGTAGCGCAGATCGGCCCAAACACTTTCGAGTATCGCCCCCATGCGCGCTTCGCGGACTTCCTCCTTGAGTTGCTGAATTCCACCCGCCTCGAGGCGGGCAGATCGCCGGGCCGCCTCGGGCGCCATGCCGGCGCGAATTTTTTCCTCGACGAGCATCGCGACGTATGAGGACATCTCCTCATCGAGATCAACTTCTATGCGCCGCTTGTGAAACAAGTTCCGGAAGAGGCTCCGCAGGCGAGGAAACAACGGCATGGACGCTCTCCTATCGAGAATCTGCAAAACGCTAGCATCCTTCCTATCGAGTGTCAATAGGAGCGGCCGACTCCGCTTCTGGGCGCACAACCCGCACGATGGCCCGCTGGTTTGCCGCAGCCGCGCCGGTTCCGCTAAGGCCGGCGAACGATGGCTTTTTTGAACGGTTGGTCTTAAATTGGCTACATTCAATCCCTTCCGTATGAGATTCTTCTGCTCGCGTGAAGATCAACACCAAAACTCTTTTTTTTCTAGGATTCCTCCTCTGTGCCAGCGGGGTAATCTCTCCGCCCATCGCGCTGCTCACAGGACTCGTCTACGGATTCTGTTTTGTTCATCCCTACCAAGCCGATAGCCGCAATCTTTCGAAATTCCTTTTGCAGGCATCCGTCGTCGGCATGGGCTTTGGAATGAATCTGCATGAAGTATTGCGTGCCGGACGCAGCGGTTTCGTCTACACCGCTTGCGGGATTGCATTCGCGCTTACCGTGGGCCTTCTACTGGGGCGGATGCTGCAGGTGAACAAAACGTCATCGTTGCTGATCTCGGCCGGTACGGCCATTTGCGGAGGCAGCGCGATCGCGGCCGTGGCGCCGATCATCGAAGCGGACGCAGAACAAACGGCGGTATCGCTGGGAACGATCTTCATACTGAATTCGATTGCGCTGCTGATTTTTCCTTTGCTGGGATGGGCGCTGCACCTTACGCAGCAGCAATTTGGCCTTTGGTCGGCGCTGGCAATCCACGACACGAGCTCGGTCGTCGGAGCGACGGCGCGCTATGGCGCCGCGGCGCTGGTGGTGGGAACCACGGTGAAGCTCACGCGGGCGCTGTGGATCGTCCCCGTGGCGCTCGGTATCGCGCTGGTAAAACACTCCAAGAGCAAGATCCAGTGGCCTTGGTTCATTCTATTGTTTTGCCTGGCGGCGGTAGTGAACACCTATGTGCCCGCGCTCGCGAATCTTTCTCACGTCTTGAACATGCTGGGAAAGTTAGGGCTGACGGCGACTTTGTTTCTGATCGGCACCGGAATTTCCCGCTCAACACTGAGGCAGGTAGGAGTGCGTCCCTTATTGCATGGCGTACTTCTTTGGTTTCTCGTCGGAATCACGACGTTGTGGCTGATTGTGCGTGGAACCATTTCGATGTAGGAAGTAAGCAGATCCTATATTAAAGTTGCTCCCACAATTGAACGCGGTAGAACACTTCACCAGAGAGAATGCAAACATGAATAAGGCGCACGATATTCACCGCGTCGCACTCCGGCACATCGCATTTATCTTACTGATCTTCATCGCCCTTCCAATCTTTGCGCAGGAAGCGGCGAAACCGAAACCGGCCGTGGCTGCGACAGCCGAGCAGCGCACGGCGCGGGCGCTGGAAGCAGCCATGGCGAATCCGCTCGATCTGCGCGCTTTTCTGGTACGCATGCCGAAGGGCGCGGACCTGCACAACCACCTGAGCGGCGCAATTTACGCCGAGACGTTCATCCGTAATGGCGCTGAAGACCATCTGTGCGTGGACCTGGCAACATTTGGATTTGTTCCGCCGCAAGGGGCGAAGGAAAATAATTCGACGCAGGCCGAATGCGGCAAAAACCAGGCGCCCGCGGCCAATGCTTTCAAGGATCAGCATGTTTACGACGCGATGGTGGACGCGTTTTCCATGCGCAGCTTCGTGCCGTTTGCCGGCACCAGCAGGCACGATCATTTCTTCGACACGTTTTCGAAATTCGGCGGATTGGATGATCGCCGCCACATGGGGGAATGGCTCGATGAAGTTGCTACACGCGCCGCGGCCCAGAACGAACAATATCTTGAATTGATGGTAACGGGAGACTTCGGCCACACCGCTCGCATCGCCTATCAACTCGGATGGAACGACGATCTCGCCAAGTTCCGCGACGACCTGCTGGCGCGCGGGCTTCGCGACGATATCGCGGTGTATAGCTCCCTTATCGATCTGAGCGAAAAGACGCGACGGGAACGTGAGCACTGCGGCCAGCCGGACGAATCGGCCGCATGTAAAGTCGAACTTCGCTTTCTATATCAAGTGCTGCGCGGTTATCCGAAGGAACAAGTGTTCGCGCAGACCGTGCTGGGCTTCGAAGTGGCTTCGGCTGATTCACGCGTCGTGGGCCTAAATTTTGTCATGCCTGAAGACGGCTACACCTCGATGCACGACTACGCGCTGCACATGAAGATGGCCGGCTTTCTGCACGGCCTCTATCCCAGGGTGCACATTACCCTGCATGCAGGCGAACTTGCCCCGGGTCTGGTGACGCCGGGCGGCTTGTGCTGCCACGTCCGGCTCGCCGTCGAGGAGGCCCACGCGGAGCGGATCGGGCACGGCGTCGATTTAATGTACGAAGATAATCCGTATGAACTGCTCAAAGAAATGGCGGCGAAACATGTGATGATCGAAACGAATTTCACCAGCAACGATGTAATTCTCGGCATCAGCGGTAAGCAACATCCTTTCCCGATCGAACGGCAACTTGGCGTGCCGGTCGCGCTTTCCACCGACGACGAAGGAGTCTCGCGCATCGACATCACGCACGAATACGTTCGAGCCACCGATTCCTACAATTTGAGTTACCTGGAACTCAAGAAGATCGTGCGGACGAGCTTGGAGCACAGTTTTTTGCCCGGCCCAAGCCTGTGGCGCGAGCCGGACATGTTCACTCGTTCCGCAGTCCCTTGCCCGAAAGATACGCTTGGCGCCGATAAGCCATCGGCGTCCTGCGCGGCATTTTTAGGGTCGAGTGAGAAAGCCACACAACAGTGGGAGCTCGAACATCGATTTCGCGTGTTTGAATCGAACTTCTGATCAGGCGCTCCTCCAGAAGGCTTTGCCGGAGTTTCTTTCGACGCCTAAGGGAGATTCGCAATGGCAACCGATCGAGGAAGCATCCCCTCGCCACGCCTCACCCTGAAGACATATGTCCTGGAAGAGGCCACGGTGGTGCATTGCACCGGGAGACTAACGACCGAGGTGACCGCGCAGCTCAAGGAGGAAGTGAAGAAGTTGATCCCGCACACGAAACGGCTTGCCCTCGACCTGAGCGACCTGACTCACATGGACAGTGCCGGCCTGGGGACGGTGGTAGCGCTGTACATCATCGCGAAGAAATCACATTGCGATCTGCGGCTCATTAATTTAAGCAAGCAAGTGCGTGAATTGATGGGGCTGACGAACCTGCTCTCGGTCTTTGGAATCTGCGGCGAAAACCTTACCAATCTTCCTTGATGTGAGTACTACTCTCAAACAATCTTACCGGCTCTAGAGCTATTACAATCTGCTCTTGATTCCTCGTCCCGATCAAAAGAATCGGGACGCAAACAACGCGCTTCGTTCGGAATGACTTCATTATGGATATTTCCGCAGTTCGAAGGACGTGACATCCAGAGCGCCTGGGATTTTCGACGGAGTGCAAATGACTTGTCTAGTCGGCGGGGTTGGGCCTGGGAGCGGGTGCCTGAGGATGAAATTCGGCGCGCCGCCGGCCGCCGACGCCGAGACGCACTCGATCCATGTACAGGTAGACCACCGGCGTGGTGAACAGAGTGAGCATCTGGCTGACGATCAGTCCGCCGACAATCGTGATCCCGAGCGGACGGCGCAGCTCAGCGCCGACGCCGGTGCCGAGGGCAAGCGGCAAACCGCCGAGAAGCGCAGCCATGGTTGTCATCATGATCGGCCGGAAGCGCAGAACGCATGCTTCGTAGATTGCTTCCGCCGGCGATTTCCCTTCCTTGCGCTCGGCCTCCAGCGCAAAGTCGATCATCATGATGGCATTCTTCTTCACCAGGCCAATCAGCAAAACGATGCCGATGGTGCCAATCACGTTCAGCTCGTTATGAGTGATCAAGAGCGCGAGTAGCGCGCCCACGCCCGCCGAAGGAAGAGTGGATAGAATCGTGATGGGATGTATGTAACTCTCATAGAGAATTCCCAGGACAATGTAGACGGCAGCGAGCGCGGCTAAAATCAATATCGGCTCGCTCTTCAACGAGTCCTGGAAGGCCGCAGCAGTGCCCTGAAAACTCGCGCGGATGGTGGTGGGAAGATTAATTTCCTTTTTCGCATTTTCAATTGCCTTGGTGGCAGCTCCCAGAGAAGTGTTGGGCGCGAGGTTGAAGGAAAAAGTGACCGATGGAAATTGACCCTGGTGATTCACGGCGAGAGAGGTATTCGACGGCTGGTAATGTGTGAACGCGGAGAGTGGCACCTGCGTTCCATTGGTCGACTGAACATAAATATTTTTCAGCGCGTCAGGGCTCTGGTAATACTCCGGCGCCACCTCCATCACCACGTGATACTGGTTGAGTTGATTGTACATGGTGGAGACTAGCCGCTGGCCGAAGGCGTCGTAAAGCACCTGATCGATCGTTCGCGGCTGGATGCCCAATCGCGAAGCCGTGTCGCGGTCAATTACGAGATTCGCTTGCAGGCCTTTATCCTGCTGATCGGTGGAAACGTCTCGCAACTCGGGAAGTTTTCGGAACGCCGCCAGGGTCACTGGCGCCCAGGAATTCAGTTCTTTGAGCGACTCGCCCTGCAACGTGTACTGATATTGCGAGGTGCCCATCCGCCCGCCAATCTGAAGATCCTGTGCCGACTGCAAGAAAAGCGTGGCGCCTGGAACCGTCGCTAGCTTGGCTCGGAGACGATTAATCACCTGATCGGCGGTCGCCTTGCGCACTTTCATGGGCTTCAGAGTGACAAAGAAGCGGCCGGTATTCCCCGCGGATTGGCCGCCGGCAAAGCCATTCGCGGTATCCACTGCCGGATCCTTCATCACAACATTTACGAACTGGATCATCTTGGCGCGCATGGCTGTGAACGATATGTCTTGCGAAGCCTGCACGGCGCCGCCCAGCCGCCCGGTATCCTGCTGCGGGAAAAATCCCTTCGGCACGATGATGTAGAGATAAATGCTCAAGCAAGCGGTGCCGATGGTGATCGCCAGAGTGAGTGGCTGATGCCGCAGCACCCATCGGAGGGCCTTGCTGTAAACGTGAAGAATCCCGTCGAACGCTCGTTCACCCGCCCGGTAAATCCTGCCATGCTGTTCCCGCTCGCTACTCCGCAAGAACTTAGCGCACAACATCGGCGTCGTCGTCAGCGAGACGAGCAGGGAGACTCCGATAGCAACGCTGAGGGTGACGGCAAACTCCCGGAAAAGCCGACCCACGATTCCGCCCATCATCAGAATGGGAATGAAAACGGCGATCAATGATGTGCTCATCGAGAGCACGGTAAAACCAATCTCCGCGGCTCCGCGATAAGCGGCTTCCAGCGGCCGAAGGCCCTTCTCCAGGTACCGGGTGATGTTTTCGAGCACCACAATGGCATCGTCCACCACGAACCCGGTGGAAATGGCCAGCGCCATGAGCGAAAGATTATCGAGGCTGTAGTGCAGCAGATACATCACTCCCAATGTGCCGATCAACGATAGCGGCACCGCAATGCTGGGAATAAATGTGGCCCGGGCGCTGCGAAGAAACGCGAAAACCACCAGAATGACCAGCACGATGGAAATCAAAATTGTGTATTCAATATCCGCAATCGAAGCCCGAATCGTCGTCGTGCGATCCAAAACAATGCCCAGGTGGATCGCGGGTGAAATCGAAGCTTGCAACAAAGGCATCAAAGCGCGGACGCGGTCTACTGTCGCGATAATATTGGCGCCAGGCTGGCGAGATATGATCATCAAGACGCCAGGTTTGCCGTTTGCCAGGCCAATATTGCGGAGGTCTTCGACCGAGTCCTCCACTTGCGCCACGTCCTGTAGCCGCACGGTTGCTCCGGCACTGTTCTTGCCGACGATCAGCGACCGGTAATCGTCGGCTTTAAAAATTTGGTCGTTAGCCTTGATCGACCAGGAGTTCAGGCTCCCTGCGATCTCCCCTTTGGGACGGTTGGCATTGGCGTTACCGAGCGCGGCGCGAATCTGCTCGAGACCGATCCCGAGTTTGCCGATCTGCATCGGATTCACTTCCGCACGGACAGCCGGACGGGCTCCGCCGCCGACGTACACTTGCCCGATTCCTTCCACCTGCGACAATTTCTGGGCCAGGATGGAATCTGCCGCGTCATACATGCGAGGAAGCGTGATGGTATCGGAGGTCAGCGCCAGGATCAGGATCGGGGCATCCGCCGGATTGACCTTGCGATAATTCGGATTATTCGGGAGATCGGTAGGGAGCTGCCCACGGGCGGCGTTGATGGCGGCTTGAACGTCGCGCGCCGCTGCGTCAATATTTCGATTCAGATCGAACTGCAAAACGATGCTGGTCGTCCCCAGTTGGCTGCTCGACGTCATCTGGTTGACGCCGGCAATCCTGCCAAACTGCCGCTCGAGCGGGGTGGCGACAGCAGAAGCCATCGTCTCCGGACTCGCGCCCGGCAGCCCCGCGGAAACCTGGATCACCGGAAATTCGACCTGCGGCAAAGGAGCAACGGGCAGAAAATTGAAGGCAATAATTCCCGTCAGCAGCACGGCAATCGTCAATAAGGACGTGCCCACCGGCCGCTTGATAAATGGTGCGGAAATATTCATGGACTAATCCGCTGCCCTGGAGGGCTCCTCGATCGGATTGCCGATGCGGTAGCGCGCCAAGCGCCGGGCCAGCCGGTCGAATGCCAGGTAAACAACCGGTGTCGTATAAAGCGTCAGCAACTGGCTCACAATCAGCCCGCCTACGATGGTGATGCCGAGTGGACGGCGAAGCTCCGAGCCGGTGCCGCCGCCCAGCGCCAGCGGCAATCCGCCGAACAGCGCCGCAAAGGTGGTCATCATGATGGGCCGGAAACGCAGCAAACACGCCTGAAAGATGGCTTCCTCCGGCGGCTTGCCTTCCCCTCGCTCCGCTTCCAGGGCGAAGTCAATCATCATGATCGCGTTTTTCTTCACGATGCCGATCAGGAGAATGATGCCGATCAGCGCGACCACATTGAGATCGTTATGCGTCAGCAACAGCGCGAGAATCGCGCCCACTCCAGCCGAGGGCAAGGTGGAGAGAATCGTGATGGGATGAATGTAGCTTTCATAAAGCACGCCCAGCACGATGTAAACGGCCACCACCGCGGCAAGAATCAGCAGCGGTTCCGCAGAAAGTGAATTCCGGAAGGCCGCCGCGGTTCCCTGAAAACTGGAATGAATGCTCGGCGGCATCCCGATTTCGCTTTCCGCCTGATCAATCGCCTTGGTCGCGTCGCCCAGCGAAGCTCCCGGCGCCAGGTTAAAGGAAATCGTGACGACCGGAAACTGTCCCTGATGATTGATCGAGAGCGGCGTGTTCGAGTGTAGAAAGTGCGAAAAAGCGGAGAGCGGAACTTGTGCGCCCGTGTTCGAGTGCACATAAATGCTCTTCAGCGAGTCCGGATTCTGCTGAAAGCTCGGCGCCACTTCGAGCACCACGTGGTACTGATTCAATTGCGTAAACATGGTCGACACTTGCCGCTGGCCGAAGGCGTCGTACAAAGTGTCGTCGATTTGTTGCGGCAGGATGCCCAGCCTCGACGCCGTATCCCTATCGATCACCAGATCTGCTTGCAGGCCGTGGTTCTGTTGGTCGGTGGCCAGATCGCGCAACTCCGGCTTCGTTCCCAACTGGGCCAGCAGTCTCGGCGTGAAGGCATTCAATTCATTGGCATCGGCGTCTTCGATCGAATATTGATACTGCGTGCGGCTCACCCGGTCCTCGACCGTCAGATCCTGCACCGGCTGCATGTAAAGTGTGATTCCCTCCACCTGCGCCAGTTCCGGCTGCAAACGGCGAATAATGTCGCTGGCGGATTCCTTCCGCTCGTCGCGGGATTTCAAATTGATCTGGATTCGCCCACTGTTGGGAGTCACATTGGTGCCGTCCACTCCAATAAATGAGGAAAGGCTGGCAACGTCCGGGTCCTTCAGGATGACCGCGGCAAGCGCCTGTTGCCGCCCGGCCATCGATTGGAAGGAAACCGTTTCCGGAGCCTCGGAAACGCCCAGAATCACGCCGGTATCCTGCACGGGGAAAAAGCCCTTGGGGACAATGACGTACAAATAGAGGGTTAGGACCAATGTTCCCACGGTCACCAGAAGAGTGGTGGTCTGATACTTCAGCACAAACTTCAGCGTGCGGCCGTAAAACGCGATCACCCGTTCGTAAAATCGTTCGGAGGCGCGATAGAAGTGGGACTGCTGTTTCTCTCCTCGGTGCTTCAGCAGCTTCGCGCACATCATCGGCGTCAGCGTCAACGAAATGATGGCCGACATCAGAATCGTCACTGCCAGCGTGACGGCAAATTCCCGGAACAGGCGCCCCACGATGTCACGCATGAAGAGCAGCGGGATCAACACCGCAATCAGCGAAACGGTGAGCGAAACGATGGTGAAGCCGATCTGGCCGGAACCCTTCAATGCCGCGCTGAGCGGCGATTCTCCCGCCTCCAGGTACCGGTCAATGTTCTCGATCATCACGATGGCATCGTCCACCACGAACCCGGTCGAAATTGTCAACGCCATCAGCGAGAGGTTATTCAGGCTGTATCCCATCAAATACATGATTCCGAATGTCCCCACCAGGGAGAGCGGCACGGCGACGCTGGGAATCACGGTGGCGGCCAAGTTGCGCAGAAAAAGGAAGATCACCATCACCACCAGCGCGATGGTAAGCATCAACGCAAACTGCACGTCTTTCACCGATGCCCGGATGGTCTGCGTGCGGTCGGTGAGCACCGTCACCTTCACCGCTGAGGGGAGCGATGCTTGAAGCTGTGGCAGCAGGAGATGAATTCGATCCACCACGCTGATGATGTTCGCTCCCGGCTGCCGCTGAATATTGACGATCACCGCCGGCGTCTGATTCATCCACGCGGCTTGCTTCACGTTTTCAGCGCCATCCACCACAGTGGCAATGTCGGAGATGCGTACGGGCGCGCCATTCACATAAGCGAGAATAATCGGCCGGTATTGGGCGCTGGTCAAAAGCTGGTCATTCGCGCCGATCGTGTAGGATTGCCGGGGGCCGTCAATTACGCCTTTGGCCTGATCCACGTTGGTCGCCGCGAGCGCACTGCGCAAATCTTCGAGACTAAGACCGTAAGAAGCCAGCGCCGTCGGATTGGCCTGAATTCGGACGGCCGGTTTCTGCCCGCCGCTGATCGAAACGAGCCCGACACCCGGAAGTTGCGAGATCTTCTGAGCGAGCTGCGTATCTGCCAGATCTTCCACTTTGGAAAGCGGCAAGGTATCGGAAGTAAGCGCCAACGTGAGGATAGGAGAATCAGCTGGATTCACTTTGCTGTAAATGGGGGGATTCGGCAGATCTTTCGGAAGATACGTGGTGCCGGCATTGATCGCAGCCTGCACTTCTTGCTCGGCGACATCGATGTTCTGGTCCAGG
>JBGQGW010000014.1:0-30886 GCA_041497605.1 Terriglobia bacterium | reverse complement strand
TCGGGGGATTCCGGATTCGAAGATTCCCCCTGGATCAGAACACCACTCCCAAAGTCGGGTTCAATGACTTGGCCACAACCGTTGCCGTGATCAATCCCTCTCTCTTCACGTTTGAGGCCATGAAAGTGGATGTGGAAACGAAGGGCGAATTGACCACCGGGATGACCGTCGCCAACCGGCGAAATCGCATCCAGAAGATCGAGCCGGAAGGCGATCACCTGGGAATCCTGGGAACGACTCTGGTGCAACCGAATGTTCAAGTCTGCACGGATATCTCCGCCGAGGCTGTGAAGCAGCTCTTCCTGCAAAGGCTCGGCTCAAAATGAGTGATTCTTCTGCGTTACGGATTCCCACCTTGCCGGGAAAGGCGCGCTGGTGGATCGCCGGGTTGCTGGCCGCCGCGACGGCCCTGAATTATCTCGACCGCCAGAATCTTCCGGTGGTTGTCGTCGAGTTGCAGAAACACATACCGCTCACCGACCAGCAGTACGCCCACCTTCAGTTTCTTTTTCTGATGGCCTACGGGTTGATGTACATCGGCGGCGGCAGAATCATCGACTGGCTCGGCACGCGCGCCGGTTATGCGCTGATGATTCTCTGGTGGTCCGCGGCCAATTTTCTGCACGGCACTGTGACCGGAGTCTTCACCCTGAGCATTTATCGTTTCCTGCTGGGGATGGGTGAGGGCGGAGGTTTCCCAGGCTCGGCCAAGGCGGTGTCGGAGTGGTTTCCGCCGCAGGAGCGCTCTTTCGCCTTCGGGATTTTCAATACGGGCTCGAGCGTGGGTGCGGTGATTGCGCCTCCGCTGATCGCCGCGATCGTTTACTGGTCCAGTTGGCGCTGGGTGTTCTTTGTCACCGGAATGTTGGGCTTTCTTTGGACGTTTATTTGGTTGCGCGTCTATCACACCCCCGCGGCCGTTCCCTCGGTGATCGTGGATGGTGTCCCGGTCGTGCCGGCCGTCGTGCCGCGCATCCGTTGGGCCGAACTCTTCAAGTATCGCCAGATGTGGGGGCTTCTCTCGGCGAAATTCCTGTCAGACTCCGCATGGTATTTCTTCATCTTCTGGCTTCCCAAGTATTTGGCCGACGTGCGCAAGCTCAACATTAAGGAAATCGGCTATTACGCCTGGATTCCCTATGCCTTCGCGGGCGCCGGAAGCTTCGTGGGCGGGTGGTTGAGCAGCAAGTTGATCCAGCGCGGAGTCAGCATCGATCACTCGCGCAAAATCGCCCTCGGAATCGCTGCCGCGCTCATGCCGGCGTCGCTTCTGATTGCGAAATCCCCGCTGAAGCTGGCCATTCTCTTCTTCAGTCTTGCGCTGTTCGGCCACCAATTCTGGTCCACCATCATGCAGACCTTGCCTGCCGACATGTTCCCGTCTCGAGTCGTCGCATCGGTGGCTGGCCTGTTGGGCGCGGCTGGTTCTTTCGGCGGAATGTTTTTCAATTATGCCGTGGGGCAAATGCTCGGCGCATTCCACAGTTACAGCCCGGTGTTCCTCATTGCCGGCTTGTTGCATCCGGCCGCATTTTTGATCGTGCTGTTCTCAGTGAAGCGAATCGAACGGGTCGCTTGACGGGCGAAGTACACAGAAAAGGAGTGCACATGAATCCCAGCAATTGGCTCGAGGAAGCGAAAAATCGCCCCGGGAAAGAGGAAGCCGCGGCGCAGACCACATCTGCGGCTGGCTCGCCGGCTCCTGGGGGTGTCCGAAAATTGATTTACGACCAGGATCACCGGGGCCCGCTGAGCACCGACACGATCGCAACCCTGATGGCGCTCCAATCGGAGAAGATCGATCTTCTCGGCATCACCACCGTCACCACTGACTTTTGGGTCGGGCAGGAGACCGCCTACGCCCTTCGTCTGCTCGAGTTGATGGGGCGCACGGAAGTCCCCGTCTATGCGGGGGCGGCACAGCCTCTGTTGAATACGAAGGAACAGGCGCAGATGCGCTATGAACTATTCGGCTCGCGCCGCATCGAAGCTTTCCTCGGGGCATTCAATAAAGACCATTGGGGCCCTGATGAAATCAGGCCGCTGCTGCCGCCCTACAACAAATTCGCCGAAATCAAGGCGCAGCCCGGCCACGCCGCGGAATTCATGATTAAAACCGTGCGCGCTCACCCGCACGAGGTCACTATTTTCTGCGGCGGCGCGCTGACGAATCTGGCCATTGCCGCGATGCTCGATCCCGGCTTCGTGCCCCTCGCTCAAGAAGTCGTCTTCATGGGCGGCTCGATGTACCGCTCCACCAGCTCCGTGAACGTGTATTTCGATGCCGAGGCCGCCAAGATCGCGTTTCGCGCGAACTGGCCGAAGTTCACGATTGTGACGGCCGACCTTGCAGAGAAAGTTCACATGAGCGACGAAGGCAGGGTGGATACGATTGTCGAACGCGCCCACTTCCCCATCAGCGATCTCTTCCGCGATTATGAGCAGAAAACACACCGCGAAAATCCGCGCCTCACCTGGTTTCGCATGCCGGACGAAATGATGATGGCTCAGATCATCGAGCCTTCCATTTTCACTTCGGTCGCGGAGATGTACGCGGATGTCCTCACGGACGACGATGGCCATTATGGCGACACCTTATTCTGGGATAAGAACTGGCGCGAAAAAATTGGCGGCGGCCCGGCCGCAGGACAGAACAATCCTTCGCCCGGCGCGGGACTCGTTTACGTCCTCCAGGACCTCAATAAGGACCGCTTCCGCGAATTATTCATAGATCTACTGACCCGGCCGATCCGCAAATCTCCACTCGCCGCCAACAAGGCAGGAGCATAACCAATGACCATGAATCGTCGCGAATTCTTGCAGGATTCTGCCACCGCTCTCGCCCTCTCGGCGCTTCCGACGGGTCTCGCCTTCGGTTCTCCCGAATCTCCTGCGCGCCGCAAAGTGATTTATGACCAGGACAACTCGGGTCCACTCGGCACGGATATCCAGGCCATGCTGATGCTCCTGCAAGCCGGCAACGTCGACTTGCTGGGAATCACGCTCGTCACCGGCGACGAGTGGCTGAAGCAAGAGATGGCCTACACGCTCCGGCTTCTCGAGATGATGGGACGCATGGAAGTCCCAGTGTTCGCCGGGGCGGAACTGCCCATGATCAACCGGAAGGAAGAGGCGCTTCTCCGTTATCAACTGTATGGCGGCCATCGCCTCGATCCGTGGCTGGGCGCATTCAACCGCAACAATAAAGGACCGAATGACGTCCAGCCGCTGCCGCCGCCCTATGACCGGTTCGCCGAGCTGAAGCCGCAGCAAGAACATGCCGCTCGCTTCATCATCCGCACTGTTCGCGAAAATCCCGGCCAGGTGACGCTCTATGCAGGTGGTCCGCTGACGAACGTGGCCCTGGCGATTTTGATCGACCCGGGAATCGTTCCGCTCGTCCCCGAGTTGATCTTCATGGGCACCGGCCTCAATCTTTTCACCAGTGCATTCAACGTATTTTTCGATCCCGAGGCCGCCCGCATCGTTCTCCGCGCGCCCTGGCCGAAAGTAACGATCGTCACAGTGGACCTTGGCGAACAGGTTCACATCGGTGACGATCTTCGCCCCGGCCGCCGCATGGTCGAAGAGATCGCGGCGCGCGCCTCCAGCCCGATTTCCGATCTTTTCCAGCAACATTCCCTGAAGTCTTTTGAAAAGAATCCACATTCCACCGGTTTTCGAATGCCGGACGAGATGTGCGTGGCCCAGATCACGGACCCGTCCATCTTCACTCACTCGGATCCGATGTACGTGGATATCACCACTTCGCCCGGCGCCCGCTATGGAGATTCCATGTTCTGGGTCAAGAATTGGGACGACGTCTGGCACGGCCCTCGCATGGAGCGCACTCCCCAGTGGTATGCGGGGCCGCCTCCCGGCGCTCGCCTGGTCGACGTGCTCACCACCATGGATAAGGCGCGCTTCAAACAGCATTTTGTGGATTTGATGATTAAACCAGTTCGCAAAGCATAACAAGCGAAGGTTCGGGGGCCACAGATGGAGATTTTGTTACCTAATAGTCTGCGGAAAAACTCACTTTGTGTGTCATTCCGAGGAGCGAAGCGACGAGGAATCGGGAGCAAATCCTAAATGCTAGAGCAGAAGATAGTTTCTTCGTCGCTCATCAAGGGTGGTCATTCCATCGGAGAGCGGCTATCGACTTTTTCGGCAGCCTGCTAAACCAGTCGTTGTCTCAACCAAGTCGAGGAGGAGTACCCATGCGAAAGCATCTAGAAAGCTCTCTGTGGCCGCTGAGTCTGCTGTTGATCACCTTGCTGTTTGCTCCTGCAGTGCAATCGCAAAGCCAGGGCAACGAAAAGAAAAAAGTGATCTTCGATCAGGACGCCGATGGCGTGATCGGAGGAAACGAAAATCCCCTGGTCATGCTGCTCCAAGCGGACAACATCGATGTTCTGGGCGTCACCGTCGTGACCGGAAACGGCTGGCTCAAGCAGGAAACCGCCGACGTATTGAAGCTGCTCGAATTAATGAACCGGCCGGAAGTGCCCGTTTACATGGGTTCGGAATTTCCTCTTCTGCAGACCCGCCAGGAAATTTGGCTGCTCACCAAACTCTACGGCGGCAACCGCACCGACGCATTTCTCGGCGCCTACGCGGAAAATAATCCCGGCCCCGACGTGGTCACGCCGCCGCCCGGAGGTTTTTCCAAACTCAAGCCGCAGCCAGGCCATGCCGCCGAGTTCATAATCAAGACCATTCGCGAGAATCCCCATCAGGTCATTCTCTATTGCGGCGGCGCGCTCACCAACATTGCGCTGGCGATCAGCATTGCCCCGGATATCGTCCCCCTTACCAGGGAAATTCTTTTCATGGGCACGAGCCCCGCCTATCAGCCGAAAACGGTGAACGTGATCTATGATCCCGAGTCGGCAAAAATCGTTCTTCGCGCGCCCTGGCCGAAGCTCACGCTGGTCACCGTGGACATCTCGGAAAAGGTACACATGAGTCCCGAGCTTGTGGAAGCCATCGCCAATGGCAAGAACAAGCCAATCGCCGACTTGCACCGCGAACTGATGCTCAAGCCTTACCAGGAAGGCCGTCGCTCATCGTGGTTCCGCATGCCGGACGAGCTCGAAGCTGCCTACATCATCGATCCATCCCTCTTCACCGAGACGCGTCGCTATTACGTGGACATCGACACCATGCAGGGAATGGAATACAGCGCGTCCGTATTCTGGGATGAATTTCCCAAGGGCTACGGTGGCGGACCATGGCCAGAACATCCATCTCCGAAATCACAAAAACCTTTGTCGCCGCCCAATGCCAGAGTCGCCGATGTTCTTTGGGAATTTGACGTCGAGCGTTTCAAGAAACTCTTCGTGGATTTAATGACTCGTCCCCAACGCAGCCATTAAAAGTTCCGGCCGGTGGATGGGCTGCGCCCTGAATCGCGTAGGGGCCGGCTTCAGCCGCGCCCTCGTTCTGAGCGCAGCCATCCCGGCTCACAATCTCAGGAGCAAACTACATGCGAAGAATCATCATTGACACCGATACCGCAACGGACGACGCCGTGGCGCTGCTGCTCGCGCTTCGCGCTCCGGATATTCAGATTGAAGCCATCACCATCGTCGTCGGCAACGTGGAATTCGATCAGGAAGCGGAAAACGCGCTGTATACCATCCAGATGGCGGGCCGCTCGGGCCAAGTCCCGGTTTACCTGGGGGCGCGCCAGCCCATGATGCATTCTTATCATCACACGGTCACCAACGTTCACGGCAGCGATGGCATGAGCGATTCGTTTTTCCCGAAAGCCAAGCAGCGGCCCGAACGCGAACATGCCGTGGACGCGATTACCTCGATCGTGAATAAGTATCCGGGTGAAGTTACGCTGTTTGCCATCGGGGGATTCACCAATGTGGCGCTCGCTTTGCAGAATCCCTCCGTTCGTGAAAATCTCGCCGCCATCTACTTTATGGGCGGCACTTACATGTTTTGCGGGAATATCACTCCGGCCGCCACCTACAACGCCTGGGTCGACCCCGAGGCCACTCGCATCATGATTCGATCCGGCGTTCCCTTGTACATGACCGGTTTCGATGTCACCTACCGTTACTCGATTTTCACCGACGCGGATTATGACCAGGTGGCCAAGCTGGGAACTCCCCTCGCCAAATTTTTCTGGGACATCAACCGCATCCGTCGCGTGTATTGCAAGGAGGTCCAGCACCTGGCTGGCTCGAACCATCCTGATTCTCTTTGCGTCGCCACCTTCATCGATCCCTCGATCATCACAAAAAGCGTGCAACGCGCTGCCGATTCCGAAGTCTCCGGAGATCTGACCACCGGCATGATCGTGATCGACGAACTTGGAATCTGGAAGAAAGAACCGAATCTCAACATTTGCGTCACTGCCGACGAAGCAAAATTCAAGGCTCTGGTGATGAAATCGTTGAGTTGAACCGAGCGGTTGGCATAGCCTCTGTCTTCCCGCCATGCCAAGTGGCTGCTTGCCCAGGCCCAACATTGCAGCCTGTCTCATAAAGGTTTTTAGGGGGTCGGAGCTTCAGCTCCGACATAGCAGTTCTGAAGAATTTGGGCTTTGGCCCCTGAAGCGAACAGATTCGCGCTCACTTCCGTTTATCGGATGGCTTTTAGAATTACCCTCTCCCGCGGAAGGGTATACTCGACGCCGAAAAATGAGCAGGATCCTGAGACCGCCTTCCAGCTCATGAGGAGTTCGTCCGTGCTCGAGCGCTGGTTCAAGCTGGCCGAGAATCGCACCACCGTCCGCCAGGAGATGCTGGGTGGCTTGACCACGTTTGTGACGATGGCCTACATCATCGTCGTCAATCCCCGAATTCTTGCCGAAGCGGGAATGCCCATCGAAGGCGTGCTCTTCGCCACCTGTGTTTCTGCGGCTGTGGCGACTCTGGTGATGGGTCTGTGGGCCAACTACCCGATCGCCCTCGCGCCGGGAATGTCGCTGAACGCCTACTTCACTTATTCCGTTGTCATCGGCAGGGGCATACCGTGGCAGACCGCGCTCGGCGTGGTGTTTTTGTCCGGATTGCTGTTTCTGGTTCTCACGCTGACGCGGGTGCGCGAACAGATTGTGAACGGAATACCGGATTGCCTGAAATTCAGCACCGCCGCCGGAATTGGATTGTTCATCGCTTTCATCGGTTTGCGGAACGCGAAGATGGTGGTCGCGCAGCCGGCAACGTTTCTGGGGCTGGGCAGCTTTTCGGATCCTCAAGTCCAGATCGCCGCCTTTGGCTTGATTCTCACGGCCATCTTGGTAACGCGGCGCGCCGGCGGCGCAATCCTGATCGGAATCGTGATCACCACTTTCGCGGGCATCCTTCGCGGGCTTCAGCAATGGCCGTTGCATTTCATTTCGCTTCCGCATCCTGCCAGCACGCTGTTCAAATTCGACCTGTCCGCGGCCATGCGTATCGGGCTCTTGGAGATGGTCTTCGCATTTTTCTTCGTGGATTTATTCGACAACGTCGGCACGTTGGTGGGAGTTTGCGAGCAAGCTGGTTTCATGCGCGATGGCAAACTTCCCCGCGCCAGCCGCGCCTTGCTTGCCGATGCGGTGGGCACGGTCTTTGGCGCCACGGTGGGAACCTCCACCGTCACCAGCTATATCGAAAGCGCCGCCGGCGTGGCGGCAGGCGCGCGCACTGGACTGGGAAACGTGCTAATTGCTGCTCTCTTCCTGGTGGCTCTGTTTTTCTCGCCGCTGGTCGGTGCCATTCCTCTCTACGCCACGGCGCCCGCGTTGATTCTGGTCGGCGCGCTGATGTGCAGGTCCGTGGCGCGCGTCGAGTGGAATGATTTCAGCGAAGCATTCCCGGCTTTTCTCACCCTGGTGGCCATTCCGTTCACATTCAGCGTCGCCACGGGTTTGAGCCTGGGGCTCATTGCTTATGCGCTAGTCAAACTCGGTTCCGGAAAATACCGCGAGATCAGTCCGTTAATCTGGATTTTGACGGTTCTGTTTGTGTTGCGTTATGCCTACCTCTCGTTTAAGTGATCCGTTCTGGTTGTCAAATGGGATGTGTTCTCGTCAGCGTCCGGCCGCCAATTGTTCAAACCTGGCAATCGCGTCGGCGGACTCGACAGGAATTCCATCGCGAAGTGTCACCACTCGATTGGAAATAGCCGGCACTCGATCCCCCGGCGCCAATATCCCGGCCAGGTTCAACGGGTCCGCCGCTGAAATCGTCACCGTTTCGCCTGACGGTTCCTGCTTGCGCGTGGCGCGCAAGGATTCCACGGCCACCGGCAAGGCAAATTGTTCACCCAGGAAGCCGCTGACAAATCTGCCCCCGCGAATCTCTCCCCGGTCTTCCAGACGCCGCAGCGTGATCAGAATTTCGCGCCATCGCGGCACAATACTTTCGCGCCCCAGAATTTCGCGGAACACTACGCCATAGCGCCGCAGCAGCATCGAGCACGTGGCCTCCAGCATCTTCGCCCGATCCGGAACTCCGTCGGCATATAGCAGAGACCAGCGCCCGGAGCTGTGCCGTGGCCGCGTGCTTCGCCCGCTTCCTTGACCGGCCCGTCTTTTGGGATCGATCAGCGCGCGCAAATTGTCGAAGCCATCCGCCGTAATCATCCCGGCAGCCACCAGTTCCCACAAAGCGGTTTCCACTTCCGATTTCAATTTCCCCGCGCCGCGTACAATGTCCGCAAAAAACGACGCGCCACGCTGCCGCAGAAATTTCAAAGTATCGCGCGCGTTCTGGCTCAAGCCGTGCGGCTCGCCCTGGTCAGCATCAGCGTGCCGCGAAATCATCCAATCCGCATCCTCGCGCACAAAAAATGCAATCGGCACCGAGCTTGTGGGAACCACGCGGCGGCCGGCTTCGCTCAGCGCTTCCAGTGTCGCCGGATGCGGCGAAAGCCGTCCCCAACCCACCGCCCCCATCAGGCAAAGTTGATCCAAAACTTTTGGATCATAATCCGCAACGCGGCTGGGCAGTATGTGCCGCTCCCACGCTGTCGCCGGCGCTTCGTAACCCTGGAGCTGCTGGAGCACTTCCAGCGTGCCGCGATCACCGAAGGTCTGCGTTCCCTGGGCAACATGCTGCCACCGCAGCAGCCAGCGAATGAACTGGGCCGCGTTGACGGGCTGAATTTCGCTGCGCAGCCTTCCCACAGTGAGCCGGTGAATGCGCGCCAGCAGCCGCCGGTCGCACCATTCCGTCTCGCCCTGCGTGTCCGTGAAATTCCCGCGCAGCACCGTTCCGGCGGCTTCCATGCGCAAAAAAGTCTTGTCCACATCCGCCTCGGCGATTCCTAAATCTTCCGCCAGGCCGCGCACCGTCACCGGCCCGCTGTGCGCCATCCATCCGTTCAGCAGTGCCAGCAAAGCATCTTCGCGCGATGGCTCGCTCGATTCGACATCAGGCAGCAAAGTTTCGAAATTCGCGTTTGGAAAAACTGCCACAAACGTCTTCGCTTTTTCTGTGGCAACCCAGTAGGCGCGACCCTCCACCACGGCCCGCCCGGCCCGGTGCCCGGAAGCAAGTTCTAGAAAATAGTCTCTCCAAGCTTCCACTCTCCGCATAGCGGACGCCCCGTCGCCTGGTTCTGGCAGACCGATCAGAGTTTCCAGCGTGTCGTGCAATTCATCGGCATCCCGCACATCGGGCCAGGCCTCTTCGCGCACTTCCGCGATCGCTGCCGGGTCCAGCCGGCCGACTTCTGAAAGTACCGATTCCGGCAGCATGCGCCGCATTTCCACGGCGCGTGCCCGCCGTTCCTCCAGTGGCGCATCGTCAAGATAGGCATAAGGATTGGCATTCAGGATTTCGTGCGAAAATTGCGACGGCACCGGAGTATCCACCGCCACGCACTGGATTCTCCCCTGCGCCATTCCTGCCAGCACTTCTTTCAAGCCTTCAATATCCATTGCTTCGGTCAGCGCATCTTTCATCGCTTCGCGCACCAGCGGGTGATCGGGAATCGAGATATCGCCTTCAATATTTTCCTGGCAGGCCGCCGCTTCCGGGAACACCGCCGCCAACAGATCATCCGACCGCATGCGCTGAATCTGCGGAGGCACTTTCTTCCCGCCCTGGAAGCGGAGCAAAGCCAGCGCCCGCCCGGCTGCCCAGCGCCAGCGTGTGGTGAACATCGGCGCTGCCAGAACCGCTTGCTCCAGCAATGGCTGCACGGACGTGGGATGCAAAAAATGAAAAACGTCCGCAAGCGGAAAACTATGCTGCTCGCTCAGCGAGATATTTAATCCATTGTCGGTTGCGGCGGCTTGCAGCTCGAAATTGAATGACCGGCAGAAACGCTTTCGCAGGGAAAGTCCCCACGCTTTGTTGATCCGCGCTCCGAACGGCGAATGAATCACCAATTGCATCCCGCCGCTCTCGTCAAAAAATCTCTCGGCAATCACCGTTTGTTGCGTGGGAACAGCGCCCAGCACGGCCCGTCCCGATACCACATACTCCACGGCTTGTTCCGCGCCGGAATCGTCCAAGCCATATTCCGCTTTCAGCCAATTCACGGCGGCATCCGCCTCGACGGAATTTTCTCGAACGAATCCGGGAGCAACGTGCGGCGTGGCAGAGCTGACCCTTTCCCGCAGTTCGCCAACCTGCTGGGAAAGCTCCATCGTTCGCGCCGGCGCTTCGCCCCGCCAGAAGGGAACGTTCGGCGGCGCTCCTTTGGCGTCTTCCACTTGAACAGCTCCGCCGCGAATACTCCGAATGCGCCACGAAGTGTTGCCGAGCAGCATGATGTCGCCGCTCATGCTTTCCACGGCGAAATCTTCGTCCACGGTGCCGACCATGAATCCTTCCGGCTCCGCAATCACCGAATACAGCGCGTTATCCGGAATTGCCCCGCCGCTGGTGATCGCGGCCAAACGCGCGCCGCGTCGCCCCCGCAGCCGGCCGTTTACCTTGTCGCGGTGGAGATAACTTCCATAGCGTCCCCTCCGCGCAGCGATTCCTTCGGAAAGCATTTCAAGAATAGCTTCGAAGTCAGCCCGAGCCAGATTGCGATAAGGGTAAGCGCGCCGGACCAGCGTGAATAACTCCTCTTCGGCCCACTCTTCCGCCGCGCACGCGGCCACAATTTGTTGCGCCAGAATATCCAGCGGAGCCTCGGGAATCATGATTCGATCCAGTTCACCGATGTGGATTGCCCGGACCAGCGCCGCGCACTCCAACAATTCATCGCGCGTCGTGGCGAAAATTCGTCCCTTCGGTATCGCGCCTCGCCAGTGGCCGGCGCGGCCCACACGCTGCAATGCGACAGCGATCGATCGGGGCGATCCGATCTGGCAGGCAAGATCCACCGTACCGAGATCGATTCCCAGTTCGAGCGACGCAGTCGCAACCAGCGCCCGAAGCTCACCTGCCTTCAGCTTGCTCTCCACAGCCAGCCGCCGCTGCCTTGACAAGCTGCCGTGGTGCGAAGCCACCACATCCTCGCCCAGCAACGCGGCCAGGTTGTGCGCCACCCGTTCCGCCAATCGCCGGGTGTTGACGAAGATCAGTGTCGAGCGGTTTTGCCCGACCAGTTCGGCGATTCGCTTGTAGATCTCCGCCCACATTTCATTCGAAGCCACCGGCCCTAGTTCGCTCGCGGGTACTTCCACCGCCAAGTCGAGCTTCCGCCGGTTCGGGATGTGAACAATCACGGGCTCCGGCTTCTCGCTGCCGGCAAGGAATTGCGCAATCAATTCGATGGGTTTTTGTGTGGCCGAAAGGCCAATTCGAATGGGCTGTTGCCAGGTCAATACACCCAGCCGTTCCAGGCTAAGGGCCAGGTGCGCTCCTCGTTTGTCATCCGCCACGGCGTGGATTTCGTCAACGATCACTGTCCTCACATCGCGTAGTATTTCGCGCGATTTTTCCGCCGTCAGCAGGATGTAGAGCGATTCGGGCGTCGTCACCAGAATGTGCGGAGGGCGCTTCAGCATCGCGCGACGCTCGTGCATCAAAGTATCGCCGGTGCGCACCGCCGTCCGAATTTCGGGCATCAAGAATCCGTGCCTTCCGGCGAGTTGCACGATTTCCGCGAGTGGCACATCGAGGTTATTGCGGATGTCGTTCCCTAGCGCTTTCAGCGGAGAAATGTAGAGAACTTCTGTTTTGTCCTCCAGAGCGCCCGTCAGAGCCTTGCGCACCAGGCGATCGATACACGTTAAGAAAGCGGCCAGCGTCTTACCTGACCCTGTGGGAGCGCAGATCAGGGTGGTTTTATCCGCCAGTATGTGCGGCCAGCCTTGCTCTTGTGGTTCAGTGGGCGTCCCAAACTTGGCGACAAACCACTCTTGAACAATGGGATGTGCCCATTCAAGACCAACAGGGGACGAAGGGTAAGGATTGAGCTGATTCACGGCGTAACCGGGAGACTGCGGAAATTTTACAGCGCTTGCTCAACTATTGTGGCCAATTTCCTGCTTCGAATCAAGAATCAACCCGGGCCGCATCGAAATCCCCGGAGAGACTGGAATCTCCCGCCTGGTTAGCGTTTACTTTGGATCGATTTCATTTTCTGCGCGACCGAGAATTTCTCATGCCATGTCGCATCCGCATCCTGAAATCGGCGGGCGATCAAGACATCCAGGACGTACGGTTTTCCGCCGCGAACTGTCTGCAAAGCTTGCTTCAGCGCCGGTTGAATCTCATCCGGTTTGGCGACACGGTTCCCCTCCACGCCATAGCCACGAGCAATCGCCACATGGTCGATCTCCGGATCACCCAGGTGGCTGCCAATATATTTTTTCGTCTCAGCGGCGCGGCCCGCGCGCTTCACCAGGCCAAGCCGGTTCGACTGGTAACTGCGATTGTTCAAGATAACGAAGAGTACGGGGATGTGATAACGTGCCGCGGTCCACAGTCCCTGAATTCCAAACTGAAAACTGCCATCGCCGCTGAGCAAAACCACTTCGCGGTCCGGAGCAGCCAGCTTCGCGCCGCACGCCGCTCCGATTCCCCATCCCAGAATCCCTCCCTGAGAAACCACATGCATTCGCCCCGGCTCGCCTTTGTAATAGTCGATGTAGCTGGCCTGAATTGGATCGGAGGTAATTGTCTCCGCGACCACGATTGCATTCGGATCCATGGCCTCATTCAGTTCCGCCATCAGGCGCGGCGTGGAGATCGGTTCACTGGACCATTCCTCTTTTAATTGTTTTTTTCGGGCAGCATCCATTTCATTGCGAAATTTGGCGATCCGTTTCAAGCGTTCCGGATTTTCTTTTTTCCGTGCCGATGAAATTTGCGATTGGACCCTTTCGAGCAGCGCTCTCAACGCTTCCTCAGGATTCGCCAGAATCGGAACATCCACTGGATAGGTGCGCGCGATCCGGAGCGAATCGATACTCAGATGAATCGTTTTCACGTCGCGCGCCACAATCGGCTCGGAAGTGTAGTCATATTCGGAAAACATGCGCCCGCCCGCGCTGAAGAATACGTCGAAAGCCAATGGAAATTGTTTTTGCCCCGGAAAATATCCGAAATATTGTGGATGGGCCGTCGGAAAATCGATGTGGCCGTGTCCGGCCACGAAATCTCCCACCACGGGCGCCGCCAATAATTCCGCCAGTTCGATCAATTGCTTTCGGCCGCCATACTTGCTGATGTCCTCGCCCGCAAGCAATAGCGGAGCCTTCGCCTGCAACAGCAGTTGCGCCGCTCGCTCGATGGACTCGCGGTCAGGGCCGGTCCGGCTGGCCACCGCGAATCTTTCTTGCGGCAGCATTTCAGCCTTCACTTTTTCCTCAAACCACAGATCTTTCGAAAACGTGAGGAAGACAGGGCCGCGCGGCGCCGTGCCCGCTATCTTGAATGCCCGCCGCATGATTTCAGGAATCGAGTCGGCCCGCAGCACGTCCCACGTCCATTTGGCGCAGCTTTGCCCCAGGGCCGTCAATTCCTCCCACTCCAGAAATGCATCGCGTCCGCGCAGCCGCGAGTCTTGATTCCCGGCGACAAAAACGATCGGCGTCCCATCGACCGCGGCATTCGCAAGTTGTCCTAACCCATTCGCGGTTCCCGCAACAGCATGAACCATCACGAACGACGGTTGTCCCGAAATTCGGGCATACCCATCACCCATCGCCGTGATCGGACCTTCGTGTAAGCCCAGAACGAACTGCAAATCCGGATGATCGACCAGCGCATCCATCACTCCCGCTTCATTCGAGCCGGGAATGCCAAACACATATTTCACGCCAGCCGCCTTCAGGCAGCGAATCATCAGCTCTCCACCGGAAGCTTCGATCATCTCACCGGCCGGAGGGATGGAGTTCGCTCGGTTTGATACGTCGGCCATCAGCCCGTCTCCAAAACCCAAGAATCGAAGGGACCATTGTGCTCTTTCTGATGAGGGAATTTCCAGAGTGCCGTGATTTCAACCTGCCGCCTGCGTGGTGTCTTAAGAGAATTGCAGTTTCGGCCTGCACCTTTCCACGCCTGCACCGAATCTAATCATATACAATCACGGGGTTCGTGCAGTTATAGGGTTCGCAGAAATAAGGCTATCGGGAAAGTCGGGAAGCGCACTAACTAAACCGGGAATCAAACTGAAGAAAAGGAGAAACTGAAATGGTGAATAAACCAACGCATCCGAAAGACAAAGAAGGCCGGAGCGCGGACCCAACCGACCGGTCTCGTCCGCTCGTACACCAACACGCCCCGGAGATCCAGGCTTTTGGCGCGATCGCCAAACTGCCGATCGCCCTCGATCAAAAAGCCTGCGCGTCCAGCGCCGAGATGTTGAATCAGGTCCTGGCGGATACGATGACCCTGCGCGATCTCTACAAAAAGCATCACTGGCAGGTAGCGGGACCATCCTTCTACCAATTGCATCTCCTTTTTGACAAGCATTTCGGCGAGCAGCTTGAACTCGTCGATTCGATTGCCGAACGCATTCAACTCCTCGGCGGCATCAGCATCGCTATGGCTGCTGATGTGGCGGAGACCACTTTCATTCCTCGTCCTCCGCGCGGACGCGAAGAAGTCCCCGTTCAAATCTCCCGGTTGCTCGAAGCGCACGAAATCATTTTGAAAGAAGCCCGCACGATAGCCAGGCAAGCCTCAGAAGCGGGCGACGATGGCACCAATGATCTGCTGGTGAGCGAGGTGATTCGCACCAACGAGCTTCAAGTGTGGTTCCTCGCCGAGCATCTGGTAGATATCCCGGTAGTGCGTGCGGACCAGGCCAAGGCCGCTTCTTCCGGAAGATGAGGCAGCGTGAATCGATTTGAAGGAGCCGCGGCGTCCCGGCGGCAAGCGAACTCGAACGGGAGCTCTGGAATTCGGCAGTTCCGGTGAACTGCCAATTTTCTCTCTGTCGAAGAATTGCCTGATCCGGTCCCGCGATTCAGGCCGTCATGCCCGGCTCAAGACGAGAGGGTCCGGCTCGCGGATGGATGCGATTGAAGAGTATCGAGAAATAGACGTTGGGCCGGCAAGGGGCAAGTTCGTGATCATCTTTGCGCGCTGATCGATTTCGCTGCCGATTGCCGATTGTGCACGTCCGATTTCACACTCCCTTGCATCCATCACGCATTCAGGCATACTGAGCTTACCTTCCAATCAGGCCATTCTTTGTCCAGAATTTTCTCCTCTCCCCTGGTTCTGAGTCCGGCCGTTTCATCCGTGGAGCATCGATGTTTGCCGATCCCAGAACGTATTTATTATTTCACTTGGACTTGTATTCCGGGAAACCCGGCTGGTATTCATCGCGAAGCTGGGAGGCCGCATGATCGCCGCCTCGGCGCCCGTTTTGGTTGGCTTCTACGACTATCAACTTGTCGCGCTCTCCGTATTCATCGCGATCCTGGCCTCTTATGCGGCACTTGATCTCGCCGGACGCGTAACTTCCGCGCAGGGCGCGGCTCGCCTCGCGTGGTTGAGCGGTGGCGCCACGGCGATGGGGATCGGCATCTGGTCCATGCACTACATTGGCATGCTGGCCTTCCGCCTGCCTGTCCCCGTGTTGTATCACTGGCCCACCGTCCTGCTTTCACTTCTTGCCGCCGTTTCTGCTTCTGCCGTAGCCCTGCTTGTCGTCAGCCGGCAAAGAATGGGATCCCTGGCCGTGTTTCTGGGCAGCATCTCGATGGGTGGTGGGATCGCAGCAATGCATTACACCGGCATGGCAGCGATGCGGTTGCCGGCAATGTGCAGTTATTCTTCAGGGCTCGTAACGCTTTCCATCCTTCTTGCGATTCTGATTTCTTTCGTGGCTTTGTGGTTCACATTTCACTTCCGGGGAGAGACCGCCGGGTGGTCGTGGCGGAAAACTTGGAGCGCATTGCTCATGGGGGCGGCAATCCCCATCATGCATTACACCGGTATGGCCGCGGCGCATTTTACGCTCTCCACGGCCGATCTTGATTTCGCGCATGCGGTAAGCATCTCCTCTCTCGGCATCGCCGGCATCAGCACCGTCACCTTGATGGTTCTTGGGCTCGCCATACTCACGTCGCTGGTCGATCGAAGCTTTTCCGCTCAATCTCTGCAATCGGCGGAACTGGCTCGAACGAATCGGCAGCTCGAGCAAGAACTTGTTGTACGCAAGGAAGCCGAAGTTGCACTCGAGAGCGCGCGCGACCAGTACCGTTTCCTGGCGGAAACAATCCCGCAGATTGTCTGGACGGCGCGGCCCGATGGTTGGTTGGACTACTACAATCAACGCTGGTTTGAGTACACTGGGTTAACTCAGAAACAAACCGAGGGTTGGGGCTGGGGGCCAGTCGTGCATCCGGATGATCTCCCGAAGTGTCTTGACTCGTGGGACAGAGCGGTTAGGACGGGTGATCCTTACGAAATTGAATATCGTTTCCGGCGGGGATCAGACGGTGCCTATCGTTGGCACCTGGGGCGCGCAGTACCCCAACGGGATACCCTGGGAAACATCGTCAAATGGTTTGGCACATCCACGGATATTGATGACAAGAAAACGGCGGAAGTAGCTCTGCTCGCGGCGCGTTCCGAACTGGAAGAGCGAGTCAAGGAAAGGACCGCTGCTCTTTATCGCGCCAACGCCCAACTCAGTAGCGTGCTGGACGCCGCCACCATGATCTCCGTCATTTCCACCGACCCACTGGGCTTGATCACCACCTTCAATTCCGGCGCGGAACGGATGTTGGGCTACACCGCGGATGAGATGGTGGGCAAGCAATCTCCCGCCATCGTTCACCTGGCGTCCGAAATCGAAGCTTACAGCCACGACTTAACGGAACAGTTTCAGCACTCCATTCGAGGCTTCGATGTTTTTATCGAGAAAGCCAGGCATGGCAAGTATGACGAGCGCGAGTGGACCTACATTCGAAAGGATGGTACGCATCTTACGGTTGACCTGCTCGTGACCGCGATTCGCAATGCCGAGGGAGAGATCTCTGGCTACTTAGGAATGGCCAAGGATGTCACCGAGCGTAAACGATCCGAACAATCCTTACGGGAAAGCGAGGAACGCTTCCGCAAGCTCAGCGAGTGTTCGCCCGTCGGCATATTCCAGACCGATGCCCGCGGACAAATTCTCTATGCCAATTCACGGTGGCAGGAAATCGGCGGATTGACGGTCGCCGAACTTCTCGGAGATGAGAACGGAAAAGAAATTCTCGCTTCTGGTCAGGAATCTTCGCCCGGGGAGCAAACCAGTAGAGTTCGTACCGCAACTCCATTTGCCAAGGAATTCTGCCTGGCCACGCCGGACGGCCGCCTTCGCTGGGTCCGCTCTCAGACGGCGCCCATCCTGACGGAGGCCGGAGAGATTGCAGGCTATGTGGGCACCACGGAAGACATGACCGAACGGAAGAAATCCGAATCGGAGCTTCAGAAAGCCAAAGAAGCCGCGGAGAAGGCTACTCGAACCAAGAGCGAATTCCTCGCGAACATGAGTCATGAAATTCGCACGCCCATGAACGGAATCATTGGAATGGCCGAATTAGCTCTGGAAACGGATTTGAGCGATGAACAGCGCGAATATTTATCCATGGTGAAGACTTCGGCCGATTCTTTGCTGTCTTTGATCAACGACATCCTGGACTTTTCCAAGATCGAAGCCGGAAAGCCCGATATCGAAGCCATCGGCTTCAGCCTGCGGGACACTTTGGAGGACACGATAAAGGTCCTCAGCCTTCGCGCCGGCCAGAAAGGTCTCGAGCTTGCCTGCCATGTGCTTCCCGATGTGTCAGACTCCGTAATCGGCGATCCCACTCGCTTACGCCAAATCGTAATCAATCTGGTTGGCAATGCAATCAAATTCACGGCGGAAGGCGAAGTCCTCGTTCGCGTGGAAACCGAAACCGAGAACGAAGATCAGGCCATTCTCCATTTTTCCGTAAAGGACACGGGCGTCGGTATTCCACTGGAAAAGCAGCAAGCCATCTTTCAGGCCTTCTCGCAAGTAGACTCCTCCACCATGAGAAAATATGGCGGAACCGGTTTGGGTCTTACGATTTCTTCCCGCCTCGTCGAACTGATGGGCGGCCGCATCTGGGTGGAAAGTGAGCCGGGCCGGGGAAGCACATTCCACTTCAATCTCCATTTTGGCTTGCAGAAAATCTCTTCGCCGGCGCCGGTACGTGTGGAATCCGCGATGCTCCGCGATCTTGCCGTCCTGATCGTGGATCACAGCGCCACCAATAGCCGCATTCTCGAGGAGATGCTTCTCAGTTGGAACATGAAGCCGCTGGTGGTGAACGACAGTAGAAGAGCTCTCGACATCCTGGAAAAGGCCAGGAGCGATGGCAAGCCATTCCGGTTGGTCTTACTCGACACCCAGATGCCGGAAATGAACAGCTTTCAGTTCGTGCAGAAAATTCGGCAGGGCCAGCGGCCCCACGAATCCATCATCTTGCTGACCTTGGCGGGCCTTCGCGGAGACGCGGCCCGCTGCCGAGAATTTGGCATCCAGGCCTACCTGCCCAAGCCAGTTAAGCGCTCCGACCTTCTCGACGCCATCAAAGCGGTCATCGGCGCGCAAGTTCAGGACGGAGAGCAGCCGCCTCTGGTCACCCATCATTCCTTGCGCGAGAGTCGCGGCCGCTGGCGAGTCCTCCTGGCCGAAGACAATGCCGTAAACCGCGTTCTGGCGGTTCGACTCTTGGAAAAAAGAGGCTATACGGTCGTCGCTGCGGAGACGGGCAAAGCAGCCTTGCAAGCTCTCGAGCAGCATCGCTTCGATCTCATTTTAATGGACGTTCAAATGCCGGAGATGGACGGATTCGAAGTCACGGCTCATATTCGCGAACGCGAGAAATCCACCGGGAAACACATTCCGATTATCGCCATGACTGCTCATGCCATGGCCGGCTATAAGGAGCATTGCCTTGCCTCTGGGATGGATGCGTATGTTTCCAAGCCGCTCCAGATCAAGGAGTTTTTCGCCGTAGTCGAAAGCCAGTTGATCCCTTCGCCATCGCCGCCGGTCGCCCCGAGCGAAAGCATGGCCGATCCTTCGATCAAGATCTAGCCGGGCGGCCTCCAGGATATCGATGTTCTTCTAACACCGAACGCTCTAAATCGACTCTTCAGGGATGGCGCCAGCCCGAACTTTTCCTCAAAGAATCTCTCCGGGAATCTCAACTTTGGCCCCGCCTTTCCCGCCTCTCAGGCCGCAGTTCGCCGGTAACTCACCGACGCTCGCCGAAAAGCACGAGACGCCCCCGGTCGGCACAACTAATCTTCTCCCCGGACAGCAAAAAACCCCGGCACAGGAGAAGACAAGATGCCGACCGGAATGAAATTAATGATCGACCAAGCCACCATCCTCTTCTCAGAGAATACTTTCCTCTATTGGCCGATGATTCTTGTGCTGATCGGACTCATCCAGGTGGTCCGTTCGCGCAAATCGTCTACGCGCCAGTGGGGAAGTGTCCTGATGCCATTGGGGGTTCTGTTGCAACTGGCGGAGTTGAGCTATGCTGGCCTCTCCTCCAAGGGCCTTTGGCCGATTTTCCTGATTGTTGAGCGGCTCTGGACTATGTGCGCCCTGGTCGTAAAGCTGGATGCCCCAACCTTTCCGGCTTGGCTGACCATTTGTCCCCTCAGCCTCGTCGTCGCCGGGCTGCTGTTCTTGCCCGGCCAGAAGTGGCAGAATCGCCACGGCAGCGAATCTGGCGCCTCGATGGGAGACCGACATGGACAACTGTGAGAAAAGGCGGCTGGGACCGAACCTCATCTCCGGTGTGTTCGTCATTGCTCTCGGCGTGGTTTTGCTTCTCGATCACATGGGGATTGTCCACGGGCGCCAGTTCCTCCACTTCTGGCCCCTGTTTTTCTTGTTCATCGGTCTGGCACACCTGTTTCAGTCCAATCGCATTGGTGGGCGCATTTGGGGAGGCTTCCTGATTGTTATGGGTGCCTCACTTCAACTGAGCGAATTGGGATATCTCCACGTCAGCTTTTCAGAAATTTGGCCTGTCTTCATCATTATCGCGGGCGTGATGCTGATCGTTCGTGAGCTCGAAGGAGGCAAGGGTGGTGTCAAATTCGCAAGCAAACTCGGCGTGGCTGAGAAAACTGGAAAAGTCTATGGCTTCCGGTGGCCCTCTCCGGGAGACTCCAACATGGATTCCGTCAGCTTTTTCGGCGGCACCAGGCGGCGCATCACCACCAAGGATTTTCGAAGTGGAAGACTCATGGCGTTTTGCGGGGGGTTCAATATCGATCTGCGAGAGGCGGACATGGAGGGCAATGAAGCTGTGATTGAAGCCAGCGCCGTATTGGGCGGCGGTGAAATCCGCGTCCCATTCACTTGGACCGTAACGGTTCAAGGCCTCGGTATTTTCGGTGGATACGTCGACGAGACTCAGGCTTTGCCGCTTCAGCCGGGGCAAGCTTCACCGGCCAACTCCGCCGCAACCAAGCATCTAATTGTAAAAGGAGTCGCTATTTTCGGCGGTATCGTCGTCAAGAACTGAAGCCCCGCAATGCATCCCATCCTTGGCCAACTCCGGCGCCTCGTTCTCTATCTCGTCGCCTGGATTCCGCTCGCAGCGCTGCTGGTCTATCTTCTGGCGGTCCCTGGGGGACTCAGTTGGGTCGAAGCCTCCGCCGTTGCCGTTCCGCTTTGCTTGGTGTATGCCTTCGTCTGTCTTTCCGCCTGGTATCCCTGCCGCGTCACTCCGCTCGATCGAACCAGCCTGCTCAAATTGTTGCTCACACATTCGATGGCGGCGCTCGTCGCCAGCGGTCTCTGGTTGCTCGCGGCCAGGCTGCTGGCCATGGCGCTTTCGGGTACCGTCACGTTTCATGGGCTGGATGAACGCCTCCCGAAGGATTTTCCCCTGCTGCTGGTAACTGGAATTTTGCTCTACCTGATGGCCGTCGCCTTTTACTACGTGCTCCTGGCGGTGGAAGCTTCGCAGAGAGCGGAGGCGCGCGTGATGCAAGCCAGCGTGCTGGCCCGTGACGCGGAGCTCAAGGCCCTCAAGGCCCAGGTGAATCCACATTTCATCTTTAATAGTCTCCATTCCATCAGCGCGCTCACCAGTTCGGATTCCGCCAAGGCCCGCGAGATGTGCATCCTGCTCGCCGATTTCCTGCGCCGCACTCTTGGTCTCGGCGAAAAATCGGCGATCCCGCTGTCCGAGGAAATTGCCATGATCCATTCGTTCCTCGCGGTCGAAAAAGTTCGCTACGGCGCGCGCCTTCGCATGGAGGAAGATTTTGACCCGGAAGCGCTGGAAACCTTGGTGCCGCCGCTCCTCTTGCAGCCGCTCGTCGAAAATTCGATTTCCCACGGAATCGCCAATATTCCGGAGGGAGGCTGCGTTCGATTGCTGGCGCACCGTCAAGGCCAGCTCGTGAACATCGCCGTCGAAAACAGCTTCGACCCGGACGCGCCGTCCCGGCACAGGAATGGCATGGGTCTCGCCAATGTTCGCCAGCGTCTGGCGGCGCATTACGGCAACCAGGCTAGATTTGATGTGAAGACCGATGGGAACTTTTTTCGCGTGCTGATCACCGTGCCGGCGGAAAGGAACGCTGCGGAATCATGAGCCTCGAGACTGGCAAGAAAATTCGCGCCATCCTGGTGGATGACGAGGAACTCGCTCGCCAGGTCCTCCATGAATTGTTGGCCGCGCATCCCGAAATTGAAATCGTTGCCGAGTGCGCCAATGGCTTTGAGGCTGTCCGCGCCGTCACCGAGTTGAAGCCGGACCTGCTCTTCCTCGATATCCAAATGCCTAAGCTGGACGGCTTCGAAGTCCTCGAACTCGTCGGCACGCACATGTCCGTCATTTTCGTTACCGCCTACGATAGCTATGCGCTCCGTGCGTTTGAAGTCCATGCCGTGGATTATCTTTTGAAGCCTTTCGGGGCGGACCGGCTCGAAGCGGCTTTACGGCGAACCCGGGAGCGGCTCAGCGGCAAAACGCCGTCGCTCACTGAGCTGGCCACCGCGGCGCGTCCGCCTTCTCAATTCCTCGAGCGCATTGTCGTCCGGGATGGCACGCGCGTCTTCATCATTCCTGTTTCCAAACTCGATTATGTGGAAGCGCAGGATGATTACGTCGCGTTCAGCACTGAAGGCAAAAAACATCTGAAGCAGCAACCGCTGGCCGACCTCGAAAAGGCGCTCGATCCAGCTCGCTTTCTCCGCGTTCATCGCTCTTACATCGTGAACCTCGAGCGCATCGCGCGAGTCGAGCCTTACGGCAAGGACAGCCACCTGGCCATTCTGACCAATGGCGCTCAACTTCCCGTCAGCCGCACCGGCTACGCGCGCCTCCGTTCGTTCCTCGATCGTTAGGCGTTCTCAATGGATTGCCCCGCTATTTCGAAGCGCTCGTCGTTGGCTCCGCCTTCAGCGACAGTCGTTGCTCGCCCGAGTAAACGACAAAGCGTTTTCCGCGAAGAAATCCCACCAGCGTCATCCCCATCTCGCGCGCCAGCCGCACTGCCAAACTCGAAGGCGCTGACACCGAGGCTAGCACCGGCACTCCCGCCACTGCCGCCTTCTGCACAATTTCAAATCCGCCGCGGCCGCTCACCAGAAGGATGCACTCCGACAGCGGAACTCGTCCTTCCCGCAGCGCCCATCCCACAATTTTATCCACGGCGTTATGCCGGCCCACGTCTTCCCGTTGCTGCAGCAATTTTCCACCGGCATCAAAGAGGCCAGCGGCATGCAATCCGCCCGTCCTCCCGAAAATTGCCTGAGCGCCGCGCAGCGTGTCGGGAAGCCCGCAAAGAATCTCAGGATTGACCCGAAAATGCGGGTGGGCAGGTTGGATTCCCCGCACCCGGACCGAATCGATCGAAGCTTTTCCGCAAATTCCGCAGCTTGACGCGGCAAAAAAATTGCGCTGCGTCTGCTCCAGGTCCAGCGAAATTCCTGGATCGAGTTCCACTTGAACGATGTTGCCGCGCTCGGTTTCCTTGCAGCCTTCGGCATGGCCAATCGCGACAATTTGATTGTGCTGTTGGATCAGCCCTTCGGTGAACAGAAAGCCTTCGGCCAATTCGAGATCGTGGCCGGGAGTGCGCATCGTCACCGTCAGCGGAAGAGTCCCCACGCGGATTTCCAGCGGCTCTTCGCCCACCAGATAGTCTTGCACGCGGCGCACTTGTCCCTGGTCCCACTCTTGAACCAGAGTCACATCGACGCTGCGCGAGGGATGCGTCAAGGTAGGGGATCCTCCTAAGCGATGGCTGGGATCAGATCGCCGACTTCCTGTCCGATCGGAATCACTTCCACGATCGCGTTGTAATCGGGAACGCCGCTGGCATCCAGGCACCCCGAGGGGACGAGCACGTTTACTTCCGGCCAGTGTCCTTGCAGGCTTCCCGGCTTCACCCGCTCGATCTTCACTCGGCCGCGAAATTCTCCTTGATCGTTGCGCAGCAAAATCGGATCGCCTGGCTTCAATCCAAGCCGCTCGGCATCTTCTTGAGACATGAAGATGTGATCTCGCTTCGCTCCCGTCAGCGGATCGGTAACCCCGTGAATCAGGCTGTTGAATTGTTTTCCCCGGCGCGTGGCTAGAATGAATTGCCCTTTCGGAACTTTTTCCTCCGGCAATTCGATCGCGGAAAAATGTCCCTTGCCGTCCGGTGTCAGGAAGCGATCCACCAGCAATCGCGGCCCGCCGTATTGGAATTGATCCCCCTTATTCCGCAGGTTGGCGATGCCCTTGTATGTAGGGCACACACGGTCGATTTCATCCCGAATCCCCTGGGTATCCTCCCAGGGGAAAAATTGCGCGGCGCGGGCAGGCTCGGCGCGGCGCGCCACCAGGACCGGGATTTCCCATTCATCCTTCGTTTCTTCCAGCCGCGGCCCACGGATTTCCGGGCTCAAGATCACTCGCCGCTCCGTGCTGGTCTCCGTGCCTCCCCCTCTCTGCTCGTAGCGCGTTCGAGACGGCAGTAGCAGCACGGTCTCGCCCGGATCGACCAGCATGTTCGAGCTCACCAGGATGTCCTGATGAATGCGCAGCCCGATTTTTCCGACCGCCTTTTTCACTTGCTCGGGCTCGGGCAGCGTATCTACGAAGTTTCCACCGCTTTGCCACAGCGTATCGATTTCCCCCCGCCCGGCCGCCAGGATCATCGCCGCGGCGGACAATCCTTTCCAGGAAGGAGGTTCAAAGCCCCAATATTCCGGCTGGGCAAATCGGCGTGCGCTTTCCTCGTTCACCGGATGGCCCATCACATAGGAACCGGGCTGTCCTCCCATTTCCGCCCCGCCCTGTACGCCGCTATGGCCTCGAATCGGCATCAGCCCCGTATTCGGCCGCCCCACATTTCCCCGAGCGAGCTGCAAATTAACGATGGCTCGAACATTGTCGCTCCCATAGCGATGTTGCGTGATCCCCATGCTCCACACCATGATCGCCGATCGGGCTTTGCCGAACGCTTCCGCAAAGCGGTACATGTCCGCGCGTGTGAGTCCGGACCATCGCTCCAGGGATCCCCACGAAAGGCTCAGCGCCTTTTCTTCCACGTTCTCCCAGCCCACCGTGCGCGCGGCCACAAATTCGCGATCCACCCATCCGTTCTCGATCAGGTGCCTCAGCACGCCGTAAAAGAAAGGAATATCTCCCCCCACGTGAATGGGGAAGAAATCGTCGGCAAATCGGGTCCCGAACATCGCGCTCTTCGGCACCGAGGGCACCCAGTAGCGCTCCAGGCCAGGTTCCAGGTAGGGATTCACCACGAATACTTTGGTGCCTTTCTCCTTTGCGTAGTAAAGGTACTTGGTGGAAACGGGTTGGTTATTGGCGATATTGGAGCCCACAAAAATTATCAGGTCGCTCCCGATCCAATCCGAGTAGGAGCAAGTGGTCGCCGCGCAGCCGATGGTCGCGCTTAAGGCTGCCGTGCTGGGCGCATGGCAGATTCGCGCGCTCGTATCCACATGATTCGTGCCGAAGAATCGCGCCACTTTCTGATGGGCGTAATAGGCTTCGTTGGTCAGGCCGCGGGAAGTCAAAAACCAGCCCAGGCGATGCGGGTCCGTTGCTTTCACGCCTTCGGCAGCGAGGCCGATCGCTTCCTCCCAGAATATTCGCCGGAATCCCTTTTCGCCTCGCCGGCGTACCATCGGCATCGAAAGGCGGCCCAGCTTGGCAAGGTTGCGCGACGGTATCTTGCGCAGCGCTTCCACGTCTTCCAGCAGGCGCCAATCCATCGCAGGCATCGTGTTCAACCGCAATAATTTCAAACGCACCGCGCAGAGATGGACTCCCTTCATGGTCCAGTCTTTCATGCCCGTTGTCCCAAGCGCGCAGCCGTCACAGCAGCCATTCTGCAGAATCCGCCAGGCATAGCCGAGGTTGTCTCTGTTCTCCCAAACCGTCTCCAGAATGTCTTTATACGCGTTCGGATGCTGTTCGTTGAGCCCATAGGGAACCAGGCTCACCCACTTCCGCTTGTCACCTTTTTTGTTCTCTGAGCCGCTGGTTTCCATGGTTTCTTCCCCGGCTGAATCGGAAGCTTCTCTGAGGGCCACTTCCACACTTCTAACTTTTCTCTGTCGGGCTGTCAAGCGAGCAGAAACCGCGCGGGGCATCCAGTTACCGTGGAATTGGGTCTTTTTTCTGGTGTCCCCAGGCTGCCAGGCCATCCTCGCCGCTTTCCATCGATTAAAAACATTTCATGGCATCACCTGGGTCATCCTTGAGCGCCCCGCGGTCCTTGGCTTGTCGTACCCTACTCCAATCGCTCGATCACGGTCTGCCAAATCAATTAGTCTGGCGCGGCACCGCCACCAAAACCCTGAACCCCGGCAAGGATCCCGGCAAGAACTACAAAAATCTCCAGAAAGCCATGGAGAAGCTCTTCAAGAATTTCTCCCCCTCCACCGAACTACTTTCTGGAATCTGCTACGTCCAATCTGTAAGATAGAGCGCCCCAGGGGGTGGGTCCATGTCCATGATTCGTCATGCTGTCGTCATCCTGATCCTTATTCTTGCAGGCGCTTGCGCCTCTTTCGCGCAGGACATGCCCGAAGGCCGCCTGATGCGTTTTCCCGACATATATAAGGATAAGGTCGTCTTTAGCTACGGCGGCGATTTGTGGCTGTCCTCCGCATCCGGCGGTATCGCCCATCGCATCACCACTCATCCCGGCCTGGAACTCACTCCCAAATTTTCGCCCGACGGGAAATGGATCGCCTTCACCGCTCAATACGACGGCAACTTTAACGTCTACGTGATTCCCTCCGAAGGCGGCGAGCCTCGGCAGCTCACTTTCGAAACCGACCCTGTTCACCTTCCCGAGCGCATGGGTCCGAACAATCAAGTAATCACCTGGCTTCCCGGCGGCAAGCGCATCCTCTTCCTTTCCCGCCGCGACACCTTCAACGATTGGTTCGGCCGTCTCTTCACCGTCAGCGTTGATGGTGGATTGCCCGCGCGCCTGCCCATCGATAAGGGCGGCCTCACTTCTTTCTCACCCGATGGCAATCAAATCGCCTTCAATCGTATTTTCCGCAATTTCCGCACCTGGAAGCGCTACACCGGCGGCATGGCCCAGAAAATTTCCATCTACGATTTCAAGGCCAATCACTACGAGCAGATCGGCGACTACGAAGGCACCGACACCTTCCCCATGTGGCGCGGCGACACCATCTATTTCGATTCCGACCGCGGCCCCGACCATCGCATGAATCTCTATTCCTACAGCCTGAAATCGAAAGAAATCCGCCAGCTCACGCACTTTACCGATTGGGATGTCAATTGGCCCAGCGCTGGCCCCGATTCCATCATTTTCGAAAATGCCGGTTACTTGTACACGCTCGACCTCGCCGGCGGCCAGCCCAAAAAGCTCATAATTTATTTGCCCGGCGACCGCGATTTCGTTCGCAAGCATTGGGACAACGTCAGCAAGCTCACCACCGCATTCGACATTTCGCCCGACGGCAAGCGCGCCGTCGTCAATTCACGCGGCAATCTCTATACCGTCCCTGCCAAGGAAGGCAGCATCCGCGCCCTCATGCAAACTCCCGTAGTCCGCGAACTGTATTCCGCCTGGTCGCCCGACGGAAAATGGATCGCCTACATTTCCGATCGTTCCGGCGAAGACGAGTTCTACATCATCCCCCAGGACGGCATGGGGAAAGAGATTCGCATCACCACCGACGGCAAAATGTTTCGCCTGCAGCCCGTGTGGTCGCCGGACAGCACCAAATTGCTCTTCGCCGATAAATCCCTGCGTTTGTTCTATGTGGATATCAACGAAAAGAAGCCCGTGCTCATCGATCAGGGCAAGTATGCCGCCGACCTCACTGATTATTCCTGGTCGCCCGATAGCCGCTGGGTTGCCTACGCCAAGGCGGATCAGAATATGTTCGGAGTCATCTATCTCTATTCGCTCGCGGACAAGAAAATCACGCCGGTCACCACCAGCTTCACCAATAGCGTGAATCCGGTCTTCGATCAAAACAGCAAGTACCTCTATTTCCTTTCCGCTCGCGATTACAACGAAGTGGTCGGCGCGTTCGATTTCGAGGTTGCGAATCCCAAGGCCGTTCGCGTTTATGCCGTCACCCTCCGCTCGGATCTTCCCTCTCCTTTCGCCCCGCAAAGCGACGAAGTCTCGGTGAAGAAGCCCGACGCCGAATCGAAGGGCGCCAAGGATCAAAAGAAAGACGAAAAGAAAGACGAAAAGAAGGATGCGAAAAAGGAAGAAAAAAAAGACGAGAAGTCCGAGGCCAAGGACGATTCCAAGGAAAAACCGGAGCCCTTTCGAATCGATCTGGCTGGAATTGCCGGCCGCGTTGTTGGATTGCCCATTCCTCCCGGCAATTTAACGGGCCTCGCTGCCGCCAAGGATACTGTCTATTATTTCGCCTTGCCCACTATCGGACTTTCCGGCCCTCTCCCGGGTGAAACTCCCTCCATTCACGTATTCGATATGAAGGAGCGCAAGGATCACGCTTTGCTTTCGCCCGCCAATGGCTACGCGCTTTCCTTCGACGGCAAAAAATTGCTTTATGCCGCCCCCCGCGAGGGCGCGAGTGAAGACGATCCGGGCGGCAACAGCGTCTACGGAATCGTCGACGCCACTATCCCCGCTGACGGTCCTCACAAAGTTGGCGAAGGCGCACTCGATCTCAGTGCCATGCGCGCCGAAATCGATCCCCGTGCGGAATGGAAGCAGATGTTCTATGAAGTCTACCGCCAGGAGCGCGATTATTTCTTCGAAGCCTCCATGAACGGCGTGGACTGGGATGCGCAGCGCGATAAATACGCGCAGCTCCTGCCCTACATTGCCAATCGTTACGACCTCACCTACATCCTCGGCGAAATGATCGGCGAGCTTTCCAATTCCCACACATATTCCGGCGGCGGCGATTATCCCAATTTGAAGCCTGTAAATACCGGCTTCCTCGGCGTCGATTACGATCTCGACTCCGCCAGCGGCCGTTACCGCTTCCAGAAAATTTATCCCGGCGAAAATTGGAATGACGCCCTGCGCTCGCCGCTCACCGAACCAGGCGTAGACGTGAAGCAAGGCGATTACCTGCTCGCCGTCAACGGCCGTGAATTGCGCGCGCCGCAGAGTCCCTATGAATTACTCGTGAACACGGCCGGGCAGAATGTCACCCTCACCGTGAATTCGAAGCCCTCCGAGGAAGGTTCGCGCCGCGTCACCGTCAAACCCATCGCCACGGAATACAAGCTGCACGAACTCGATTGGATCGATACGAATCGCCGCAAGGTCGAAGAAGCCACCCATGGCCGCGTCGGCTATGTTTATTTGCCCGACATGGAGGATGTCGGCCTCAATGAATTCGTCAAACAGTGGTTCCCGCAAATTCGCAAGGAAGGCATGATTATCGACGTCCGTTACAACGGCGGCGGCTTCGTCGACCAAATCATCTTCGAACGGCTGCGCCGCATCGTTCTGGCCATGGGCACCGCCCGCAATTTCGAACCGACCCCTAATCCCGATCCTGCCTTTTTCGGCTCCATGGCTTGCATCACCAATGAATACGCCGCCTCCGACGGCGATTTTTTCACCTACTACTTCAAGCTCTACAAGCTCGGTCCGGTGATCGGCATGCGCACCTGGGGCGGAGTCCGCGGCATTCGCGGCAATATTCCTCTGCTCGATGGCGGCTACATCACTCGTCCCGAATTCTCGCTCTACGACATGAACAGCCAGTGGGTCATCGAAAACAAAGGCGTCCAGCCCGATATCATCGTCGATAACACTCCCGACCAGGTTATGGCCGGCCACGATCCCCAGCTTGAAAAAGCAATCGAAGTCGTCCTGAAAGAAATCCAGGAGCATCCGAAAAAACTCCCGCCGCGTCCATCCGATCTTCCGGCCTATCCCACAAAGCCCGGGTTTTAGCAGGGGCATGCCGCTGTTATCCATTTCTGAAGTGGCTCGACAGGCGGGACTCCGCCCTTCCGCGATCCGCTACTATGAGCAGATTGGAATTCTTCTTCCCGCCCAGCGCATCAGCGGCCAGCGGCGCTACGACCCGGCTGTGCTCTACCGGCTCGCGGTGGTGCAGCGCGCCCGCCAATCCGGCTTCACTCTGGATGAAATCCGCCAACTCTTTTTCGGTTTTCGCAATGCCGCTCCCGCTTCCGAACGCTGGCAAAAACTCTCCCGGCAAAAACTCGTCGAGCTCGAAGAGTTGACAAACCAGATTAAATCCATGCAGCGCCTGCTCCGCAGCATGATGGAAAAATGCCGCTGCGACACCCTGGATCAATGTGGAAAGGGAATCCTACGAAGTGGATGCGCGCCTGCGACGGGAAAATCTCTCCCCGTGAATCGCTCGCCCCGCCGCTGAATTGTCACAGCATTTCGATCAGGATTTTCTAGCCGCCTGGAAAGATGCGGACCCCGATGTTCCGCTCCTGAAGCAAGCGCAGTCGGAATATGCGCGTTTTGCATCCCGATGCTCTTGATCGGGACGCCAAGCGGCAATGATTGTTTTCCGCTTCTGAATCTTCGAGCGCCCTCAGCCTTTCACTGCAGCGGCAGCCGCGACAGCCAGGCGCGCCTGCATCTCGCGAGTCAGATGCGGCACGATCCCCACCATCCGCTCGATCAGCATTAACTGGCCCCGGTGGTGCATTTCATGCTCTTTCACCGAAAGAATCATCTCGAAACGGCTCTTGGATGCCGGAGTCATCCCGGCAGGCATCTCCACTCGTTCCGCCAGGAAATTATCCGTCACTCCCTCCAGCCAGCCGGCCCATTTCTCACCGGAGCTCTTCAGCGCCTCAAGAAGCTGCGCCTTGCTCCGCTTTACCTTCTCTTCCGCCGTCAAGCGCTGCATCAGCGATGGAAAATTAAATCCCACCAGAGTCGTGCGGCGCTCCTCGGCTTGAATTTGGTATTGAATTTGGTGCGTCAGTGCAATATGCGCCAGCAGCTCGCCAACAGTGCGCGTGTTCGGCGCCGGTTGGAAACTATACTTGTCTTCAGGCAGTTCCTGGGCAATCGTAATCGTG
>JBGQGW010000013.1:0-32201 GCA_041497605.1 Terriglobia bacterium | reverse complement strand
TCCTACCGCAAACGTGGTTTGAAAATCAGCACCGGGCATTTGGCCTGCTTCGAGAGGGGCGGGAAAGCGGTCCGGCGAAATCGCAAACAGGTCGACACTCACTACGCCGCTCTCGAGGAATTTGCGGGTCACGTCGAGCTGGGTCGCATCGCCATTCTGAAATGGCACGGCCGTATTGGCGCCCGGGAAACGGTGCGAGTGAACGAAGCCATTTATATTTCCGGCGTCCTGCGAGGGCGCGAGCGGCATGTGACAATCGGCGCAGTTCTGCGGCTTCGGGGGATAGTAGAACGATCGCGCGCCCTCGCCGGAGACGCCGCTGGCTTGCCAATTGTCATATTCGTTGAAGCCGCGGATCCAGCGGTAATGATTCACGGGCCCGTCAAGATGGACTTTGTGGCAGGAGGCGCAGAATTCAGCGGTCTGCGCGCGCATGAAAGGCTTCAAGAAGACGCGACGGTGCGGTTCGGGATTCAGCTCGACGATGAAATCGTGCAGGCGCCGAATGACGGGATTTTTGCTTTCCGCCAGTTTGTGCAGCTCGGGATATTCGAGGGTGTAATCGCCCTGGCCCATCGTGCTTTTTACTTGCGCGATGGAATGACACATCATGCAGCCCATGCCTGCTTGCGCCGCCGGCGTATTCACAATTTGCTTGATCGGCGTATCCATCTTGCCGCTGAAAATCAGCGAGGGATCGTGACAACCGGCGCACCATTTCGAAGGCTGGACGCCACCGACTTCCTGCATGTATTCGATGCTTTTGCGATACCACTGATTATTGAACGAGGAAAAATGGTGGGTCGAACTGTTCCACTGGTTGTAGATGTCGGAGTGGCAGCGCTGGCAGGCATCGGATTCCATGAAATAGTTTGAGGGAATCAGCACTCCGCCTTTGGTTTGCGCGGAACTGGGGAAGAAAGGGCCACTCGAGCCGTCGCCTTCGGCATCCATGCTGGCGGGAGCGATGGAAGGATTCTTGATTTGATAGGCAGCTTGCCAGGGCACCGTGCGAACCCACCACGCGCCGGCCGCGAGCGCAGCGGCGCCGAGCAGAAAAATTCCGCACCGTGGAAAGGCGGCTCCCGCGCCGCCTGCAAGCCAGCGGCGCTTCGCTGCCCATTCGGAGGCGAGCAGCGCCGCTCCCGCCAGGCAAGCGATGATGTGCGAGTAGAGCAGAGTCCATTCGGTGCGCCTGCCGCCGGTAAAAATCAACGCGATTCCCAGGGCCGCGCCGAGGATGAGCAACGTCCATGCGATGCGGCCGATCCAAGTGGCTTCTCGAAAGATTTTCAGCAGCGTGAAAAGGAGAACGATCGCCAGGAGGATGCCCAAGAGAATGTGGAACAAGTCGATGCCCGCGTAGACGAAATTGGGCGTGGGCCATGCATATAAATAAATTGCCGAGAGGAACAGCAAGACCAGCAAGCTGGATCGGAATCGCGTCATTATTATTATTTGGTCGGGGCGCAGGAAACCGGCTCATTCATGGCCATTTAGATGAGCCGGTCCCCTTCAGAATCGCCGATTCTCCCTAAGATGACATAAGGGAGTCAATAGTATCAAAACATTAGCGGCGCGAGGCCGGAATGTCGCGCTCCTATCCGCGGCGGCCGGTTGATGGTTTGGCCGGAGCATAGGAAAGAATGCCCGAGCAACTTGCGCGTGATAGACTCTTCGACTCTTTATTCGTTTTTACTGGAGAAACCATGGGGGAATTGACTTCACTTTCCGCGACGGAAATGGCGGAAGGTGTGCGGCGGAAAACAATCTCGCCGATTGAATTGACGGAAGCGCATCTGCGGCGCATCGGGCGCGTAAATCCGAAGATCAATGCGTTTATTACCGTGGACGAAAGCGGAGCGCTGGACCAAGCCAGGCGGGCGGAATTCTTAGTAACGCGAGGCGGATGGCTGGGACCGCTGCACGGTGTTCCGGTGACGGTGAAGAGTTCGATTAACGTTACGGGATTTCGCTGCGAGACGGGAACGCGGCTGCGCGCGGGGGCGACGCCGGATGAAGATGCCGCGCTGGTGACGGGGCTTCGAGCGGCGGGCGCCATTGTGCTGGGGAATACCAATGCGCCGGAATTTCTGATGGCCTACGAAACGGATAATTTGCTGTACGGGCGCACCAATAATCCTTGGGATCTGGACCGCACACCGGGGGGATCGAGTGGCGGCGAATCGGCGGCCATTGCGGCGCGGTGTTCCGCCGGGGGAGTGGGCAGCGACGGCGGAGGCTCCATTCGCGTGCCGGCGCATTTCACCGGAATTTGCGGATTGAAGCCGACGCCGGGGCGAATTCCTGCGAGCGGGCATTTTCCTCCGTCACAAGGGCCGTTCGCATTGATTGGAGTGGTGGGGCCGATGGCTCGAACCGTCTCCGACGTGCGGATTTTATTCGAGGCGATGGCGGGGCCGGATGCGGGCGATCCGAATTCCGCGCCGGTGCCGATCCGGTGGCCCGCGGAAGCGGAATTGCGCAAAATTCGCGTGGGCTATTTTGAAGATGACGGCCGGACGCCGGTGACGCCGGAAACGCGCGCGGCCGTGCGCGAAGCGGCGGAAGGATTGCGCGCGCAAGGATTTCGCGTGGAGCCGTTCCGGCCGGGGCGATTGGAAGAAATCCGGCAAGTTTGGTGGAAGCTGTTCGGTCCGGGCGTGCAAGTGCTGCTTCGGCCGATTTTAGAGGGCCGTGAGTCTGAACTCAGTCCATTCCTGAAAGAAATACGGGCGCTGGCGAATCGCGAAGAGCCGCTGACAGTGGAGAGCTTGCTCGACGCGCAAATCAAGCGCGATGTGCTCCGCGAGCGATTCCTGGTGGAGATGGAAAAATATCCAATTCTCATCTGCCCAGTTTGCGCGGTGCCGGCGTTCCGCCATCGCGAGCGGGAGTGGATGATCGACGGCAAACGCGTGGAATATCTGGACGCCATGAGCTATTCGCAGTGGTTCAACATACTGGGAAATCCGGGAGTGGTTGTGCCGGTGGGGCGGTCTCCCGAAGGATTGCCGATCGGAGTGCAGGTGGTGGGACGGCCGTGGGAAGAAGAAATTGCGCTGGCGGTGGCGGCAAAAGTGGAGCAGGCGTGCGGCGATTTGCGCGAGCCGGTAGTGTAGGCGGATGCAGGAAAAACGTGAAGGGCGCTTTATGTTTTTCCGATGTAGCACACCGTGAATCTCGCGAGTTCCAACACTGGCTCTTGCGAGAAATTCAAGCAAGCTTTGGTGGGTGGGCTGGGCCACGAATCAATCCCTTCGGCTGCTTGGTATAATTCGTCGAGTCACTGTAAGGGATGGCAGATCCGCAAAGGCTCAGCAGCCAGGGCGCTTCTAAGTGACAAAACATCCTGGTAGCATTATCTTGCCAGTCGAGTTCCAAGCGCTGTACGCGCCCCGATTGAGTAGCGCCGAGCTGAGGCCGGCCGGCGGGCTCTTCGACGAGAGTAGCGAGCCCGCGATAGGAAGCGCGCCCGATTTGAATCCTGACTTTTGGGGATCTGCGGACGTGAAATACACCGTACCCTTGATCGACCAACTCCCTGTGGTCCCGTTCCGTGGCACGCGGTCCCAGCGATCACGGTTCCCCGTTTGACCCAGACTGCCCGTAATCGATCCATCATTGGCAACCTCCCACGCTTCGTAGTAAGCAGGCTCAATCCCGGCACTTTCGTTGGTGAGCGTCGAGCCATCCGCTCTTGACCCCGAAAAATGGTTTTCGATCTTTTGAACGATCCAGCCACTGGTCCCGTCGGTGGTCCACTTGACCCACCACTTGAAACCACCATAGTCCTTCCATTCGGGCGCAGCGAGCTCGCTCGTGGAGACGCTCTTGGCGTCGCCAGCGAGAGTCTCACCTTTCTCGTCCTGGACATTTGGTGCGCTGGTTTTTGTATCTCCAGCGAGCGCGGCGCCTTCTGCCTCAGCGGTATGGTCGCCGGACATGAGCGGTGCATCGCTTCGCGCCGGGGAATAGCTGGGAAGGGCCGAATTGGCATCTGAATCGACCGAAGCCTGCTCCCTCAGCAACCGCATCGTTGCCTGATTGCCAATGGTATGTTGAAGCATGAGCGCCCGTCTGAGCATTCCATGACCAACCTGATCAGCCTCAATTGTTGTGCCACGATGAACTCGGGTGCTGGTCGAACTTTCGGCGGCTATATTTTTTGCCTTCGCGATCAACGGAGAAAACATCGGCGCGCCTCCCTGTGAAATAATATAGCAACACAGATAGGTCCCCAATATATCAACAGGAATTTCCGATTTCAAATTTATCTTTGCGCGAAAACCATAGGTTTTAGCCGGCTTGAGAGGCCCAGGCAACAAATAGAATGGCAAAGAAGTAGAACAGGAACATGAGCGAAAGATACGTTTTTGATTTTGAGCCGGCGCCGGCGAACTCCTTCCACACGAAAACGCCCCAGAGAGCCGCAACCATCGGCGCGGATTGCCCGATGGCGTAGGAGATTGCGACGCCGGTGAAGTTCGCCGCCACGAGATTGAAAACCGTTCCCACGCTCCAGATAACGCCGCCAAAGATTCCGAGCAAGTGGCCGCTCGCCGGCGCCGAAAAGAAACCGCTGAAATTCACGGGATTTCCAACCAGCGGCTTTTTCATAAAATAAATGTTAAAAATGAAGCAGGAAAGCAGCGCGCCGAGCGTCAGAAAAACGGCGAAGCTGTAGGGCCCAAGCACGTTTCCGCGAGTCATCGCATGCGCTGCGGCCGGGGCCCACAGGCCCATCAGCACGCCGGAGACGATGCAAACGATGATGCTCTTGCGGCTGACGGTGCGGCCCGTGCTGGCGAGATGTCCATAAGCTTTGCCATCGAGCACGACGGCGACTATGGCGCAGGCCACGCCAAGCGCCAGCAATGCGGCGTTGCCCTTCGCTTGTTGCGCGTAACTGAGCACCACCCCGACGACCAGCGCGATTCCAATGGAAACAGGGAATGCGACGGCGAGGCCAGCCATGTCGATCCCCGCGACGAGAAGCAAATTCGCGATGTTGAAGATGGCCCCGGCGATCAGCGCGTAGACGATGTTGGAGGCATCCGCGGAGCTCACATTGGCGGCAAAGCTGGAGGCATCGTGGCCGGTGCTACCCATGGTGAGGGCGAGAACGAGCGCGGTGAGAAATATCCCCACGGCGTAATCCCAGTAGAAAAGTTCGAAACGGTAATTCTTGACGCCTTTGTACGTATTGGCCCAGGAACCCCAGCAGATTGGGCTGACGATCATCATCAGCAGGGCAACATCGAAGGTATGTGGTGTGAACATTGGTGGCTACCTTTTTGTCAGAATTTGGCCTGTCTTCAGGGGCTTCCCGACTTACTGCGTCGGGACGCAAAAACCGCTAAAGCTCCGAACCCCTAGAACCATTTAATCGGATTGGCTCAAGTTAAAAGCTCAAGCTCTGATCCCCCGGGAGCGAATACTACCAATTTCTTGCACAATTCTAGAAAGCGCCAGCGGCGGCGGGGCGCTGGGCTTTGATGAACGACACAACATCTTTCAATTTTGACATCGCTCGAGCGCCGACCTTGGTGCAGCACAGCGCGGCACATGCATTCGCAAACGTGCCCACCTGCTCATGCTGCCAGCCCTGCAGGAGGGCATAGGAAAGCCCACCCATGAAGGCGTCGCCCGCGCCGGTTGTATCCATAACATCCGCCTTGAACGAAGGAACGTGGACTGATTTATCTTTGCTGGCGATCAAGCAGCCGTCGGCGCCCATGGTGATAGCCACCAGCTTGGGACCAAGTGCCAACAATTTCTGGGCGATCCGGTCGTAATCGGCCTCGCCAGTCAGTTCCCGGGCGGCGGCCTTGCAAGGCTTGAGCACGTCCACATCGCGGAGAGCAGCGGCCAGATCTTCCTGCTTGCCAAGATTGGACTGCTGGAAAAAGCTGGGTGAAACATCGAGGTCGAAGATCACGCGCACATTCGCGGCCCTGGCGATCTTCATCGCTTCGTGCACCGGCTCGAGGGGGAGCTGCGAGGCTTCGGTGTGGAAATGCTTGGCCTGTTTGATGTGCTGGGCGAAGCGATGGTGGACCTGATAGACGCTGATTTTTCCGGTGATGTTTGGAAACATGTAAATGCACCGCTCGCCGGCGGCGTCCACGGGAATCCAGGTGAAGGAAGAAAGCGCGCCTTTCACGATTTCGATCCCGCGCAAATCCATTCCGTCGTCGGAAAATGCTTTCTGAATGATGCGGCCGTTCTCATCGTCGCCGATCAAGCCGAGCCAGCCGGTGCTGGCGCCCAGGCGGGCGACTTGAGTGAGGTTATTTGCGGTGACTCCGCCGGCATGGATTTCCAGGCGATCGGCGTTGATTTTTTCTTCCGGTCCCAGCAGGCGCGGCACGATGGCGAAATAATCCACGGTGCAGCTCCCGATTCCCACGACACTAGTTGCTTGCGGCATTTTGTCCCCCTGAGGTGGACGCGGGCGCGCTCGATTTGGGCGCGGGCTGCGTCATCAGTTGCATGAACATGCTGTAGAACTTTTTTACGTCAACGTCGACGGGAACATGAACGAATTGTTCGCCCAGGCCGGGCTGGCCGCCTTTGGGCCACACGATCGTATTGCCGTAGCCGGCGCCATGCGAGTAATCGATGTCCATATACATCTGTTCTTCCCTGGTGATGATGCTGGGATCGATCCAGGCCAGCGCCGCCAGCTCGTCCCACATGTATTCTTCGTCGGCATATTTTCCGAAATATTGGCCGATGGGGGTATTGGAGCGGGCGATTTCCTGAATCATATCCTTGGAGAGTCTGGTTTTTACGGAAATGTCGACGGTGGTGACCGTCACCTTGCGCCAGGGAGCACAGAGAACCATGTGGGTGGCTTCGGGATCCCACCAGAAATTAAATTCCCGGCGATTGGTAGTGATCCAGGGCATTTCCACATTCGGCGCGATGCTGCCGCCCATCACGACAAGCTCCTGGGCCAAATCGGGGACTTGCGGGTCAATGCTGATGGCCTGCGCTAGATTGGTGAGCGGACCACCGGCGTAAAGCGTCACCTGGTGCGGATATTTGTGGAGCATGCGAATGATGAAATGGGCGGCGTCTTCGGCGGCGGGCTTCGTCGTGGGATTGCCTTCGGGCAACTGCGGCACCACGAACGCTTCGTGATAGCTCTCCTGATTCCACTGACCGGTATACGATCCGACCTTGCCCTGATTCCAGGCGCCCTGGTAGGAAACCTTGCCGTAGAGTTTTTCCCAACGCGCGATCAATTCCTTGCTGTTGATGAGAGGAAAGACGGCGCCGGGCACGACCGGAATCTCCGTTCGTCCAATCAACTCGAGCATGCGCAGGGTGTGCGCCACTTCGGTGTCGCGCCACTGGTCGCCGCTGACGATGGTAATTCCGAGCGTCTCGACGCCGGGCGATTGAAGAAAAATCATGATGGCCTGCTGGTCGGTGGTCGCCGGCCCTCGCGCATCCTGATCAATGATCACTTTTCGGGTGGATTGAGCCGCCAGCGAAGGGCTTAGCCAGAGCAGCAAAAAAATGGGCAGAAGAACTTTTTTCGGGTGCAGAGCGATCGGAGTTTGAGTGTGGGAGGACATGGGGCCTCGATTTAAACCGCTAATGTTACCCCTGTTTTGCCGATAGCGGAAATATTTGGCTTCGATTCCAGGCTGTCCAAGACAGGGGCTGCTTATAAAGCGGGTGGAAACCAGAGTCAAGCGAAAAGAGGCGACAGCGGAAAAAGCGCAGAAGGGGGCCGAATTTGGGACTGAACCGCGGTGCTATAATTCCGGCGTGATCTTCAGGACAAATTGCGCCGGTGGAGGAACATGCCGCTGCGGAACATCGCTCGCGGTGATTCTTCCCAGCTTCTGTTTTGCTTTCTTCTTGCTTGGGGGGGCGGTCTTCGGGCAATCGAAAGATTCCACAGCAGAAAAATTTCTGGCTGAGGCGCACGCGGCAATCGCGAATCAGCAATGGGAACGGGCGCTGGCCAGCTATGACAGCGCTATTCAAGCGGAACCGCGCTCGGAAGCCCCGCGAGTGGAGAAGGCGATGCTGCTCAAGCAAATGGGGCTATATCCCGAAGCGATTGCGGGGTTCGAGGATGCCCTGAGAATTTCGCCGAGAAATCAAACGGCCCAGCTTGGTCTGGCGGACGCCTACCGGCTAGCGTTCAACTACGAGCAGGCCCGTCGGGTGATGGAGCAGGCGCAAAAAGAGCATCCCGCAAGCGCCGCGCCGCTGGTGGCACTCGGTGAGCTCGACATTCAAATGCAGAAATACGATGACGCGGTTGTTCACCTGAAGCAAGCCCTGCGGCTGAATGCGAAGGACCGCGCGGCGGGCAACGATTTGGCGCTGGCTTACAAGGCGAAAGGGGACTTGGCGAAGGCGCTGGCAGAGCTCGATCGCTTGATTGCGGAAAACGGGAATGATCCGCTGACGCTTTATTTGCGCGCGTCGATCTACGCCGATCGAAACGAAAACGAGAAAGCGCTATCAGATGCGCAAAAGCTATTTGCGCTGGAGCCGGGGAATCCGCGCGGACGCTTGCTCCTTGGTCAATTACAAGTGCGCAACGAGCGATGCTCGGAGGCTGTCGGAGTGCTCGAGCCGCTGGCAAGGGCGCCGGACGCGGAAGCTTCAGCGATTTACTTGCTCTCGCAGGCTTATCGTTGCGCGGGGCAGGCTGATCTGGCGCAGAAAACGATGGAGCATTTCGAAGCCGTATCCAAGGAGCAGCACGCGGCGAAGGAAGGCAAGGTTCAATCCGAGCACTTGGTGGATCAAGCGGGAGAACTGGCGCGCGGCAATCAGTTTCCCGGGGCGATTGAATTGTTGCAGCAGGCCGTGGAAAAAGATCCACGGAATGGCGGAGCCTACTCGCAACTTGCGAAGATTTACTATTCCGAAGGCGAGATCGAGAAAGCGCACAACGCGGTGAGCAAAGCGCTGGAGATTAACCCGGCGCATCCGGATTATCTCTATGTGGCCGGGAAGATTCTGGAGAAAGAAGGAAAACTAGATGAAGCGCTGGCCGCGTTCGAGAAAACCGCGCTCGTGAATCCGCACGAAGCCGACGCCTATTTTGAAATGGGATTGATCTACGAGCAGCGAAAGGACCGGGCGCGCGCCATTGCCGCCTACAAGAGAGCCGTTCAGCTTGCGCCGGAAGATCCCGACTATCGCCGCGCGCTGGCCGCCGCGTCCGCAGGCACCGGCCCGCGCTGACTCGAAGCTGCGGGACGACGAGGTCCCGGCGTCGGCCGCGTCATCAGATCAGTGAACAGCCGATTGAGTTTCTGATTGTCGAGATCGACCTGAACAATCGCAGGTTGCTCGCCTAGTCCCGGCTGGTTTCCCGGGACCCACACCAGAAAATCGCCATAGCTCGCGCCGTGATCGATGACAACGTCCAGGTAGAGTGTTTCTTGTTTTGTGATGATGCTGGGATCGAGCCAGGCTTCCGCCGCCAACTCATCCCACATATATTCCTCGTCCGCATATTTCGCCAGATATTGCGCCACGGGTGTATTGGACCGGGCAATCTGCTGGATCATACTTTTGGTGAGCCGCGTCTTGATGGAGATGTCCACCGTGGTGCAAACGATGCGCGGCCAGGGCGCGCGCAAAACCATCCGCGTCGCTTCCGGGTCCCACCAGAGGTTGAATTCCCTGCGCGGCGCAGAATAAAACTCCGGATCCAGCGGTCCTGGATTAATCCCGCCGCCCATCATCACGAGTTCTTTGGCGAGCTTCGGAAATTCCGGATCAATGGCGATGGCCAGGGCGAGATTGGTAAGCGGACCTCCGGCATAGATGGTCACCTCATGCGGATACCGGTGCACCATGCGGATTAAGAAATGGGCCGCATCCTCAGTCGCCGCCTTGGTCGTTGGATTTCCTTCCGGCAAGGGGGGAACGACGAACGGCTCGTGGACGTTCCCCCAATTCCAAGCGCCCTGATAAATTACATTGCCGTAGAGTTTTTCCCAGCGCTGCATTTCCGCCTTGCTGCTGACCAGGGGGAAAACCGCGCCGGGCACTACTGGGATGTCCGTCCGGCCGATGATCTCGAGCAATCGCAGGGTATGGGCCACTTCCTCGTCGCGCCACTGATCGCCGCTCACGACGGTGATTCCGAGCACGTCGGTATCCGGCGACTGAATCAGCACAAGAGCGGCCTGAAGGTCCGTGGTAGCCGGGCCGCGGCAATCCTGATCGATGATCACCTTGCGTTTCGACTGGCCCAGCGCCGGAGCCGCCAGGGCGAAGGAAACCAGCAGGAGCAAGAACCAGCGGCAATTTTGGATCATTCCCGGATCCCCCGTGGCGGAGAGTCAGTACATGATGGTGCGCGTCAGATGATGCGGATAAAAGGTGGTGTGGTAGTGAGTCCAGAGGCGCGCGTCGATCTGCGGAATGATCACCTGCATATCCGGAGGGCGAAGCCTGTTCACCTCTTCGCGCAGCAGCGCGGTGGCGTAAATGCAATGCGCGCGAATTTCGATTTCCTGGGTGCTGTCGCGCGGGATCATCTGATAATCATGGATTGTTTTCTCGAGCGCGGGCGAATAGCTGGTGATTCCCATCACCCGGAGCGCCACCGGAACAATGTAGTCGGCAAAGGCCGTCATTTTCTCCGGATCTTCCAGGCGGAATCCGCCGGAGCGGTGCAGATTGGCGTAGAGCATCCACACCCCGAGCTGCGGAAGTTTATAGAATTTAATTTCATGACCATCGTACAGGCTGATGTCATTGAAACGCGGAAATTCGGAAACCAGGCGATCGACAAGCCCGTTGCCATTGTCGTAGCAGCGCGGCGAGCAGGCCTGAACGAAATTATGAAAGCGGCCATCATATTTCGACTGCAAGACTTTGCCGACCTGGTGCAACACTTCGAGTTTTTCATCGAGCATCGGCATTTCGATATTGCCGCGAAACACTTGAGCCAATTGCGCCCAGGTGATTCCGGCGAGATAGCCGCCGTCGAGGAAGGGAACCCCTTCGTCGAGAGCCCGCTTCATGCACGCAAACATGGCATCGGAATCCGACCAATGTTCGCCCGCATAATCCACCTGGAATTTGACATGATTCGAAAAATCGGTGAATGCCGTATCGATCGCATCGGCCACCAGAATGAAATCGACGGCCTGTGCCGGATCCTTTCCGATCCCGAAGGGCAGGGCAAATTCCGGGAGCGGCAACTCCTCATAAGCCATCCATCCAGCCACTTCCACGATTTTGCCGGCGTGGGTGTGAACGTCGCGAGAGTTTTCGATGACGGGACGAAGGCTTTCAAGAACAGGACTGCCGATGGGTTTGGGCCAGCGCAAAGGCGTACTCTTTTTGGAGGAACCGGTTCCAGAAAAAGCGGCTGCCAGGAGCTCGGTGCTCCCGGCGGCCGAAGAAACCATCGCCAAACTTCCCAGCCCTTTTAGAAAAAGCCGCCTTGCGTCGCGGGGCCCCATCTAAAAGATGAACTTGAAGCCGAATTGAGCCGCGAATTGCGTGCTGCCGGGAGCAATCTGATCGAGTACACGGTACTTCCCGCCGTTCAAATTCACAGTGCCGGGCTTCGGAATCGCCGTCAACTGGTCATTCACGAAAGCGCTGTTATCAGGGTTGGAGTACAAATTGCCGTGGTTGGTCAAATTGAAGATGTCCGCCAGCAATTGGATGTGATACCTCTCCCCGATCGGGATGTCCTTATTCAGCCGCCAATCCCACTGGAAGAAGCCGGGCTGGCGCCCGGGATAGCGCCCCAGAAGGTGGGGTGTCCCGCTGGTGATGGTCGGCCGGTCGTTGTTCGCAAGCTGGTTGACCACGCCGTCGTTATTGGCATCGACGATGTCGTAAGCGGGATAGGCCAGCCCGCTATGGGCGATCATCGTGCCGCTGAGAGTGAATGCCCAGGGCAAATCAATCATGTAGCCGGCCTTGAACTGTTGGGTAATGTCCAGACCGTTGCGGCCGTAGTCCAGATCGAGGTTGAACAGATCCTGCGGACCGAAGAAGGTATCGGTATCACGCTCGCTGGCAGAATTGTCGTAGTTCCGCGACCAAGTGTAATTGGCGAAGAGTTGGAAGCGATTCGAAAATCGCCGGTTCACCGTGGCTACGAATTCATGGTAGTTGCCATGGCCGAAACTAGCCAGCTCGTTGGCACTGCCGATCGAGGGATCTTTTGACACCGGAAAACCACCCGCGGTGCTGATGATCGAACGGCCGAACTGATCGACGTGGTTCACGACCTGGTTGCGATTCCACTGCGTGGTGCTGAATCCTCCGACGCGCAGCCGCGCGGAATGCACATACGCATACTGTGCCGAGAGAATCCAGTTGCTCGAGACCTGGCGCTCGACACCTACCGTAAGGTTTGAAACTCGGGGATTGCGGAAGCTTGGATCCACGTAGTTGATTCCCGGATTGCCAATGGCAGCCTGAATGGCGGGCGCATTGGCAGTCAAAGACGAGTTGAACAAGTTGGGGAAGCCTGCCTGGGGAGCGCAGCCTGTCCCCGTAACTGGATTGAAGGCGATGCCTCCGGGGGCGCCGAAGCAGAACAGAGTCGCGCCGCGGTCGTTACCCAGCAAGGGGAGAAAGATTCCCGGCGTCTGAGCGTAGTAGAGTCCCCAGGCAGCGCGAAGGATGGTGGGATGCGCGGAGCCGCCCAGGCTGTAGGCCATCCCGATGCGAGGACCGAACTGCCCAGGGTCGTTGGGAATACGCTGCGGCGGGGCCGCCAGATGGCTGCTGCTCCCCTGTCCCACATACACTTGCGCACCGGGCGTCCTGGATTGCGGTTGGGGATTCCAAGTGCTGTCGTAGCGGAGCCCGTAAGTGATCGTCAGCCGGCTGGAGAGCTGCCACTTATCCTGCCAGTACAGGCCCAGGCCCGTCTGGTAATTCGGGAAGACCGTATCGGCATCGAAAACATTCTTGCCATGAAGGCCGAAGCCCTGGATGTATCCGAAGGGTTTATTGGCCTGGAAGTCCGCCAGAGTCAGGAACTCGTACTCACCAGCGCTCCATCCGACGAAGGCGTCCTTGCGGTTCGTAAACGTCGTTACGCCGCCGCCCCACTTCATATCGTGCTTGCCGAATGAATATCCGAAGTTATCCTGAGCTTCGAGCTTTCCGCCGTCGCCGTTGATGGGCAGGAAGAACCGCTGGCCAAAGTCAATCCCGCTTCCCAAAATGAGCACTTCGGGGCCGCCGCCGTTGGGATGCCGCGGGCGCGTTTCGCCCGAGATGCCGACGCGGATTTCGTTCACCTTCCGGCCGAAGACGCTATTGAGAGCGAACACTCCGCTGACGCCCTGGTTGCGGAAGTTTTCGGTATTGCCGAACGACGTCTGAACTTCGTTTTGGCCGCGGCCGCCGGTGAAGCCGCTGGAGTGGTTCCGGGTGTAAAATCCGCGGACGCTGAAATGGTTCGCGGGAGTGATTTGCCAGTCGTAGTGGCCGAGAAGCGTGGCCAGGTTCTGGAATTGGTTATTGGTCCCCTCGAATGCCTTGATGTTGGATACGCCATAGATGCTGGTGGGAACGGGAGCGGCAGCCAGCGCGGCCTCGCAGGCCGTGGCAGTCGCGGGATCGGTGCAATAGCTCGAAACCAGCGGACCATGCTGGCGCTGGATGTTGGTGGAAAGGAACAGGAATTGGCTGTCCTTGCGGATCGGGAAGCCGATCGAGCCTCCAAACTCATTCCGGCGGTCGATGTTGGAAGGATTGTGCAGAGCGTCTTCAGCCGTGAGCCCTCCGCCGCGGTACAAATAGTGGGCGCTGCCGTGAACGTTGTTGGTTCCGGATTTCGTCACCACATTGATCAACCCGCCGGTCGAGCGTCCGAACTCCGGGGCGAAACCGTTGGTGACCACCTGGAATTCCTGTACCGAGTCCAGGGGGATGGTGAAATTCTTGGTTTCGAGCGACCCGAAAAACTCGCCGAAGAAATTGTTGGTCGAGTCCTGGCCGTCAATCGTTAGGCCGCTGTAATCGCTCTGCTGGCCGCCGAGCCGGATCCCGCCGCGCAAACCAGGAACCACCTGCGCCGAGGGCGTCAGTTGCGCGAGGTCGCGGTAGTCGGAGCCATTCAAGGGCAGGTTGGCCACGTTCTGGGCGTTGAGCAATTGGCTGATGCCTGCCGTGGGCGTTTCCACGGCGCTACTGGCCGTCACCTCGATGGTCTGCGCCTGGCCTTTCACCGGCAGGGTCACATCCAGACTGATGCTGCCGCCCACATGGACTTCGATGTCCTTGATGGTGATGGCGGCGAAGTTGGGACTCTCCGCCACAAGGGTATAGGTTCCGGGCGGAACTTGGGCCAAGACGTAGAGGCCGGCCGCATCGCTCTGCACCGTTCTCTTGAACCCGGTGGAAGTATTCGAAAGCGTGACCGTGGCTTTGGGCACCACGCTGTGAGAAGTGTCGTATACCGTGCCGGTGATTTCACCTTGCTGGAGAGTCTGACCTGAAACAGAGAGCGCGGAGCACATGCATGCACAGAGAAATACACAAAGAACAAAGAGATGGCTCTTCTTCATTTCACTCCCCCACTTGTAGTGACTGGCGACCCCCACGGTTACCAGCCCCTGAAGATTTCAGAATCCTACCCTATCTGCCCCCTAGTCTGGAAACAATAAGTTGCAGGAAACGGCCGGCGTCCACCTCCACGCAGACCTGCACGTTGGGCACGACCTTGTCCACGGCCTCGATCATGTAATGATCGCCGTGAAGCACGTTTCGTTCGACGACCCCACCGCGATTGGCCACGGTTTCGCCGCGCGTGTAATCCCCGCGCGTTTCCACATCCACATGCAGCGACTGGGTCTGGACAATCGAGCGATCAATGGCGACGCCGATCGCGAGCGGGTCATACATCGCGGCGCCCGAAAAACCATACTTTTGCGATGTTTCGATCAGATACTTCATGATTCCGGCGGCAAAGTCGTTGAGAGGTCCATGGGTGCGCTCGAGTTGCTGCAGTTCCTTGGGTGCGAACAATGTTTTATTTCCCACATCGAGCCCCACCATGGTCAGCGGCCAGCCTGCCTGGAAGACGATTTGCGCCGCTTCCGGATCGCCGTAAATATTGGCTTCGGCGGAGGCGTTCACGTTGCCGCCGCTGATCGAGCCGCCCATGACGATCACTTCCTTCACCAGCGGGATGATTGAAGGATCTTTCAAGATCGCCAGCGCGATATTCGTCTCCGGCCCGACGGGCAGCAGCGTAATTTCATGCGGGTATTGATGAACCAACTCGATGATCAGATCGGGACCGAAGCGCGGGTCCACTTTGCACTTGCTGGGCGGCAGTTCGACATTTCCGAAGCCGTTTTTGCCATGCCACAGCTCGGCGGTGATCAATTTCTGAAAAATGGGATGTTGCGCGCCAGCGGCGACCGGGATGTCGCAGCGGCCGGCGAGCGAAACCAGTTTGAGGGCGTTCTCGAGACCTTGCTGGGCCGTCACATTTCCGGGCACGACGGTTAGCGCCTTCACGTCCAGTTCCGGCGAATTCAGAGCCAGCATGATGGCCATCGCGTCGTCGGTGCCGGGATCGGTGTCGATGATGACCTTGCTTGCCGCGGCATTGGCGGAAACGGACAGCAAAACAACCAGAGCGACTGGCAGCAGACAACGGAGCAGGAGATGGCTTTTCATCATTGTGTCCAAAGGGTAGGGTAGGTAAGACAGTAGAAAGCAACGGCCATCAGCAAACAAATTTCGCTTACTAGTTTAGAAAACTTTCCCACACTCCACAGGCTGATGGTAGCGTAGCCCCGCACGTTTTCAAGTGTCAAGACTAATCGGAAAAGATACAGCGGCCCCCGGTACACGGGGCACGGCGCCCCGGTTCAAATTGAAACTGGTGTTAGTATTTATCCCCTGGGACTCCCGGAATGCACTTTTTCTCCGCGCACAGAATTCGGTTGATTGCCGGCGTCATTTGCGTGAGCACGGCGGTAACTCCCCTTGCCCTGCCCTCCCTTTTCAGAATGGATCCGGTGCACGCTGTGAACGCAGCGAGCGAAACGAATCCCTATCACGTGCAATTTCCGGACGTGACGCGCGAAGCCGGAATCCACTTTCATCACGAGCGCGCCGCATCGAAAGAGAAACTCTACCCGGAGACGCTCGGCGCCGGCGCAGCCTGGCTGGACTACAACCAGGATGGATACCTCGACGCATTTCTCGTGAACAGCGGCTATACGCCATTGTTCCATCCGCCCCAGCCGCCGCAGCCCGCTTTGTATCGAAACAATGGAGACGGAACTTTCACCGACGTTACCGCGAAGAGCGGTATCCATAGCGGCGGAACTTTTTTCATGGGCGTGGCGGTGGGCGACTATGACAACGACGGCTTTCCGGACATTTATCTGACCGGCTACCGGCAATCGGTGCTGTACCACAACAATGGAGACGGCACGTTTACCGGCGTCACCGCGCGCGCCGGAGTGAGCGACGAGGGAAAATGGGCCACGGCCGCCGGCTGGTTCGATTACGATCACGACGGGCGGCTGGATTTACTGGTCACGAATTACGTCGGCTACGACATCGACCACAACGTGGTGTGCGGCGACCGCCGGCCGCAATACAGAGCCTATTGCCATCCCGATAGTTTTCCCGGCTCATCGATGAAGCTCTATCACAACAATGGCGACGGCACATTCAGCGACGTCACGGAAAAAGCGGGGCTGGTGAATCCGGACGGTAAAAGCCTCGGGCTGGTCCTGGCCGATTTGAATAACGACGGATGGACGGACATTTTCATCGCCAATGACACGCAGCGGAATTTTCTCTACATCAACCAGGGAGATGGCACGTTTCAGGACGTGACCTACAGCAGCGGTGCCGGATTCAGCGAGACGGGCAAGCCCGAAGCGGGGATGAGCGCGGATGCGGCCGATCTGACCGGCAACGGCCGGATGGATCTGTATGTGAGCCACCTCGATTACGAACTCAATCGTCTTTACAAAAACAATGGCGACGGCACGTTCGCCGACGCGACAATCTCTTCCGGCCTGGGACAAACGAACCGGTTGAACAGCAGCTTTGGCGCGCGTTTCTTCGATTGGGACAACGACGGCTGGCGCGATTTGCTGGTGATCAACGGCCACATTCTCGACAATATTCCGATCTATCATCCGGACGTGACCCACGCGGAAGTGAAAAAACTGTATCGCAACACCGGCGGGGGCCATTTTGTGGATGCCACGGCAACACAGCCCGCCGCGTTTCTGGCGCCGAAAGTTGGGCGAGGTCTGGCGGTAGGCGATTATGACAACAACGGCACGCTCGATTTTCTGGTGAACAACAACGGCGAAGATGCGCAGCTTTTTCGCAACGATGGCGGCCACGGCCGCGCGAGTGGGAAAAGCGCTGATGGCAGCCGCAACCATTGGCTCGGCATCCGCCTGATCGGCACCAAAAGCAATCGCGACGGTATAGGAGCGCGGCTCAAGCTGGTTGCCGGCGATTTCACCAGCTATGACCAGGCGAAGGGAAGCATGAGCTATTGCTCGGCGCAGGATCCACGAATTTACTTCGGGCTCGGCAGCCACGCGAAAATCGATTCGCTCGAAATCCTCTGGCCGAACGGCACGAATGATTTCCTCCGCGATATCGCGACCGATCAAATCATCACGGTTGAAGAAGCCAAGGGAATCACGTCCTACCGTTTTCCTTCTCTCCGTAATTCGAAGTAAGGGGGAGGAAATTAAATTTCATTCGTAGCGCAGGGCATCGATGGGATCGAGACGGGAAGCCTTATAAGCGGGATAAAATCCGAAGAAGACGCCAATCGCAATCGAGAAAAGAACCGCAGCCACAAGCGCCGTCGTCGAAATTGTCATAGGCCATTCGAGAATCATCGAGAAGCCGAAGGAAGCCAGGACCCCCGCGAGCACCCCAAACGCGCCACCCAGCAGGCTAAGCGCGAGGGCTTCGCTGAGGAATTGCAGGCGGACATCCCGTTCGGTTGCACCCACCGCCATGCGGACTCCGATCTCGCGCGTCCGTTCCGTGATCGAAACAAGCATGATGTTCATAATTCCGATTCCGCCGACCAGCAGTGAAACGGAAGCAATGCCGGCAAGCATCAACGAAAAGGTCTCGCTGGCTTGCTGCTGAGCCTGCAAGATGTCCGCCGGGTGGCGGATGTTGAAATCATCCGGCTCGCCCGTCCGCAGGTGATGCCGCTGTCGAAGGAGTAGCGCGATCCGGTCCTGCGCGGGAATAACCGCGTCCGGGGAGATGGCGGAGCACCAAATATCATCCAGCCAGTCGATTCCTTTTATCTTGTGCTGCGCGGTGGTGTAGGGCATGAAAATGGTGTCGTCCTGATCGTTGCCTGAGGCGGAAAGTCCTTTTGCCTCGAGCACGCCGATCACTCGCATCGGAAGGCTACTGATGCGGATCGTTTTGCCCAGAGGATTTTCCTCGCCGAAGAGTTGATCAACGATGGTTTGCCCGAGCAGACAGACATTGGCGAGGGTTTGGACGTCCTGCGTGGTGAAGGGCACCCCCGAAGAAATCGTCCAACGGCGGATGGACATGTATTCGGGCGAGACTCCGCGATAGGAGGTGTTCCAATTGTGATTTCCGTAGATCACCTGAACACGGGAATCCACATTCGGTGAAACCAGCTTGAGGAGCGGAATGGAGCCCTGGATCGCAGCGGCATCTTCCAGTGTCAGAGATTTGGTGGCGCTATTGCCAGTGCGCACACCATTCACATTACGGCCGCCGGCTTCAATCCACACCAGATTGTCGCCCAGACTCAGCAATTGCTCCTGAATCTGCTGGGAGCCACCCTGGCCGATGGCGATGGTGCAAATGACCGCGCAAATTCCGATGGTGATGCCGAGCATCGAGAGCGAGGAGCGCAATTTGTTCCGCGCCAGCGCGCGCCAGGACACCGATATGACGCTGCGAATGTCCATTCGACTGTTTTATTGCTCGGCGAGATGATGCATTTGCAGACGCGTTTGGATCGCGCGCAGGATGGCGTCGCGGCCGATCAATCCAACGATGTGGCCATCGGAGACCACCGGCATCTGATTGATGTCCTCGTTCTGCATTCGTTCCAGGATGCCGAGCACCGGCTCGTCCGGTGCCGCCCAATGAATGCGATCGCGCGGCAGCATGGCTGCTTGCACGGAAGTGTTGTTCCATTCATCGCGCGGGAAAGTGCTGAGCGAGCGCAGAGTGATCAGCCCGACCGGTTCGCCGGCTCCGGTGACGACGTGGCAACGGCGTCCCGTGCGCAATACCTCGTGGACGTATTCCTCGAGCGAGATATCACGCGCCACGGACGGCACGTCCTGCGTCATGATGTCTAGGGCGCGCACGCCGCGCAGCGTATCGCGAATCGCCACTTGCGCGTAACTTTCCTGGGCCGCACTCTTCAAAAACCAGCCGATGAAAACGAGCCACAGGCCGCCTACCCAGTTCTTCGCGCTCATTCCTTCCCAGATGCCGATGATCATCAGCAGGTAGGCAAACGTCTGCCCGCTGAGCGAAGCGATCCGTGTGGCCTTGGTAAAATCATGCGTGATGCTCCAGGCGATGGAGCGCAGGAGCCGGCCGCCGTCCAGCGGAAAGCCGGGCACCAGATTAAATATACCCAGGGTGAGATTGATCTCCGCGAGCAACTTCGATGCCGCCGATGGCATTCCGCCCGCCGGCGTGGCGAGATAAACGAGAGCAAATCCGCCCGCGAGGAGAAAGCTGGTGATGGGTCCGGCGATGGCGATATTGAATTCCTGGCCGGGGCGTTCCGGATCGCGCGAGATCTTGGCCAGCCCGCCGAACACAAACAACGTGATGGAAACGACGGGGATCTTGTAGTGTTTAGCGATGAGGCTGTGCCCTAGCTCATGGATCAGGACCGAGGAGAAAAACAGCACGCTGGTGATGATTCCTAAAGCCCAATGTTGCGAGGGCGACCAAGTGGGATGCTGCGCGGTAAATTGCGTGCCGAGCGAAAGCGTAATCAACGCGAAAATGATGAACCAACTGGAATGAATGTAGATCGGGATCCCAAAGATGCGAACGATCCGGGTGCCGGCTCCAGGTTCCATGATTCTCTCCCCAGTTCTTCATTATAGCGAACCCTGCCTGTGTGAGTCTTAACTTCCACGATGTGTCCCGGGCGCTACGCTGGAGTGCTCTCGCGGGTCGTATATCTCTTTTATTAGCAATGCCAGTCTGATGGCCTGCGGCGTGCCACTTCGTTTCCATGTCTGGCGGAAACGCGGAGGCGGCGATGGAAAACCTAATGAATCTGGCGGGAATGGCAAGCGCAGTGGCGGGATCGTTCGCAGTCTCACTGCTACTCGGATGGCTGAGTCTGCGCGGAATCCTGCTCCTGATGCCGGTGAGGACTGCGAGCAAGGCGCAGGCGGCGGGAACGGATCGCGTGCGTGCGGGATGGGTTCCAGCCGTTCGCCCCGGGATGGATCGACAGCGCGCTGCGTAGGAGCGATCACACGCCGGGGCGTTGCCCGCAATTGGATTGGCCAAGGAATTTTGAAGGACGCGCGAGGAACTACAAGCGCGAACCGGAAGGAGAACGGCCATGTTGTTTTTGAAGTATCTATTGTTTGCGGCGGGCATCGCATTGTGGATTACCGCGGCGTTCGTTGTGCTGCATGACATCTATCTGGCATTCGAGCTTGATCGCCTGTTGAAGAGTGGCGCCGAAGAATCCGGTGAGGCAAGCCAACCCGCTCTTCCGCGCCCCCGCCGCGTGATCCGCTGGAGCCAAGCGGGAAAATTATCGGCGACGGCGGTGCTGCCATTGCTTCTCAGCCTCAGCATCGTCGTCGTGCCTGATGGGGCAGCGGGCGTACGCATCAGCCAAATTTCGGGCGTGCGCCCCGGCACGCTGTATTCCGGCGTTCATTTCGTTACGCCCTTGGTGGAGCGCATCGCCCTGTACGATGTGCGCGACCACGTGTTTTCCACACCGTCCGGCGGCGGCCTGAAACAAAAGGGCGAACCGCTTGAAATCGAAGCTCGCGAAGGCCTTTCGCTCGGCCTCGCCGTCAGCGTGCGTTACCGCATCGATCCGAAGCGCCTGGAGTACGTGCAATCGAATCTGCCGCAACCGATGGAAGACGAAATCATCGCGCCGGTTGTTAACAGCGCGTTTCGTGAACTCGCGCCCAATTACGTGGTGCGCGAAGTGTTCTCGACGAAGCGCGAAGAATTCCGCGCGCATGCGGCGGACATCATCACCAAGCGCCTGGCCGCGGACGGAATCATCGTCAAGGAAGTTCTGCTCGGCCAAGTTCAACTTCCGGGGGAATACGCGCAGGGTTTGCAGGATTTGTTGCTGAAGGAGCAAGAGGATGACCGCACCAGCGTCGAAGCCAACATCGAGCAGAAACGCGTAAAGGTCGCCGAATTCCAGGCCGATGCGCTGAAGGTCCGACAGGTGAAGCGCGCCGAAGGCGACGCGCAATCGCGCGTGATCCAAGCCAAGGCCGAATCGGACGCGATGCAGTACACGCTGCCGCTGAAGCAAAAGCAGATCGAGCAGTCGAGACTGGAAGCGCAAGCGCGCAAGGAAGCGACAGTGGAAAACGCCGAGGCCGATGCGCGCGCGAAAGTGATCGACAGCAAAGCCGAACTCGAGCGCCGCAATCTCTTCGCCGACGCCGAAGCGAACCGCATCCGCGTCACTTCGTCTGCCGAGGCCGAAAAAATGCGCCTGGAGGGCATCGCGCTGAAGGCCAATCCGCTGCTGATTCAAAAGATTATCGCGGAGCGGCTTTCCGACAGGGTGCAAATCATGATGGTCCCGGCCGATGGAAAATTCTTTTTCGCGAACGATGTGCTGCGCTCGATCCCCCTGGCTGACGGCGCGGCGCCAAGAGGCAAAGATCCCCTTGACCCACCGGCCAGAGCTGCCGGGGGCCGTCCATAAAGATTTCTCTGCCGCACTTCACGGCGCTCCGGGAGGCGCGGCAGGGAACTATCCGCTGGCAATCCCCCTTGCGGGTGGCTTCGCTACCGCCGCAGCGAAGCCACTCCGCCAGCGGAAGGACGACGTGAGCCTGCAGCATCCACCTGATTCGAGCGCGCTGGTATTCGCTCTGCTCGGCATCCCGAGCACTGGCAAGATTCGCCGCGTGCCGGTTCCAATTCAGTGTAAACAAATGCCATAGCCAGGGCTTGGGGGTGAATAAGAATGTCTTCTCCGTCGAAGAGTCCCGTTATGGAACACTTGGCCTGGGTTAATCGCGCGGAGCCTTCGGCGAAGAATCTTGCGAGTGCTTTCGCTATAAAATCTTCGAAGTCGAAATTTGAATTCGATGCCCAGGCTCTACTCCAATCCACAGGAGTCGTTGCCAAGGTTGCTAAAATTGGGCGTAAGCAGACGGTATTCGATCGTGGCGAAGTTTCGGACAGCGTGATGTATTTGCAAGATGGCCACGTGAAGATCTCCGTAGGCAGCAAAACGGGCAAAGAACTTGTGGTTGCCATTCTCGGAGCCGGCGATTTCTTTGGCGAGGCCTGCCTTTCGGGACAAACCCACCGCATGGCCAGCGCTTCCGCGATCACTCCCAGCACCGTGATTATTATCGAAAAGGCTGACATGATCCGGCTGCTCCGCTCGAAGCACGGATTCTCCGATCATTTTTTCGCGCACATGATGATGCGAAATATTCGCGTGGAACAAGAGCTGATCGGCCAGCTTTTCAGCCCAACGGAGAAGCGTCTGGCCCGTGCTCTGCTACTGCTCGCGCGCTATGGGATGGAAGGCTCGGCGCCGTGGGTGATACCGAAAATTCCGCAGGATTCGCTGGCGGAGATGATCGGCGCCACTCCCGCACGGCTCAATCTGCTGATGAGGCAATTCAAGAAATTGGGCTTCATCAAATACAACGGTGGAATCGAAATCCACGGATCGCTCCTGAATGTGGCCCTGCACGAATAGCCATTGGACCACACGTCCCGCCTGAGATCGCCGCACGCAACTCGGCGTGAAAAAAAGGAAATGCCTTGACAAGAAAGAGTGGGCCACTTATTGTAGTTGAGCATTCAACTAATGAAAGAGAAAACTGACACCAAAGAGCGCATCCTCCAAACCGCTATCCTCCTGTTCTGGGAACGAGGCTACGCGCAAACGAATTTGGCGGACTTGATGGCCAAGGCCGGGGTGAACAGCGGCAGTTTTTATTATTTTTTCAAGAGCAAGGAGAAACTGCTGCTGGCCGTGCTGGAGCGATACAAGGAAATGCTTCATGGCGTGCTGCTGGCGCCGATCTGGGAGAAAGTCACCGACCCGATCGAGAGAATTTTTGGCTTGCTGGCCCGGTATCGAGAAGCGGTGGTGATGACGGGTTGCACGTATGGATGCCCGATCGGACGGTTGGCGCTGGAAATTGCGCCGGAGCGGAACGAGGCGCACGCGCTGATCGCGCAAAATTTCGAGGGGTGGTCAACCGCGGTGCGCGAGTGCCTGGAGGCGGCGCGCGAGCGGCTGCCGAAGGAGATCGACCTGGTGAGGCTCTCGCGCTTCGTGCTGACGGTGATGGAAGGCGGCGTGATGCAATCGCGCTCCTACCGGAGCGTGGAGCCGTTCGACCAGGCCGTGGAACAGTTGCGTGATTATTTCCAGCGGCTGCTGGCGGAAGGCGCGGCGCAACGCGGATTGTAAATTTTAAAACTCCAACGGAGGCAGGGAAACATGGAAACGTCGAGTCCGAAATTGGTGGCGGTGATCGTGGCGGCGCTGCTGCATTGGTTTCTGGGGGCAGCGTGGTTCACTCTTTTGAAGAAGCCGTGGCTGGAAGGGATCGGCAAGACGTCTGAACAACTGATGGCGTCGGGAATTCCGCCGTGGCTGCCGCACGTGGTAACGCTGATCGCGAATTTCGCACTAGCCTACCTGATCGGATGGCTGATTCTGGCCACCGGCGCGCAAACCGTCGCGCGCGGGCTGATGATCGCAGCGCTGCTGTGGCTCTGCGTCGTGGCTTCCACATTTGCCACCGAGTACGTGTTCGAGGCGCGTTCGATTCAAAGTTTCCTGATCAACACCGGTTATCCGTTTGCCGGGATGTTGATCATGGGCGCGCTGCTCGGTGGTTGGAAACGATAGCGCTTGTGAATCCATTCTGAATTTTGTGCGCCGGAGCTTTGCAGCCCGCGCGATGGGAACGATGGTGTTTTCGGAATTCAGTTCACAACAAAAAATCGGCCAGGAGGCCAAAGATGAAACGCACTCGCATCGCAGTTTGCCTATTTGCAATGGTTTTGGCCTCGGCTCTGATCGGATACAAAGCAATTCACGCGCAGGCCGCCGGTCGAGCTCAGGCACAAACTCCCGCGACAGAAGCAAAGCCGACGATAGCTGATTTCGGGTGGGTGACAGGCCGCTGGACTGGCTTGGCGGGCTCAAATCCTACCGAGCAAGTTTGTTCGGCGCCGTCGAATGGGCTGATCTTGTGCATGTTTCACGAGGTAAACGTGAAGCCGCCCTCGATCGAACTGGCCACGCTCCGAGAAACGGCCGATGGAATCGAAGAACGCGTGCGGAATTTCGCACCCGAGCTCGATGGTTGGGAGGGCGCCGCGCCCATCACGCTGAAGCTCGAGAGCTACACTCCCACCGAAAGCATTTTTATCAACGCCAACACCCAATCGCCGGTGAAGCGGGTTTTCCTTTTGCACAACAGCGCCGATCAAATGAGCACTCGCGTGGAAATCGTGGACAGCCAGGGAAAAGTGACGTACATCGGGGCGAAATCGAATCGCGTGAAGTGAGGCGGCGAGTGGCGTGATCGGGATGCTTCGAATTTTGCTTTGTGTTTGAGGGTCAGTTTGTTCGTGATCCCTCCCTACGGTCGGGATGACATCAAGAAGCTGATTCCGGGACCCTGCGTAGTGCGATTTATCCTCCCTGGACAACTCTCCTTTGCTTGCCAAAATGTTCTTTCAGGCATAAATACATCCACGCACCCTTGGCCTTCCCGGAGGGGAAATTGTGTGCCCGGTGATCTGAAAGAGCATGAAACGGAAAAGGACTGGACAGGACGAGATGAAATTTCGATCCAACAATTGCGTGGCAATTCATCTGCGAGACTTGAAGAAGGCGGAGAAATTTTACAGCAGCGTGATGGGTTTTAAGCTGCTGAGGAAATCGAAGGATCAACTGGAATACGACACGGGGCATTTCCTTTTGTACATCAATCGGGGAGCGAAGGTTCAGCCGCCGATTCCGTCGTTCAGCGTGGCGAGCGCGGAGGATGCGAAAAATCACCTGAAAAAGAACGGGTGCAAGATGGTGGATGACCGGGGCGGATCATTCTATTTCAAGGACCCGTTCGACATCGTATACGACGTGATTCAGGACTAGCGATGCGCGCGAAGCCTTAACTGTTCCCGATATTCGCGCAGGGTCAACCAGACCACGATGAAATCGAAGATGGTGATAGCGAGCAGCACCGAGGAATGCGAGTAGGTGAGCCGGTAGACTTGATAGATGGCGAAGCCGCCGAAGACGGCGATCATCAGGGGATAGGCCCACAGGCGGTTGAACCACAGCGCGACGACCAGAACGATTTTGACGATCCCGTGCGAGAGCAGGAAAGACGAAACGAAAAACTTATCGCCGTTGGCCAGGATGTGAACGGTGTGAAAGAAATGCGCCACCAGGAAATTATGCGGGCCTGCTTGCTCGTACCGGCTGATGGCCGCGACAGTCCCATTCGTTGGGGTGATAAACCAAACCACAATCCCGCCGATTACTTCCAGCAAGCCGTCAAATCCCTTGATGGAGATGCCGACCTGAAACGACCGGTGCAGGAATAATTTAATGGCAGGCAGCACGGATTTCCTCGCGGGTGGAGTATATCGCGGATCACGCGGGCGCTATGAGTAGGCCGACCCGCCTGGCAATCCATTGCGTAGCGCAGAATTCGAAAGGGTCCTCAGATGCGTGCGGCAGTGAGGCCCGGAGGTTTTCGCCTCCGGGCCCGGTGCAGATGCGGCGAATCGTTACATTGTTTTCTTCGGGTACTTCGGCCGCGGCGGAGGAGGCGTGTAATTCTTCAAGCCTTCCTTGGCGAGCTCGATGGCTTTATCGAGTTGCGGGTCTTCTCCCTTGACGACGAGATCGGGACGCTGTTCGACAGTGATGTCGGGATCGACGCCGTGATTTTCGACGATCCATTCGCCACCATGATCCGTCGACCAAAAGCCCGCCTCTGGCGCGGTGACGAAGCCACCATCCATCAGGGGAATGCCGCGGCTGATGCCGACCAAACCGCCCCACGTCCGTGTGCCGACGATTGGGCCGATCTTCTCCCGTTTGAAGAACCACGGGAAAGCGTCACCGCCTGAACCCGCCAGTTCGTTAACAATCATTATCTTCGGTCCATAGATCGCGAAGGGCGGCCAGGGCACGTCCTTGCCCTCGCGCGGTGCGACCAATGCGAGCATTTGGCGTTTCAGCTTCTCCGTATAGAAATCGGGGATGCTCCCGCCGGCATTGTAGCGCTCGTCGACGATCAGGCCGTCCTTGCCCACCTGAGCGGCCAGATATTTATCGAACATGATGATCCCGGCAATGCTGGTATTCGGCACGTGCATGTAGCCGATGCGGCCGCCAGTAGCGTCCTCGACGCGCTTGCGGCACCTCTCGACCCAATCGTGGTAACGCAGGGCACTCTCGTCGGGGATTGGCTTCACCGTGATATCCCAGGCTCCCTCGGCGCTGGGCTTATCGTTCACCTTGAGCGTGACCACCTGGCCCGCCAGATTCTGGAAATAGGCGTAAGGGCTTTGCGATGTTTTCACTTCGGCGCCATTTACGGCGATCAGATAATCGCCCTCTTTCACCTTGACGCCGGGTTCGGTGAGCGGCGAGCGCGTCTGATCATTCCAATTTTCGCCTGGATAAATCTTCTTGAAGCGAAAACGGTCATGATCCACTTCATAATCCACGCCGAGCATCCCGACATTCACGTGTTTCCACTCGGGCACGTCGCCGCCACCGACGTAGGTGTGCGAGGTGCTGAGTTCAGCAATCATTTCGCCGATGATGTAGTTCAGATCGGCTCGATGGGCCACCCAGGGGAGAAGCGCCTCATACCGCTGGCCCACCTTTTTCCAATCCAGGCCGCCCATGTTGGGATCCCAATAAAAATCGCGCTCGATGCGCCAGGATTCGTGGAAAATTTCGGCCCATTCGGCGCGCGGATCGACCAGGGATTGCATGGCGCCGGTATTGAGCTTGCCATCGCCCACGTGCTTGCCGGGAGCGGGATCGATGACGCCGTAGGTTTCCCGGGCGGCGTAGATGAGCTTGTCGCCTTCCTTGTCGAGGTCGTAGTTGTCAACGCCATCGACGACGACTTTGTCTTCGCGGGCCTTCACGTCATACATGTGCACGGAATTGGTGGGGTGCGGCGGTCCCGGAAGAGCGGCTTGAGTGGCTTCGATGGGCGTGGACATGTAGAAGAGCTTGCCCTTGCGAGCCAGCAGTCCGGTGTAGATTCCCGCGGGGACGGGCACCGGCGCGATGCGCTGGCCGATTCCATCGAGATCAATCTGAGTTTTCTTGACTTCCTTCTCGCCGGCCTTTTTGTCCTTGTCGGTCTTTTCCTTTTCTTCGGTAGCGTCTTTCTTCGATTGATCGCCGGCAGCGGGTTTGTCGGCGGCTTTCTTGTCGTCCTTATTGTCGTCCTTCTTCTCGTCCTTCTTCTCGTCCTTCTTCTCGTCCTTCTTTTCTTCCGCAGCTTTTTCTTCGTCGCTTTGGGGGGCGAAGGGCGAGGGCTCGTCGGCCTTCAGAGTGATGGCGAACAGGCCAAGTGTGCTGTAGTAATTGAAGCGCTGTTCGAGGGCGCCGGAGGTCGGATAGAAAAATCGCTGCGAGATGAAATAGAGGTATTTGCCTTCCGGATCGAAGACAGGACTATTGTCCTCGTAAAAGCCGGTGGTGATTTGCGTGGATTCTTTCTGGTCCAGCGAATAGAGGCGGAGGGAATGCGCAAGATTTGCACCCGTCTTCGCGTAGACCACCCAGCGGCTGTCGGGCGACCAATCGCCGCCGTTGAACTGTTGGTAATCTTCCGTGTCGATCAGCACCGGCTTCTTCTCGTCAGTGTCCATGTACCAGAGCTGGAGTTTCTTGTCCCAGTAGAGAAGTTTTTTGCTATCGGGGGACCAGATGGGGCCGTAGCGGTAGCAATTGCCATCCATGGTGACGCGGACTTCATCGCCGCCCATCTGCGGGCGCAGATAGATTTCCCACTCGCCGGACCGATCGGAAAGATAAGCCACCCATTTTCCGTCGGGAGACCAGACGGGATTCTGTTCGTGGATACCGGGTGTTTGAGTGAGATTACGCACGCTGCCGTTCTTCACCGGCAAAGTGAAAATATCGCCGCGGGCCTCGAGAACCGCGCGGGCGCCGCTGGGCGACAGTCCGAACGAGCGAATGGTATCGCCGACCGGCTTGAGTTCGGCGCGGGCGACGATTTCATCGCTCGAGACCGTGACGGGGATATTGGTGGCTTTGCCGCTCGCGAGATCGAAGGAGTAGAGCAGACCGCCATTTTCGTAGACAATCGCGTCCGGACCCAGGCTGGGCCATTTGACGTCGTATTCCTTGTAGTTGGTCAGCTTTTTCGTCTGTTTGTTGCCGAGATCGTACTGGTAAAGGTTCATAACGCCGTCGCGATCGGAGATGAAGTAGATGGTGTTCCCATGCCACATGGGGAACATATCCATGCCGCTCGATTTCGGAAGCTCTTCATAGGTGTTTTTCTCGAGATCGTAGATTGCGATCGGCAGGTTCCAACCACCGCGATACCGCTTCCAGGTGCGAAATTCCTGCGAGGTGGGTATGTAGGCGATTTTATGGCCGTCGGGAGAAAAGCTGGTCAAGTCGGCGCGGGGCACCGGGAGCATGTCCGACATGCCGCCCTCGGGCGAAACTAGGAAAAGCCTGGTGGTAGCCGGGGGAGCGCCGGCTTGATTGGAGCGGAAGAGGATTTTCTTACCGTCAGGCGTCCAGCCGAGAACGATGTCGTTTGCAGGGTGATACGTCAGGCGCTTCGGTTCGCCGCCTTGCGAGGGAATCACGTAGACGTCGGGATTCCCGTCATAATCGCCGGTGAAGGCGATGGATTTGCCGTCAGGGGAGAACTTGGGAAACAGCTCGTCGCCGGGATGCGAGGTCAGTTGGCGCGCCTGGCCGCCCGAACGCGCGACGATCCAGAGATCTCCGGCATAGGAGAAGACGACATTGTCTTTCGAGATGTCCGGCTGGCGCATCAGATGCGTGAGCTGAGTTTCGGGAGGCGCGGCGGAGGCGACGAGAGAAAATCCCAATACGGATCCCAACAGACAGATGAACAGCGAAAGGAAAATCTTCTTTGTCTTCATCATGCTCCCCTGACTCGCGGTCGCAGGCTGATGCCTTGATCGCGGATGGAATTGCTTAGTTTTGAATAATGCCTTGGAATCCTACCACTCGCCGCCATCGAGTCAACCTCGACATTTCCATCGGCGGCGGGACACACTGCACCCGTTGCTTACAGATCAGACGCCAGCGCGGGGAAATAGTGAGCAGCGAAGATGGCACGACAATGATACGCAAGAGAGTGCGCCGAAGTTCGAAACGGAACAGGAGCGAGCTGCAAGTCCTGTTTTCCGCGCACTCTGATTCATCCCGGCACTAATTCCGGGTTCCCGGCTGAGGGACGGGGCTTGTGCTATTATCGCGAGCCAGGGACTGCGTGAATAAACAAATGGGGGTTTCCCGGCGAATTGATCGATATTTCCTTGCCTGCCTCTTTTTTCTGCTTATTTTGATTCGCTCCAACGTCTGTTCGGCTCAGAACCAGGACTCGGATAAAGTTGATCGAGCTGTGAAATACATCGCAGAGAAGATCTGCGCTGCTGCGGGCGATCACGCTTCGGTCGTGCTCGAAGTGCGGAATCTGTCCACCCTGAGCGCGGCGGAAGTTGGCGGCGTGCGCCGTTCACTCGAAGGGGAATTGCGCAACCGGGGGGCGCGACTCGCTGCGGCGCTGCCGGCCGACGCTGATGTCCGCGTCACGCTGTCCGAAAACCTGCTGGACTATTTGTGGGTCGCCGAGATTCATCACGGAGATGCGCAACAGACCGCCATGATCACAGTGCCGCGAGCGAGGCAAGGTGCCCAGCCCAACCCGGCGCCAGCCCTGACGCTGCAGAAACAACTCGTGTGGCAACAATCAGGACCGATGCTGGATTTTGTCCAGCCTCCGGCTGCGCCGGACGGGATGCCGCGGCTGGTGGTGCTTGAACCCGAGCGCATCGCTTTGTACAGCTTCGTGCAGTCCGGCTGGCAATTCCAGGAAGCCGCGGCGATTTCCCATCAGCATTTCTGGCCGCGAGATTTGCGCGGACGGCTCAATCTTCGCGAAGACTCGTTTGATGCAGAATTGCCGGGCGTTTCCTGCCAGGGAATCGTCCGGCGAAATCTCTCCATCCAGTGCGAGGAAACCAATGCAGATGATGAATGGCCCCTCGATGCCGGCGGAGAAGAGCGCGGGTCCGCGCCTTATTCCCGGACGAGGAATTACTTTACGGGTTTGGTGACGGCCTACGGCCGGGGAGAAGAGAAGCTGCCGCCGTTTTTTTCGGCGGCGGTGATGAAGTCTCCCGAGGCGACGCGATGGATTCTTACCGGCCTTGACGGCTTTGCGCGGCTCTACGAAAAATCGGTTGTTCCGCCGGTTGTGTTTTCGGGGTGGGGAAGTGAAATTGTCGCGGTGGGAAGCGGGTGCGGAACCGGGTGGCAAGTGTTGGTCACTCGCCCCGGCGATTGGACACAATTGGATTCGCTGACTGCTTATGAGATTGAAGATGGGCTGGCATTGGCGGTTAGCCAGCCCCTGGAATTGACGGGTCCTGTGACGGCTCTTTGGCCCACGACGGACGGCAAGGGCGCGAATGCGGTGGTACACAATTTGAAGACGGGACAATATGAGACGTATAGCATTTCGATTACTTGCAGCCGCTAGTGTGGCGGGAGTTCTGCTGTTTGCAGTGGCGGCGGCGCGGCCGGCGCGGCGTCCGCGCTATGGCGGAACGCTGCGCGTTGAATTGCAGGAAGCGCTGACATCCCTTGCCCCAAACGTGATTGCCAACGATCTCGCGAGTTTTGCTGCCAAGGAAAGATTGATGGGGCTGGTGTTCGAGACGCTGACGCGGTTTGATGATTCCGGGAGGCCGCGGCCGGCGCTGGCAGCTTCCTGGAGTGTAAGCGCGAACCGGAAGACATGGATTTTTATTTTGCGCGATGGCGTCAAATTCACTGATGGCACGGCATTCTCTCCCGCGGAAATCGCGCCGCTGCTACGGGGCATCCATCCGGATTGGCAAGTGACGGGCGGAATCACACGGAGCGGCAGTTCTTCGTCGAGTTGGATTGAAATTTCGACGAATAGCCCCGAGCCTGATATTCCTGTGAAACTCGCGACCGCCAACAACATGATTGTCCGCAACGGCGCGGATGGATCCATCGCCGGCACCGGACCATTTCGAATTGCGGAATGGCAGCCGGGGCGGCGCGGGGTTTTTACCGCGAACGAAGATTACTGGGAAGGGCGGCCCTTTCTCGATGCGATCGAAGTGCAGATGGGACGCGCCGTGCGCGACCAATTGATCGATCTGGAAGTGGGCAAAGCGGATCTGGTGGAAATTCCGCCGCAGCAGGCGCGCCGCGCGGCGGAGCAAGGGGCACGGATTTGGGCTTCGGCGCCGACGCAATTGCTAGTGTTGGTTTTCTCGATCAGGCAGGGGCCGGCAGAAGACCAGCGCGTACGGGAAGCGCTGGCGCTTTCGATCGATCGCGCGGCGCTGGCGAATTTCGTGCTGCAAAAAGAGGGTGAGCCTGCCGGCGGTTTGTTGCCACAGTGGCTGAGCGGGTACGAATTTTTATTTTCCACCGCCGCCGATCCTGCGCACGGGCGGGAAATCATTTCACAAATCTCTCTGCTGCCGTCGACGCTTCTGCTGGGCTATGATTCCTCCGACCCCTTGGAGCAGGCGGTGGCCGAACGAATTGCCGTGAATGCGGGCGATGTGGGAATCCGGGTTTCAACCAAGGGGCAGGCGGCGGGGCAATCGGCCGGCGTGGATGCGCGCGTAGTGCGCTTGCGGATGGCTTCGCCCAATCCGCGAAAGGCGCT
>JBGQGW010000012.1:0-32473 GCA_041497605.1 Terriglobia bacterium | reverse complement strand
CAGAGTGGTGACAAACGTCAGCATCGGCAGGAACCAATAACGCACCCCCGCTCTGGGTAATTGTAGCGTCTGCCACGCAGGCACATTCGACCACAATCCCATGTTGGGAGAAATCAGACACGCCGCAAACATCACGGCCGCAAAAACAATCAACAGCTTGATCTCCAGTGGCCCCTTGCTCAGCGCATACAGCACAGGAATCAGGCCCACCGCCGTCACCAACACGGCGGCACCCACACTTTTCAAACAGAATCCATTCATTCCCAGCAGAGCGCCGAGAAATATCTGGTCAGCAACAATCTTGAAGAACAAGGCCGGAGTAGCGCCCAGAATTTGCGCCCTGGAAAAGTGCGAAACGAGGATCGCAATGCCCTGAACCAACGCTCCGGCCGTGACCAACGTCGTGAGCACAAGTCCCCAGCGCTCCCGGCGCTTCCACGAAATCACGGCGCTGATCGGCGCCAGTACGATCACAAATGGCCCCGTCAGTGAGCACAATCCCACGATGAGAATGTCAAAACAACGCCACGCCCAGCTTCTTCCTTCCGGCGAAACGATCACCATGAAACAAAGCAACGCCAAAAACCATTGAGAGTTTGGAAAGATGGCGAGGACTTCCTCGGTATTCGGAAGCGCCAAATACAAACCTGCCAGAAACAGTCGAGCAGGAATTCTTCCGATCCACGATAGCCGGGAGGAGAGAAGCAACAGTACTGGCAGAGCCTGCGTGACGATTGCAACCACATTGAATACCAGTGGCGCTCGCGACAATCCAAGTGGTTGCGCGGCAAGCGCCACCAGTCGCATGAACAGAATGAAGTATTTCGCGAAGGGCCAGAAGAGACTGCGAATCCCGGCCTGGTATGCGTCCGCATAGAAAACCATGCCGTCTTCCGCCCAGAACTGGGCATGAAAAATCGCATCCGGCCGCCGCGAGATGATGATGGCAACGGCGCACAAGAAAACGATCGCCCGGAATGTCCAACTTTCTGCCCAAGCATATGACCGCTGCGAGCCTGTGGCGATGGTGGTTGCTGGACTGGTGCTGTTCAATCTCGCCTCTCGTTCGCTGATCGTTCCGGCGCCGATTTCGAAACGCAGTTTACGAACTTCTCTTCGAGCGTTGAAGCAGGGAGAACTTCAGACAATGTTGCAGGAGGCAAACATCCGAATGCAAAGGCCGGGTCGCGACTTTCCAGACCGGTCATCCTGCAGGTCTCACCTTGGCCTTCGGCATTCTGAGCTGTCTTCCACTCCAAGCCTCCCAGATAATGCGCGCCAGGGCGAAGAAATAATTCGGGGCCAGCTTGAAAGTGTGGAACGAAGAAGAACCCATCTCGCTGCTTCGGTTGATCCAGGAAATCGGAACCTCGCAAACGTCGTAGCCTTCCAGGATGGGCTTGATCCCGGTCTCCACATTCGCGGCGAAATGATCCTGTTCGATCGGCAGAGTTTTCAGAATTTCGGATCGATACACTTTGAGGTTGTTTGAAATATCGCGCACGTGGCATGGCAGGAGCAGATTCAAGAACAAGTGAAAGACTCGATTACAAAGAATCTTTGAAAAGGGGTAATTTACCAGCAGCGAATCGTGCGAGAACCGGCTGCCAATGGCTCCATCGTGGCCCGCGCGGATGGCATCGAACAAGTCTCGAAATTCCGGCACAATCTGCACAAAATCGCCGTCCATGGTGAGAATGTAGCGTCCGGTGGCGGCGGCGTAGCCATCGCGCAGCGCTCGTCCCACGCCGTTCGGCGGCACCCGATCCAAAACTTTGATTCGCGAATCCGTCCGCGCCAATTCGTGACCGACCGCGCTGGTGGAATCCGTGCTGTTATCGTTCACAAAGATAATCTCGTGGATATACGGGCCGTAGAGTCCCAGCAGGGTGTTCGCCAGCGGCCGAAGATTCATCTCTTCATTATGGCAGGGGATTACCACGGAGACCGAATCAAAAAGTTCCGCGTGGGTCGCCAGGTTGACCAGCGGCCGTTCAGTGCTTTCGGCGCGCGGCCGTTGAGCGGAAATGTACAGCGTGCCACAAAATTCCCGGATGAAAGGCGCATGTTCCAAGATAAACGCGAGTGATTGGAGGAGGGGAACCAGCCATCGCGGCGTCAGCGGGTGAACAATATCGTACGGAGTAATCTCGACCTGCGTGAATCCCTGCTGCGACGCCAAGCGCATCAACTTGTACCGGCGCATCCCGACCTGGCAGGGCGCCTCGCCTGTCCACTCGGCAGCTCCGGGTGCGTGGTTCTTAAGAAATACTTGCGGGTTCCAATAGTTTGCTTCGAAGAAAAGAAGTTGGCCGCCGGGCTTTAGCAGCCGGTAGAGTGCCTTCAGGTTTTCCACGTATTCGTCATGGCACAGGATCGCGGTGCCGACGATATAATCGAAGCTCTTCTCCGGTAATTCGGCCAAATTCTTCACCCGCAGAAATCGGGTGCCCGGAAGATTCTTTCGATTACCCGCTTCAGCCAGGTCGCGGTTGAAAGTCACTGCGGTGATCCGATTTTCGCCGCGAAGAACACTGGTCAGGTGCTCGGTCCAAAGCCCGCTGCCGGCGCCGAGTTCCAGAATCTTTTCTCCCGGAAGGACGTGGAGCCAGTGGCGCACGGTCAGCGCGCGCCAACGGAGCCGCAGTGGCGACGTACCGGGATAGTTCAGCCAATACTTCTCCCGGCTTCGCTCCATTTCCTTCAAGTTTTCGGAGAGGGACATTTCCGCGATTCACCTCTTACAATATCGAGCCGGTTGCTTATGCGCGTGTTTCAGAAGCTGGCAATTTACGCCACACACACCAAAGTTCGCCTAAAGGAACGGGCATCACCATTTCATCGATGCTCGTGATCCGTGCGAGACGATCCATCAAAGTGACACCGGGAATTCGATGCTGACCGAGACGGAGCAGCACATACCCGATCGAAAAGGAAGCCATTCGCCGGCCGAAATGCAAACAGGCGAAGCCCGCTCGTTCGCCGCACAGCCGCAGGCTCTTGCGGTTGAAATAATTCAAATGCTCGGGAAGCAATAGCGGCCAGCGAGTGCCAAGGATTCGCGCCGGGAGGCTGTCGATGTCGGGTACGTTGACGATTAAATAGCCGCCGTCACGGAGTAAGGCAGCGCAGGCGCGCACAAATTCGAGCGGATCGGGCACATGTTCGAGCACATCCCAGGCCGTAAGCACGTCGAAGGAAGCGGAAGGCAAGAGGGAATTTTGAAGGGTGGCGCAGATCACTTCGCCTTGGTTCGCCAGTTTCTCTTTCGCTCGCTTATAAAGTGTTTCGGAAGGCTCAATTCCTGTTACTTTCCACCCTCCCTGGGCGGCGCGTTCCAGAAAAAGGCCGGAAGCGCAGCCGATATCAAGAAGGCTGCCGCCGGAGCAATATTTCTTCACGATCGCCAAATGTCTGGCCGCAGTCCTCGCTCTTCCGCGCAATTCCGATTCGTATATCCGGACGTCCATTTCCTGATAGAGCAGCGATAAATCTTCCTGCGCGCTTCTTTCCGCGCTGAAGGCTAATCGGCAGTTCTTGCAACGGAGAATTTGACCGGGCGACACCGAAGTGCGAGACGAGCCCAATGAGGCATGTGACAATTCCCGCGCCGGTCCTTGTAGATATACCTTTGGATCATTCTCTCCGCACACAGGGCAAATAGACGAAGGCAACAGTCCGTCCATCGCCACGGCTGAAGGTAGGCCGGGCCAGTTCGCTGATGCGTTTGTGCTTTGCATGTACATGGTGCCGGGTGCGACGGTCAAGCTCTGTTTGCCGTTCATCGAATACTGATCGCGCACGTCAGCGGGGCAGCCGGGCAGCGACCGAGGAAGCCGGCAGCGCCGCGTGCTTTTCTGGATTTGCCGAGTCCTGCGTTGAGGGCGTGTAGTAGTCGAGAAGCAATTTTCTGCCCGCGGGACTGAACATGCGATAATGCGCAATTCCCAATTTCTGCAGCCAGCACTTCATCGTGGTAGCCAGCACGCCGAATCCATAGTTCACGCTTCTCGTAAAATTGATCGAAGAGGCTTCCTCGAAATATTTCGTCGGACAGGAGACTTCGCCGATCCGGTAGTCGAAGCAAATGCACTGCGCCAGAATTTCATTGTCGAACACAAAATTGTCCGAGTTCTCGAGCAGCGGAAGGTTCAAGAGAACTTTTTTGTCGTAGGCCCGGAAACCGGTGTGATACTCCGATAATTTGGCGCCCGTGAAAGCGTTTTGGAAGGCAGTGAGGAATCGATTGGCCACGTATTTGTAGAAGGGCATGCCGCCCTTCAATGCGCCGCCTCCGATGATCCGGGACCCGAGCACTACATCGTAGACCCCAAAGGCGATCATGCTGGCCATAGCCGTCACCAGCAGCGGCGTGTACTGATAATCGGGGTGGACCATCACCACGATGTCCGCGCCGGCTGCCAAGGCTTCGCGATAGCAGGTCTGCTGATTTCTGCCATATCCGTAATTCTTGTTGTGAACGTAGACTTGCAGACCAAGATCCTCTGCGATCCGCACGGTTTCATCCGTGCTGCTGTCGTCCACGAGAATCTTGATGTCAACCATCTCGGGAAGTTCGCGGACAGTCTTCGCCAAAGTTTTTGCCGCGTTGTAGGCCGGCATCACCACCGCGAGACGCATCCCGTTGATCATTCAGGTTCCTTCGGCTCCGCTCACACCAGGGGCCCGCGGCACTGCACACCCGTTCCCAAGGGTCTTCCTGCCTAAGAGCATTCGCTGTGCCATCCAAGGCGCCTCTAAGTCATGGAGATGAAACAGGTTAGAGACGAGTGTCTCCTCCATCCCAATAACTGACTACATTCGTGAACAGTTGAGTGGGCAGAACGGTCACATCCAGGCTCGCCGTGGAATGACTGGTGCCCGGAAATAGTCCGAGGACCAGGCGGCGAATCTGCCCGGTTTATGGAATTAAAGCATTACCTGAGCCTTTTGCTCCGGTGCATCGGCAATTTTGTGGATTTGCATGCGTGATTTGATGGAATTGCGTGTGGCCAGCGAATCTAAGAATCTTTGGTCCAGTCGCGGTGGTCCAGGGAGTAAAGCACCAGTTCCACGCGGTTCGAAATCCCCAACTTTTCGAAAATTCGAAATAGATAGTTCTTCACCGTATGCGTACTTAAATTCAAACGGCGCGAGATATCCTGATTCGTCATCCCCTGGCTCACCAAAGAGACCACTTCCCGTTCCCTTTTCGTCAGGATATTCTTCGAGTGCGGGCTGATCGCCTGGTAAGGCGCGGCTCGTGTGAGTACTTCGAGCACGCACTGCAATTCATCGCTTGTGGCCCAAATTTGGCCTTTATTGACGGAATGGATGCATTTGCAGAGGTCTTCGAAGGGTCTCTTGCGGCAAAAAATTCCTTTTGCGCCGGCGCGGAATGCGTTGACGACCATCTCCGGCGCAGATACTTCCAAGAGCATTACGGGTTTGGTTTTCAGGTGGGAGGCGTGCAATTCTTGCAGCGCTGGAAAACCAGATAGCGGGCCTTCCTCCAAGTTTGCGCTGACGAGCGTTACCTGAGGCTCCTTCTCCTCCACCTTTTGCAAAATTTCCTTGATATTCAGCGCGTGTGCCACAACGGAGAAATGATATGGGGAGTTCTTGAGTGCATCCGACAATAATTGACATCCCATCGCAGTGCTGTCCGATACCAGCACGGTAACGGGCTCGATGTTTGTCAGTCTGCTTCTTCGCATTTGGGAATAGTGGTAGCTGGGGACGAGAGAGCCTGGGCGAGAAGGGAGTTTACAATGGTGCGGTCCTAGACTTCAATCATTAGTTAACACAAGTTAACTAGATGCAGCGACTTGCATATACTGTGTAGGAATGAAACAGGTAATCTTTCCGCACTGAAGTATTCCAGAGTCATTTGTCTTAAAGTGAGTCGCAAATCCTTGGGTGAATCTCTCGGCGTTTGCGAATTTCTTGGGGGTTAATGACTTCAGCGTTGGGTCCCTGGCTCCCATTCGGTCAGTCACCCGCATCAGGCGAAGGGAAACAATTCGACTGTGAACAGGGATCAGTCCGGACAATGCCGATCAGGCCGAAGTGTCTCTGATAGGTCACGAGAGAGGGGGCGAAATTGCACATAAAAGATTCACCCGATTCCTCAGAATTCTGAGCCAACGTGGTAAGTCATTACCATTCAGCCAGCTAGAAGGCCCCTCCGGCAGCCTCTCCATCTGCCATTTGCTGATTCTGTTGGCCTCCAAACTGCTTCTTATCTCCGGATGAGACGGAAGAAGTGTGCAGGAGCATCTCTGACGCCATCCGGCCGCACCAGAACACTCGGGATTCGAACCGGTAGCGGCTCCAGTCTTGCTGAGGGACCGAACTCCCTCCGGTTCGAACATCACGTTTCTACTAGTTTTGAAAAGTTTCTCGAAGCACCAGGTGCCGCCAAAGGGCGACAATGATGACGTTTTTTCCGAGCAACACTTCGAACAGCTCGAACCGTTCTTATTGGCCTGCCCCGAAGTTGCCCAGCTTTCAGGTTAGTCGGCGGAGATTTTTTTCGGGGTGGTTTGGGATGCTGGCTGTGCTCCTCAAGCACAATCCTTCCCGGAACTTGCAGATCCCGAAACCTCTCCGCCGGGCCCAATTACAAGTGAATGCGCGGCTTCCAAAAGCAGCGATGTTCTTCTCAGCGGTCCTGCACGCCCTTTTCATTTTCCTGCTGGCTACCGCGTCTTTCGCTTTCTTGGATGAGGCCGCCGAGTATTCCAACCCCGAAGTGATTCCGGATCACACAATTTATTACGTGAAATTGGCTGATTTGCCGAAAATTTTGCCCCGATTGCTGCCGCCAGGTCCGGGTGGGAAACCCGGTCGCGGAACCCGGCCTGAATTGCCTCCAGCCCTCGGCAGTTCTGCTCTCTATGCAAGATTGACGCTGGTTTCGAATCCTGCGCACCCCGATAACAAACGTCAGACAATTTTGCAGAATACTTCCGTCCCCGACCTGAAAATTACAGAAGATGTCCCATTGCCGTCGCTGCTGATTCGTGGGCCGAAAACAGTGCCGATGCCTAAGCCAGACTTTCGCGCTGCTGCACCTGTAAAATCGACGGAAAGACAATCCCAGGACGAAAAACCGCCAGACCTGGTCGCCGATCGGATCAGCTCCGATACACCTTTTCAGATGGCACCGGCTGTCACCGATTCTCCGCGTCTCCCTGTGGCACCTGCCTCGCGACCTTTGGCGGGAGGAGCCTCACACGGAACGGGAGAGATCGACGCTCCTTCCACTCTGCAAGGAGGGCCGGGAGCGCAAATCCAGGGATCGGATCTTGTCGCTCTCGGGATCGATTCCTCCGGCAATATGCAGGTCCTGGTGGTCCCTCCTGGCAATCGCTACGGCGCCTTTTCTGGTTCTCCCGCCGGAGGGTCTCCCGGCTCGCCGGGCGGTGTGCCGGGAGGATCGCAAGATGGAGGAACTGGTGGGGCCGGCACCGGTGGTGATGGAAGCACAGGAGTTGGGAAGGGCAAGAAAGGCGGCGGAGGCGGTGGATCGGGTGAAGGCGGGTTTCTCAGCATCAATGGCACGAATGGCGGTGGGAGCGTAGCCGAGTTTCCGCCTGTCAAATTTTCAAGTCTGATTTACGCAATTCCGTCTGCTCCCCATATTCGCAAAAACAGCTTAGTTATTACGGCAGGGCCAGTTGGCGGCGGCGGATTGGGAGTTTATGGGGCTCTACATGGCCGAAAGATTTACACGATTTATCTCCCTATGCCTGGTAGAAATTGGACTTTGCAGTACTGTGCTCGAGCGGTGGCCGATCCCAAAACAGCTCCTGAACCGCGACCGGGAGTCGTAAATCTGGACGGAGGAGTTGTCGCTCCAGAGGCAGATGAGAAATTCGATTTTTTGCGCACGCCCGTCCCGAAAGAAAAAGAGAATAAGCTAATCATCCTGCACGGAATCCTCGGCGAAGACGGCAGCGTAAGCGAACTCACTGTTTATCAAGGACTTGATCCGGTGCTTGACCAGATCGCTTTGACGGCCTTTGGCCGTTGGAAATTCAAACCGGCAATGCAAGCCGGCAAGCCTGCCTCAATCGAAATTCTTGTTGGGATTCCCGCGCGCGGTCCGCAGAAGGCAGAGTAGAGAACGCTGCCCTTTGAGACGCGATAGAGAAATCCGTTAGAGTAGTTTGAGGAGCCGATCTTCTCCAGTACTGCCCATCAGGATTCACACTTCGCCATAGGGACCTAGTCCCTGCTTCGATTTGAAACCTTCGTGATCTTGTCCATTCTGCGAATTCGTTGCTACTCTTGCTTATTGGTTCCCGCATTGTCCAGTGCGGAGAATGAGGTTACGTGCCGCGTGTGAATCTCCGATGTCAGGAGCGATTTTCGATTCAGGCACCCGCTTTTATTTCGTGGTCGAAACGGGGCGGGTCGCGAAAAAAGAAGCGGGAGGGAGCCACACGAAACATCAGCAGTATGGGAATTTACATCGTAGCTGAGCTTGGGCCGCGTCCTGGCTCCACTTTGAGCTTCGACGTTCTCTTGCCGCCAATGAAGAAATCGGGGCCAGCACTGCATATCAAAGGACGAGGCCGAATTCTTCGCGTTGATTCGATTGCAGGAAATTCTGCGATCCGTGGCTTCGCGATTTTGAACCAGGAGCTCCTTATAGCGGAACGGTAGTGGGAACCCTCGGACGGATAGGTGTTCCGAGAATGGCGAATCGATCTCTCGATCCAAGGACGGTGTCCTTCATGCCCCAAGAAGCGATTCGAGTTTGGTTCTGCGGACCGGAGGCAGGCTTCGCGCAAGCGATTGGTCGCGCACTCGGCGCCGGATTTGAGGTCAAGCGGTCAGAGAGATTCAGCGTCGACGAAGCCACGGGACTCGCCAGCTGGTGGGATGTGATCCTCGTGGATATGCGCAGATCGGCTTCCGAAAGCTCGGTCAGCGCGGGTTTGGAATTGCTCGAGGAAATCACCCGCTTGGAATTTGCGCCCCCCGTAGTTGTGATTCTCCCTGCTAACCAGCGTGCGTCCACCGTGCAAGTGATGGAACATGGAGCTTACGATGTGGTGGCCAGCCCTCCGGACATGGTGGAGCTGCGCCTGATTCTGAGGCGCGCCTACAAATTCCGCCAGGTCGAAAAAGAAGCCCATCAATTGCGTTCGCAGCAGCAGGTGGCGGGCGGCATGGAAGATCTCATCGGCTCTTCGGATGCCATGCAGCAGGTCTACGCCCTCGCCAAGAAAATTGCGCCCTGCGATGTCTCTGTTTTGATTACGGGCGAGACGGGAACGGGTAAGGAATTGCTCGCTCGCGCGATTCACCGGCTAAGTCCTCGTGCGTCGGCTCCCTTCGTTGCATTTTCCTGTGCCAACCTTCCCGAGACTCTGGTTGAGGATGAACTCTTCGGGCATGAGCGCGGCGCGTTTACCGGGGCACTCACAGCGCGTCGCGGCCGGTTGGAAATAGCCGATCAAGGCACATTGCTCTTGGATGAAGTAGGCGATTTGAGTCTTGGATTGCAGCCGAAACTTCTTCGGGTTTTGCAGCAGCGGACGTTTGAGCGGTTGGGCAGCAATACGCCGGTGGCCGTCAATATCCGCCTGGTCTGCGCGACGAATCAGAACGTCGAAGAAATGGTGAAGCAAGGGAAGTTTCGAGAGGATTTGTATTATCGCCTCAACGTCGTCCAGCTTCATCTGCCTTCACTCCGCGAGCGCCGTGACGACATCCCATTCCTGGCTCGCCACTTCCTGCAGCGATTTGCCGAACAATTCTCGAAGAAGGTCAAGCGCTTCACGCGCCCCGCGCTGCAGGCCCTCGAGGAATACAGTTGGCCCGGCAATGTGCGTGAGCTCGAAAATGTGGTGCAGCGCGCCGTGGCGCTCGCCGAGGGGCAAGCCATCGAGGTTTGGCATCTTCCCACCGGATTCCGGAAGGGTTTCGAACAGCCCCGGCCCGCGCGCCTTTACGAAGAAGAGGTTCGGGAATTCAAGCGCCGCCTGCTCCTGCGAGCTTTGCGGGAGTGCGGCTGGCGAAAGACGGAGACAGCGCGCAATCTGGGCCTTGCTCGCAACTATCTCCACCGGCTGATCAATCAGCTAAACATCCGCGCTGATGAGAATGATCTGCTGGAGAAGTTGGTGGAGAAAATGCCGCCCAGCGATCGAATAATGTAGGGCGCGATGTGCGATAGAACCAAGCAGTGTCAAGATTGTGCAGATTTGGGATCACTTTGTAACCGAATGGAGACAGCGAAAATCTTCCTTCGCGCCCCATTCTCTTCGCACATGCCCAGAGAATTTGGCGGCTATGGAGCGCTACGTGCAACTCAAGTGTTCGGAATCGTCCTCGCGGAGGGCTGAAGTGTCTCCATTTGCAGATAGTCACAGGGCGAAACCTCTGCGCCGTAGGGCCTGCAGAAACGGTGAGCGGGGCTCGGAGCTCGTTGAGTCCGCCCTCGTTCTTCCGTTTATCCTCCTGCCGTTGATCCTCGGCGCGATGTATATAGGGCTGGCTTTCAGCACCTACGAGACCCTTACGCGGGCGGCGCAGGATACCGCGCGCACCTACGCGCTCAACAACACGACAACAGGTTTTTCTTGCACGAACCCCATCACCACAACCGCTCCGGCCTCCTTCAACAGCATCCTGGCAGCAGGCGGAGTCAATTCCTCGAGCGTCGCGAACTTCCTGGTGGCTGGCACACTGCCTTTGTACTCGGGTGCTTCTGCGTCGTCATGCGACGTCCAGGTGAGCTTCACCTACCCATACAATATTGCGCTGCCTTTTTACAATTTTGCGCTGACTTTCACCATCAACGCGCACTCCTGGCAGGTCGACTGAGATGACGCCGCCAGCGATATTTCAAGCCGCCGCTCGTCTCCGCGCACTGCGCCGGCTAAGCCGAGAGACCAGAGGCTCGCAACTCCTCGAGCTAGCATTAGTGCTCCCCATTTTGCTTGTTGTTGTAATCGGCGTCACTGATTTCGGCACCGCCTTTCTGGTGCGGCAGCGAGTGAACAGCGCCGCGATGGAAGGAGCGCGAGTGGCGGCATCGCAAACCATGGGAGGCCTTTACGGCAATGCCGCGCCGCAATCGATCCTCGATGCGCGCACAGCGGTCACCAGTGCGCTCGTAGCCGCGGGCATGAGTGCTTGCGGCTTGGATACGGCGTCGGTGACAGAACCAAGTGTCAATACGCTGGCCTATCAGTTCACTGGAAGTGTGGTGGCTGGATGTCCCAATGGGGGGTCGGCGGTTCTGTTAATCACTCGCGGTTCGACGTGGACAACTACTGGAGCCATCGTCGTGCAAGTGGAAGGAACCAAGGTTCAATTGACGTACCCGGTCACTTGGAAATTAAACCAGTTCGTCAGCGGTGGCGGTCTGACCCTTCCGGCGACGGTCACCGTCAATGTGCAGCAATCGAATCTTTCCTGAAGTGGAGTGAACGATGCGCACGCACAGCCAAAGAATCGTCTGGCAAGATCAGCGCGGAATGACTCTTTTCTTCGTGGCAGCTTCCCTCGCCGTTCTGCTGAGCCTGATGGCATTTGCGATCGATCTTGCGTGGCTTTACGTTGCTCATGTCGAAGCGCAAAACGTCGCGGATGCTTCGGCTTTGGCGGCTGCCAGGGGAATCGTTGCCTCCGGTTTTACCACGGTCCAGAACGGGGATTTTCTTGGCATTGGCCGCAACCTCTCAACGGGCTTGGCCCAGGGCGAAGGCAGGGCTGTTGGAGCGCAGTATACCGTCGTGGGAATAGCTCCAACCGTTACGGTAAATGCCCCGGACTACAGCACCCTCAACAATCCGAAAGTTACGGTGAATGTCTCCGCGGCCGTCCCCACATTTTTCATCAAAGCCCTCAGCAGTAGCTTCGGGACGATCACGATCGGAGCAAATGCCACAGCGGCTGTCTTTAACCCAGGAAACGCGGCGAGTGGAGTGTCCGTGGTCGGCACCAAGCCCTGGCTGGTTCCCAACATTGATCCCTCTCACATCTGCCTTCTTGGGGTCTCCGGCAATTGCACCTGCACATCACTTTTTGGCAACGCTCCGTTTATCAACAGGACGAACGGCAAAATCTGCAACCCAGGCGTGACTCTTTTTGGCTTAGGTGGAGAGGTGGGAGCACAGTTCAATCTTACGGCCGGTAATCCGGCTGTTGCCGCAGCGGCTGGGAGATTTTACCAATACTCTCCAGCACTGCTGGCAGGCGGAACCGCCACCAATGTTCCATCCTGTGGCGCTGGGTTGAGCGCCTACCAACAGGCGATCGCAGGTCTGTTTACGAGCCCGATCATAACGGGAACGAACTACACGGTCGATCCGGCCGCGCCTTCTCTGCCATTGACGCAAGCTGCTATCCAGTGTCTGATTCACGAAAGCGGCGGCACGGGCCAGGACACGATTAATTTCTCACTCTTTGGTTTTTCTGTGCTCAACCTGTGGCCAACCGGCGGCAATAACAATCCGCTCCCCAGCGCCCGGGGCAATGGGCTGAGCCGAAGCGATTCCATTGTCACCTTCCCGGTCTACGACGTAGGGGCCGGCGCACCGACAGCTCCGTGTCCCGGCGGAGTCTGCGGAGGTTTGAAGGTCATTGGATTTCTTCAAGTGTTTATTAACGGGGCCCCCAATGGCGCGAATCCGTTCCAGGTGACTGTGCAAAACGTGGTGGGGGCGCTTTCCGCCGCCAATCCGATCGTCACTCCAGCGGGCTCGCCCGTTCCCGTGCGGTTAGTGCAGTAATGGCCGCATCGGAAGCGATTTCGCCGGCTATTAACCGCCAGCGTGAGGCGCTGGCGGGCTGGCTGAAAAATTGTTTTTCCTTCCCCGTATTTCTCGCAGCCATACTCGCGGCCGGAGCCTGCGTCGCAGCACACACGCGATTCGTCGATCCGGACACTTGGTGGCACATTCGCGTTGGGGACTTGATTCTTCGCACCGGCACTTGGCCCACTCACGACATGTTTTCCTTCAGCGTTCCTGGCGCGGAATGGATCGCTTATGAGTGGTTCGGCGAAGTAGTATTTGCCTCGGCGTGGCGTCTCGGAGGTTTCGTCGGCTTGGCGGCGATTGACTTCCTGCTCGCCGCGACGATTGCCATCCTGCTCTACGTCTATTCCACGCTGCGATCAGGAAAATGTAAAGCAGCCTGCGTGGTGGTCACTTTCTCCCTTCCTGTCCTGGGCGCATTCTTCACGCTGCGGCCGCAGTTGTTGGGATATGTTTTTCTGCTTACCACGATGATTTTGATGGAGCGATTCCGCCAGGGGCTCACGAAACGCCTGTGGGTCCTGCCCGCCATATTTCTGGTTTGGGTGAATACGCACGGAACCTTTGTTCTGGGAGCGATTGTTGTCGGGGTCTATCTGCTCAGCGGACTGTTCAAGTTTCAGGCGGGTGGCATCGTGGCGGTTCCTTGGACCCCAGAACAGCGCCGCCATCTCTTGCTGGTTATGCTGCTGTGCATGTTGGTCGCCCCGATCACTCCCTATGGGTCCCGTCTTGCCGCCTATCCATTGCAAATGGCTTTCATGCAACCGGTCAACGTCGCAAACATCATGGAATGGCAGCCGATGAGTTTCGATGATGCACTAGGAAAAGTTTTCTTGGTTCTGATGCTGATTTATTTCTTGACCCAGGTGATCTTGAGGCTCTCTTATCGTTTGGAAACGCTTGCGCTGTTGATTTTCGCGATATTCTCGGCATGCCTCCATATTCGTTTCCTGTTGTTCTTCCTGTTTCTATTTGTTCCACTTCTGGCTGAAGTGCTGGCCCGATGGGCGGACGCCTATAAACCGGAAAAGGATCTTCGCCTGATAAACGCCGGTGTGATGGCGCTGCTGGTTTTTGCTGGTGTGAAATACCTGTCAAATGCCGGCAGAATTGCGGACGCTTTTACGAGTTCCTATCCGGTCGAGGCTGTCGCCTATCTGAAGCAGCATCCGCTGACGACCCCGATGTTCAATGATTACGGCTGGGGCGGCTATCTCATCTGGTCGGAGATGCCACGAAATAGCGTCTTCGTCGATGGGCGCGCCGATCTCTATGAATACGGCGGCGTTCTCGCCGACTATGTGAGCATAACTCGCCTCGAAGAGCAGGCGCCCTTCCTCTTGCGCAAATACGGCATCGGGGCTTGTCTGATCGAGCCCAAATCACCACTAGCGACATACCTCTCAGCCTCGCCAGATTGGCATCGCGCCTATTCGGACGGAACAGCAGTTCTTTTCGTCCGCCAGGCCCAGATCGGCGCGGGAAGCCTCAGTCGATAAGACTCAGTTCAATCCATAAGAATGCGGCTCGGTGCTCTTCATGAGCTTAAAAGTGCCTCAGCCAAATCGTGTCGCCCCTGTGATCTGCTTGATAGCACGATGAATGATTAGAATACTAGGACTCTCAGTACTCAGGCTTGATCCCTCAGTAAAACTCTGACCACGAAAACAAACATGGCCTTATGGCAAGTGTCCACAAACGTGGACTATTCTAGACAGTGTCCCTGGCTCACTTCCCTAACGAAACTATCGCAGGCAATTAACCTACTTATTTTCTGTATGGTAGGAGTCGTCCGCCCGCGCCAAGAACATCCACTTCGACCCCCAGATTCAGACTTCTTTGGCATCTCGCCTGCACTTGAGGTGTGAGGGCTATCTGTCTCGGCTGTAGAACAACACTTCGCGGAGGATATCTCGATGAAAGAAACACTTATGCGGTTGTGGCGAGAGGAGGCCGGCCAGGACCTAACAGAGTACGCTCTGCTTATGGTTCTCGTGGCCCTCGCCGCAGTAACAACGATGGGGACGCTGGCGAACGCGATCAAGAACGTGTTCTCCAACGCAGCAACAAACCTCGGCGCCGCCGCCACGTAAATCGAACTAGCTCCCAGCTCTTTGGTCGCCGTCGCGCCTCGGGCATACGGTCCCCGGCGTTGGCGGCCAAAGAGTCTGAGCGCTCTTGGTGTCTTCGGGCGAGTGCTAATTCGGGTTGCCGTTGAGAATTGTCGGCATTGTCTCACGATCGGGCCCTGACAATGAGCGGCTCCAGTACGAAGTTAGGCAGTTCGGTCAGCGATGGAATTGGAATCAGATAAGGCAGTCTGCAAGCGTGTTTGAACAGATTGGGAGGTAAGAGTAGTGCGAGAGGTCACCTGGATTCTGGCGGTAATCTTGACCTGCTGCGCAGGATGGACTGACGCGCGCTCACGCAGAATCCCCAATTGGCTGACTATTTCCGGCCTTGCCGTTGGCATCGTCGTCAATTCGATCGCCACCGGTTGGCACGGCGCCCTCTTTTCGCTGGAAGGAACGGCGGCGCCGCTTCTGCTGCTTCTCCCTCCTGTCCTGATGCGCGGACTGGGAGCTGGAGATTGGAAGCTGATGGGGTCGCTGGGAGCGATCCTGGGAATCGAGCGCGTGCTGGTGGTGCTGCTTGCCACGATTTTATTGGCGGGTATAGTCGCGATTTTCCTGATGATCAAACAACGAAGAGTGCTGGTCACTTTGAGAAACATGTGGGAGATCTTGCGTGGAGTTTTTGTTTTTGGAGTTCGTCCTAATCCTGAAATCAATTTGGATAATCCGAATGCGACCAGTCTTCCATTCGGAGTCATGGCGGGCCTGGCCACGGTGCTTTGTTACTGTGCTGGAGCCTTGCGGTCTTAGTCTGGGTTCAAGGAGGTTCCGAAGATGAACCGGAGCCGAGTCTTAATTGCGCTGGCCGTAGCGATTGTCTTGGGCTTGATCGTGAGCAGCATCGTCTACCGCGCTCTCACTCGCACCGTCGTCCAATCGACGGCGCCCGCGGTGCCTCATGTGGACGTGGTCGTGGCTGCCGCGCGGCTTCCACTTGGGTGGAGGCTGCAACCTACTCAACTTCGCGTAATCCAGTGGCCGGGAACCAGTCCCTTGCCGGGAAGCTTCAGCCGGATCGAAGACTGCGCGGGAAGGGCGCTCATCGCTCCCACGGTGGAGAATGAACCGATTCTGGAAGGCAAGCTGGCGCCCCGGGAAGGTGGCGCCGGGCTTCCTGCAAGAATTCCCGAAGGAATGAGAGCGGTGTCGGTACCCGTGAATGACGTGGTGAGCGTTGCCGGCTTCGTTCAGCCGGGAACCATGGTTGACGTTCTGGTGACGGGCGGGGCCGCGGGCGGTTCCAATACTCGCACGATTCTCGAGAACGTCCGCGTACTCGCCGCCGGACAAAGGATCGAACAGGACAGTGACGGCCAGCCACAAACGTCTTCCGTCGTCACTCTTCTCGTCACCCCCGAGGATGCCGGCAAGTTGACCATGGCCAGCACGGAGGGACGAATCCAATTGGCGCTGCGGAATGTGATCGACACGGGAAAGGTCGAGCCGCCTCCGGTCTACTCGGCCGCACTGTTCGGTGGGGAAGCGCCGGCGATGCCGGTTAAGCACATCGGCGGAATGTCTCCGCGGGCCATCCCGCCGCCCCCGCCAAGTACCTTTTCCATCGAAGTGATCCGAGGCAGCAAGCGGGAAGTGGATAGCTTCCCGAATCCGTGATAAGGCGCAGGTGAAACTGATGAGTGAAAACTCGAAGACATGTGCACCTCGGATCGAAAAATTATCGCAAGTAATTACTCTGGCCGTGGTCTTGCTTCTCTCGGCCGGCGCCGCTCGCGCGCAGGAAGCTGCGGCCGGAGCGGAAAGTCATGACACGATGCACTTGCTGGTTGGGCGATCTCTCGTCATCAATACGCCCACGCGTATTCGGCGGCTTTCCATCGCTGATCCGACGATCGCTGATGCCCTCCTGATTAATCCGACCCAGATTCTGGTCAATGGGAAAGCGCCAGGGGGCGTCTCCCTTGTCTTGTGGAACGAGTCCGATCAGAGCCAGCTCTTCGAGTTGTTTGTGGACATGGACATTCTGGGGTTGAGCGAAAAGATTCACGAAGAGTTCCCACAGGAAAAGGTGAAAGTGGAGGCTTCCAAAGACCTGGTTATGGTTTCGGGGCATGCTTCCACCAAAGCCATCGCGGATAAAATCATGCAGGTTGTCACAGGCGTGAGTCCGAAAGTTGTGAACTTGATGGATTCGCCCGGCAAGCCAACGACTGGGGAAGTCCTGCTCGAGGTGAAATTTGCTGAAGTGGATCGGAGTGCTTTGAGCCAGTTGGGTATGAACCTGTTCAGCATCGGCGGAGGGAAGGGAGCTGGAAATACAGTCGGTTCCACCACCACGGGGCAGTTCGGCCCTGGACAATTAGCCGGCGGTCAGCTACCCCCCACGCAAACGACCAGCCTTTCTACTAGTTCCAGCACCACTACCTTCACGACGCCCTCTCAACAGGGTAACTTTTCGCTGAGCAGTATTCTGAATATTTTTGTATATCGGCCAGACATCAACCTGGGACTCACGATTCAGGCTTTGCAGCAGCACAACCTGTTGCAAATTTTGGCCGAACCGAATCTGCTGACCCTGCCCGGCAAGGAAGCAAGCTTCCTCGCCGGCGGAGAGTTCCCCTTCCCTGTAGTGCAAGGCGGAGCAGCCGGCAGTGTTCCCACCGTCACGATCCAGTTTCGCGAGTTCGGAGTCCGGCTTACCTTCACGCCGGACATTACGGAAGAGGGCAGGATTCACCTGAAGGTAAAGCCCGAAGTGAGCGCCCTCGATTTCAGCAATGCGGTGAATTTCGCTGGTTTCACGATCCCGGCGTTGTCGACCCGGAAAGTCGACGCGGAAGTTGAGCTTTCCGACGGCCAGGGATTTGCAATTGCCGGCCTGGTAGACGACCGGGTGACCTCGGTGGTCAGTAAGGTGCCGATCCTTGGGGATCTTCCAGTGCTCGGCCAGTTCTTCAAGAGTAAAGCCACCAACAGATCGAAGACGGAACTTCTGGTTTTGGTGACGCCGCATATCATCAAGCCTTTCGACCCTGGCCAAGCGCCTCCGGGACCCCAATTTCCTAAGCCATTCATGGAACCAGCCCGGCCGGAGTCACCGCGGCCATCCACGCCCGAATCAGTGAAGCCGGGAGGCCAGAAGTAGTAAAGGAGAATCGGACGTAATTTGGAGGAAGCTCTGATTCAGCGAGGAGATTTGAGACCATGTTGACTGCAGCAGTTTTAAGCGGGAACTCGGAAAGCTGCAGCGCACTGCAAGTAAACCTGCAACAAACGGGACTCGTTCATACTGTGCGCGGTTGGACCGGGCCCTTGCTTTCGCATCCGGGCCAGGGAGAGGGGATTCCCGACCTGGTTCTCCTGGATATCGACGCGGATCCGGCTGGATTCTTCGCAGCGGCAGCGAATCTGCGGCGCTTGAAGCCCACGGTGCTGATCATCGCTTACTCACCGATTCAGCATCCCGATTCCAATTTACTTCTGCAGGCCATGAGATCAGGAGTGCAGGAGTTTGTTCCCAAGCCGGTTGACCCGGGAACGTTGCGCGAGATGCTCCTGCGATTCATCCGGGAACAAGAAGTGGCGGTGGCGAGAGCGCAACAAAAACTGATTGTCTTTATGGGTTCCAAGGGCGGCGTAGGAACCAGCACGATTGCGGTGAATCTCGGCGCACAATTGGCGAAAGCCGGCAGGAAAAAAGTCGTGCTGCTCGACCTGGCCCGGCCGGTCGGTCACATTGCGCTGCTCCTGGATTTGAAGCCCCGTTTTTCGATCCGGGACGCGGTGGAAAACGTAGAGCGTCTCGACGCGAATTTCTTCGGTGGACTGCTGGTGCGTCACTCCACGGGACTGGAAGTGATGGCAGGAACTTCGCATCCGGAAGAATGGGAAAAGATTCCGGGTGGTGACTTGGTGCGGGTAGCGAATGTTGCGCAGAGCACGAGTGATTTCGTTCTGGTGGACGGGGGAGTGTACGGGTCGGGAGACTCCGCGGCGCTCCTGCAAACGGCCCGCGCGGTTGTTCTTGTGGCGGAAACCAGCGTGCCGGCTTTGTGGGCGATCGAGCGGCGCTTTGCGGCGATTGTTTCCATGGGCATCGATCCCGCGCGGATCCGGATCTTCATCAACCGTTGGCGGCGGACGGACGATGAGGCGCTGGCGAAATTAGAAAAGAACATGAAGCATCCGATCTTCGCTCGAATACCCAATGATTTTCAGCATGTGAGTCATGCCGTGAATTCCGGCGCTCCCGTTGCCGAAAATCACAACAACACGCTGGTCACAAAATACCGGCAGATTGCGCTGCAGTTGGCCGGCATCGATCCAAATTCGATGGAAAAGCGGACCGGATTATCAGGACTATTTTCCTCCAAAAGGTGATGACTCTAAATGTCGGCGACTAATCCCGCACCCCGTGCAGATTACACAGCGGTCAAGACCGCGGTCCACCGGAAGCTGATTCAGAAGCTGAACCTGGACAAGCTGACGCAGTCGGACCGCCAAGCCGTGCGCAGAGAGTTGACACAGATCATCGAGGGAATCGCCGCGAGCGAAGTCACCCCGATGACCTTCCATGAGCGCGAGCGGCTGACGCAGGAGGTGCTCGATGAAGTATTCGGGCTGGGCCCTCTCGAAGCATTGTTGAAGGATCCGACGATCTCCGATATTCTCGTCAACTCTCCCACATCCGTCTACCTGGAACGCAACGGGCTGATCGAGAAGACCGGAGTGCAGTTCCGCGACGATGCGCACTTGATGCTGATTATTGATCGAATCGTTTCCGCCATCGGCCGGCGCGTGGATGAATCCTCGCCGATGGTGGACGCGCGCCTGGCGGACGGGTCCCGCGTCAATGCGATCATCCCGCCACTGGCGCTGGACGGGCCGTGCTTGTCGATCCGGCGATTTGGCCGCGAGCGTCTGACATCGGAAGATTTGATCCGCAACCGCAGCTTGACGCCCCCGATGCTTGAGCTCCTCCGGGGGTGCGTGCGCGCGCGGTTGAACGTGGTGATCTCGGGTGGCACGGGCGCGGGCAAGACGACCTTGCTCAACGTCCTATCGTCATTCATTTCCGAGAAAGAGAGAATTATTACGATTGAAGACGCGGCCGAACTCCAGTTGCGTCAGGAGCACGTTGTCCGTCTTGAAACGCGGCCCGCGAACATCGAAGGCAAGGGCGCGGTTCGTCAGCGGCAATTGCTCATTAACTCTCTCCGCATGCGCCCCGACCGAATTGTGGTCGGCGAGGTGCGCGGTGAAGAAGCATTGGATATGTTGCAAGCCATGAATACCGGTCACGACGGCTCCTTGACCACGATTCACGCGAACTCCACTCGAGACGCGCTCAGCCGCATGGAAACGATGGTCGCCATGGCCAGCCTGAACCTGCCCGAAAAGGCAGTGCGCCGCCAAATCGCCTCGGCCGTTGATCTGGTTTTGCAAGTGAGCCGTTTGAGCGACGGGACACGAAAGGTGATGACGATTGCCGAAGTGACCGGCATGGAGGCAGACATGATGACCATGCAGGATATCTTCGTTTTCGAGAGAAGGGGAATCGGCCCGAATGGCGAGGTGATCGGTGAATTTCTGCCGACCGGAATTCGTCCGAAATTTGCGGAACGTTTGTCAATTGCCGGCATCCGTTTGCCCGGGGAAATGTTCGACCGGCCGGCGCGCAATTAAGGGGTAGCAATGGCATTACTCACTGCAATCGCCGTCTTCGTTCTGATACTGCTGTTTGTGCTGGTCGTCGCCATGGCCACTCGCCGCAGCGACCCGAGCGAGATTGTCAGCCGGCGGCTGAGCGAAACGACAGCGGTGAAGAAGGCAGAATCGCTCGAGATCCGTGATGGACTGATCCGCGACACACAATTGAGCGGCATTCCCATCCTGCATCGCCTGCTGCTTCGCTGGTCGGGCGTTGAAAACTTTAATCGATTCCTGGCACAGGCCGGTGTGAGAACCAAGCCGGGAAAGCTGTTCCTGCTCTGTGCGGTCCTGGGGTTCGGATCGTACTTTGTGGACTTCACTTTCTCGGGCAAGCCCCTATTTGCGCTGCCGGTGGGAGTGGGGATGGCCTTCTTGCCGCTCATCTGGGTGTTCATGAAGCGCCGCAAGCGATTGCGCAATTTCGAGCGCTTCTTCCCCGACGCAATTGACCTGCTCGGCCGGGCAGTCCGCGCCGGCCACGCATTCACGAGTGGCATGGAAATGATTGCCAAAGAATTGCCCGAGCCCGTCTCCGGTGAATTCCGGACTACCTTTGAAGAGCACAACTTTGGAATTCCCCTTCGAGAGGCCCTGACGCACTTGGCAGATCGCGTGCCACTGGTTGACGTGCGGTTCTTCATCGCCGGACTTCTGGTGCAGAAGGAGACCGGGGGTAACTTAGCCGAATTGCTCGATAACCTCTCTCGAGTGATTCGCGAGCGATTTAAAATCCAGGGAGAGGTGCGAGTTCGCACGGCCCAGGGGCGGCTGACGGCCGCAATGCTTATCTCTTTGCCGCCCGGTCTGCTGGTTGTGCTCAGTTATATGAATCCCGCCTATATCCAAGTGCTGTTTACTGACCCATGGGGAACCTATTTGTTGGTCGGCGGAGGCTCGCTGCAACTCCTTGGGGCGCTCATCATCTGGAAGATTGTAAGCATTGAAGTCTGAACGCAGAGGTAGCGAGGCGATATGATCTTGGAAATTACCGCGATTACTTTTCTGGCCACCGCGCTCATCTGCCTGGCCGTCGCTTACGCCTTTCTCCCGGCCGGCGGAACCATCGGGCAGAGGCTGGGACAACTCTGGAAGCCGGCTACTCCTGCCCAGGAAATCAAGGGCGAAAGCAAGATCGAAAAAGTTGAGCAAGTTCTCTCCGATATTGGAAATATCCTGCCTGCTTCTCAGAAAGATCTGAGCCGAGCTCAACGGCAGATGGTTCGCGCCGGGTTTCGCCGGCCGGAATTGATCTCGGTGATGCAAGGGTTCAAGGTGCTGTTGCCGCCCTTGCTCGTCGCGGTGGTCTTTTTCACGGGGGTTTACCAGTACAGCCCGATTCCGATCTTTCTCTTTGCCGCACTCATTGGTTTTGCCCTGCCTGAATTCTGGCTGAGCAGGCGAGTTCGTCACCGCCAGCACCGAATATTGTTGGGCCTGTCCGATGCCTTGGATCTGCTTGTCATCTGCGTCGAGGCCGGGCTCGGTATCGATCAGGCCATCTTCCGCGTGGCGCAGGAATTGCGCATTTCACACCCTGCTTTGAGCGAAGAGCTGCAACTGATCAATCTAGAGATGCGCGTGGGAAAGAGCCGGGTGGAAGCCCTCCGCTCCGTGGCTACTCGCACCGGAGTCGAAGAGATGAAATCACTCACTGCCATGTTGATCCAAACCGACCGCTTTGGTACTGACTTGGCCCAGGCTCTTCGGGTACATTCGGACAGCCTTCGCACCAAGCGTCGCCAGCGGGCCGAGGAAATGGCGGCCAAGACAACCGTTAAGCTGCTGCCACCGCTGGTTTTCTTTGTTTTCCCGGCGTTGTTTGCCGTGTTGTTGGGCCCCGCTGTTATCACGCTGGTGCACCAATTGCTCCCACAGTTGGGCGGCAACAAGTAGCATCTCTGGGAATTGAATCGGAATAGGCCTGGAAACACAGGTACTGAAAAAATTAGAGGAGACGAAGATGGACCCAAATACGATTCGAATCGCGGCAGGTGTTCTGGCAGTGGTCGTGCTCGGCATTATTATCTGGCGCCGCAAGCGGCAGGCATCGGAATAGATCCCCCATCAGTGGGATGATCTGAAGGTTTCCTCTTTAGAGAAGGGGCGAACTCGTGGGGAATGACTCTGGTCGTGTCTATGTCTACAACCGGAGCCGGGAGAGGTTTGTCGCCACCGATGTGACGGTGGCGGACAGTTACTTCCCACGGCTGGTCGGTTTGCTGGGGAAAACGAAACGATGGGCGTTTCCAGGCCGCGGCTTGTGGATCGTCCCCTCTCGTGGCGTGCACACCATCGGCATGCTGTTTCCAATTGACGTGATCTTCCTCGACCGGGAAAAATCGGTGGTCGCTGTGGAGGAGCATCTCAAGCCATTCCGCATTTCTAATGTACACCTAAAGGCCCAGACCGTTCTGGAGTTGCCGGTTCACACGATATTCCGGACTGGCACTCGCATCGGGGATCGGATGGAGATCGCGCCTCTGAGTTAAGACCGCGGTGCCCAGCAGCTTCACCCGGCTACGTCCTGAACGCGAACCGGTTGATATGATTGTCTTTAAGCCATGCCCGCTGGGTCATGCACCAGGACAGCACCTAACCCTTCCCATTCCTGTTGGCGGCACTCCTATCGAAAATTCCCATAGCTTTTGCCTCCCAGTTCATGGTAATATTCAGTTGCGTTTGTTGCTCTTGTAACACCTTTAGATTCGTTTAGAGGGGCTGCAAGCTCACGCTTGCGGCCTTTTTTTTTTTACGGCTGGAGGCGGTCGAGAAGCACAAATAGCTCAAAAGAAAAGAAGGATATAAAGTGAAAGAACAAGGAACAGTTAAGTGGTTCAATGCCAGCAAGGGATTCGGGTTCATTCAGCGCCAGTCCGGCGAGGACGTTTTCGTCCATTTCTCCGCCATCCAGGCGGAAGGGTACAAGTCGCTGAACGAAGGCCAAGCAGTTGAATTCGAAGTGACCACCGGCCCCAAGGGCCTGCAGGCATCGAACGTCACCAGCCTCTAGCCAATTAGCGCGAGCTCCTCGCTTCGGCGAGCGGGCTCGCGCTTTTTCTTTTTAGGCAGCCTGAATCGTTTGCTATAGCCCATCTTATAGTGGAGGTCTTGATGAAGGCTCTGGTCGAAGGCCAGTATGTAAAGCACTTCCAATACGGCAACGGAGTCATAACGGAATCAAACGAGGAGCGGACTACCATCGATTTCGACGCTCACGGCATGAAGAAGTTTGTCACCAGCATCATGGTGGTTGAGCCGGCGGAAGGAACCCCTCCGAAGCGTCCGCGCGCCAAGCGCCGCAAGAAAGCAATCGCCGCAGTCGCAGGAGCCACAGCCTCTCCAGTCGCTGCAGAGACTAAATGAGCGAATCGATCCTAATTCAGTATGTTGGTTTCGAATCCAAGACTCTGGTGCGTGAATATACGTTCCAAGTCCGGCTGGCCATGAATGATCCTCGCGAATTCACGCTGACGATCGCGATGGAAGCATTCAATTGCCATCGTGTCCGTTATCAGGATGCGCCGGATGTCTGTTCCTTGAAGCTGCAACGCGAGTTGGCCGCCACCGCGAACCACCCCGACAACAGTCATTTCCGGCTCTCCGATGCTGAGTTGGATGATTACCGGACGGCGCACACCTCGAAATCCTCGAAGAACCACTTCTCGCCAAAGCCGAAACAAGAATACGAATAGTCACGCTGCTCATCCCGAACAGATGGCAGGTCAATTTCGTCGCAATTCGATCCGCAGTCTTGGAATTGCCATTTCGATTTCCTCTCCGCCCGGGAAGATATTCCGCGTGAGCTTCTACCTACGCCTTGGGAAACCTTGCTCCTCAAGCCCGCCAGTATGAATTGAGCATATTGAAATGTGCGGATGTTCTTGCTCAGCCCAGCCGCCTGCTACAATCGCGCGCTATAGCTCCGGGTGATCGCAAGATTCGTCGACGGCGGAATTCACGACTTAAGGGCAGAGCAAGGCAGAACTCACCTGCGAAAAGGCAGACTGGATGCCGAGAATGGTTCTTCCGCTGCTTGAATCGCCGACAAGGCTCCGGACGCTCGTTCGCCTGTGGTTTTTCTGCTCCGGCGCATCCAGTCTGATCTTCGAAACCGTTTTCACCCGTCTGCTCACCTACACGTTTGGCAATACTGCGCAATCGGCGAGCACCGTCCTGGCAGCCTTTCTTTGCGGTCTCGCGCTGGGAGCGGCGGGCTTCGGCTGGTGGGTGGATCGCCGCGGAGCCTCTCTGCGTCTCTACGCCATTCTCGAATTTCTGATCGGACTCTATTGCATTTTCATCCCTGTCCTTTTCGCCGCGCTCACCCGCGCTTATGTGGGTCTTCACCATCGGTTCGAACTTGGCCCTGCAAGGCTTCTGATCACTCGTTTCGCACTCGCCTCTATCGCCATCCTACCTCCCACCATCCTGATGGGCGGCACGCTGCCGGTGCTGGCGCGCTGGCTGGCCAGCCGGCAGGGTGAATTCGAGCCGGAAGTGAACCAACTCTATGGGTGGAACACGCTCGGCGCGGCCGCTGGAGCACTCGTCTCCACATATCTGCTGATGCCGCTCTTCGGCGTGCGCGCCACCATCGCTGTCGCTTGCGCCACAAACTTCGGCATCTTCCTATCGATTCTGGCGATCGCCCCTGCTGCTCGTGTAATCCGGACTCAGCTGATGCCGGTGAACAAAACGCCGTCGGCTAGCGAACCGTTGTCCGAGGAAAAATGGCCTTGGATTATACCGCTCGGGGCTTTCCTCACTGGCTCGGTCGCGCTCGCCTATGAAGTCATCTGGACGCATGTGCAAGCATTTACGATCGGCAATACGGTCTACGCATTTGGGACGATGCTCTTCACTGTCCTCTGTGGCCTGGGCATTGGAGCGCAGATTGTGGCTCGTTACTTCCGCCGTCCCGAAGAATGGGGAAAGTATCTCGCGGCTTCGCAGATCCTGCTCGCCTCGTCGGTGTTGCTCACGCTGCCACTCTGGGATCGCCTGGCGCGCATCTTTGGCAGTGGACCCCAAGCGACGCTGGATTGGAATCTCCTCGCTGTCGGGCTCTTGATGGGTTTGCGCATCTCTTACCTGGCTGCGACTCGGCGTGGCCGGCCTGCCAGCGCCGGCTGGCTTGCGCGCTTGCGGGCAAACGAACCGCTCATCGGAGTCGCGGTTGTTCTCTGCCTCGCTTTCCTGATCGTTCCCGCATTGCGGCGGCATCCATCCACATTTTTCGCCAGCGGGGAACTGCTGCGCTTTTTCTGCGCATTCTATCTTTTGATTGTCCCCGCAATCGCCTTGGGGATGAGCTTTCCCTTGCTGCTCAGCCTGGCAGCGCGGGCACGTAGCCGGGCCCGGGCAGGTGGAAGCGTCGGCGGCATTTATTCCCTCAACACGCTAGGCGCGATTCTCGGATCGGTTGGAGCGGGCTTCTTTTTGCTTCCGCGTATCGGCTCCCAATCGAGCCTGCGCCTGGCCGCGGCAGTGAACCTTGCGCTCGGGCTGCTCTTCGCCGGGACTCTAACTCGAGCTCGCAGGCAGCAAATACAAATGGCAGCCGCCGCCGTGGCGCTGGGGGCACTACTGGCATTCGCCGTGCCAGTGTGGGATCCGGCGCGGATGATCGCCGGTAGCTACGTCTACTTCTCACGGACAGCTCCCCAGGATCGCATCCTCTATTTGGACGAGGATGTCCAAGGCGGACTAACGTCCGTCAGCCAGAAAGGAATAACGCGAACCCTGCTGACAAATGGGAAATTCCAAGGCAATAACACGGGTGAAGTTCAGGCACAGAGCCGCTTCGCGTTGATCCCGATTCTTTTCACCCATCGCTTCGATCGTGCATTGGTGATCGGCTTGGGGACAGGGAACACGCTTCGCACCGTGGCTTTGTTTCCTTTTGAGCATGTAGATGCAGTGGAGCTGGCGCCACGAATCGTCACAGCGGCGCGCGGATGGTTTGGTGACGTCAATGGCCTCGTCTTCGACCGGGACCCGCGGGTACGGCTCTCGGTGAACGACGGCAGGAATTTCCTGCTGCTCTCCCGCGACCCATATGACCTCATCACCATCGAGATCAGTTCGATTTGGATTAGCGGCGAAGCGGATCTGTATAACCGCGAATTTTACGAACTCTGCCGCGCCCACCTCGGTGAGCGCGGCGTACTGCAGCAGTGGGTGCAGTTGCATCACATCCGCACGGAAACGCTGCTCGTCCTGCTCAATACAGCCGCACGGGTGTTCCCTCACGTCGCTTTCTTCGCCGGACCGGAGCAGGGTCTGTTGGTGGCGTCATCGGGACCTCTGGAATGCGACTTTGCGCGGCTGAAGCAATTCGACGAGGAACCGGCAATGCGAAACGAATTGGCTAAGTTGAATTTGCCGGGACTTGAGGCGCTACTGGGTGAGCTGCTACTCGTGGATGATTCTTACCGGCGAGCCACCGGGGAACTCCCGCGCTTTGGCTACCCAAGAGACCAAATTTCCTCCGATTTCCATCCGATTTTGGAATATGCCACTCCCAAGGGGAACGCCCTTCCCTATGACACGGCTCCCATAAACCTCGAATTCCTAAGCCGACACCGCCCCGCCGTCCTTCCCACTGGACTGGTCAATGATCACAATGGTCAATCGGCCGCGCAGCCCGTCCCGGACCGGATTCCGTAATGCACATAGAGCCGCCGAAACGGGCCAAAAATGCAGTGCTCAAGCTCGCTGACGAAAATATTCGCGCCAGGATTCAGGAAGTGCCGGAACTTTGAGCGCGCGAACAAGCAACTCTTCGCTTTTGCCCTCCTTCAAGTAGAGGCGCGTGATATCGGCGACCGTCACGCGGTGTTCATCCCGGGAGAGCGATTCAATTTCGTCCCCGGCCACAATCTCGCCTTCTCGAATCACTCGAAGATAAAAACCGGTGCGGCGGCTGGCTAGAAATCGCTTTACCATCTCGTCCCGGCCGAACTTCACGCCTAACTTGTAACAAGGCATTCGAGGCTGCGTCACCACCACTTCCGCCGTGCCAATCCGGGAGCGGTCGCCGATCCGGATGGAATCTTCCAGTAATCCTTCCGTCGTGAAATTTTCGCCGAAAGAACCCCACGGCAATTCTTCACCGGGTAATTCGGCGCGCCAGTAGGCATAGTGTTCCGATGGATAGACATAAACCGCCTTGTCTGGTCCGCCGTGCACCGAAAGATCCGCTTGCCTGTCTCCTTCGAGATTCAGGAGGCGAAGCTGGAGACGATGAGCCACCGGCGATTTGAAGATGGCGGTATTCATCTCATGCCCGTGGAATTCAACAGTGCGTGGCTGTCCAACCTGGACCGAGATGAGCTTGGAATTCGCCATATGTCTGGTTGCCCCGCAGGGCGCACGGGGATTAGACCATTCCACAGCATCGAAAGATGCAGAATTTTTCGCGGCCGCCCGGCTCTTTGAGCAGGTGAATGCGTCCACAAACAACCGGTAAGTCCGATTCGTAGTAGAGTAGCGAGCCATGAATACTTTCAAGCATGTTGTTCTCGTACTTCTCGTGCTGACTGCGGCTGGTTTCATGGCCGCCCGTCAGGGCGTTCAGACTTGGTCGCCCATGCAAATTGTGGGCGCCGCGATCGGCATTCCAGCACTTATGCTTTGGGCGATCGCGCACTGGGAATTGGGGAAATCGTTTACGGCGCGGGCGGAAGCGCGAGACCTGGTTACTCGCGGGCTGTATTCAAAGATTCGGAATCCCATTTACATATTCGGATCGCTTTTCATAGCCGGTATTATTCTGTTTTCACAGAGGCCTATTTTTCTTTTGGTCTTCGCGATACTGATTCCGATGCAATTAATTCGCGCGAAAAAAGAAGAAAGAGTCCTGCGGGAAAAATTCGGCGAAAAGTACGATGAGTACAAGCGGAACACCTGGTTCTAGATGATTCAATTCAGACCTTTTGCGCGCAGGAATTTGCGCACGACTTCGGCCGTGTCGCGGCGCTCGCCGTCCACGGCATAATTCAATTTGCGCATTTCTTCATCGGAGATTTTTCCCGCCAGGTCCGCCAAGGCCTCGCGCACTTCCGGATGACGCTCAATCGTTTGGCGCCGCACAATGGGCACGGCCTCGTAGGGCGGAAAATAATTCTTGTCATCCTCCAGGATAGCCAGGTCTCGCGCGGCGATTAAGCCGTCAGTGGAATTCCCCGCCACCAAATCCACCTGCAGTTCAAGCAGCGCGCGATACAAAAGCCCCAAATCCATGATGCGCGGCGACGCTGCGAATTTCAGACCATACGTTCGTGCCAGTCCCAGATAGCCGTCCGGCCGTTCCATGAATTCGAAGCCGAATCCCGGGCGCCATTGCGGCGTGTAGGCGGCCGCTTCCGAAAGAGTGTGAATTCCCATGCGACGAGCGTCTTCGCCGCGAATCACGATCGCGAAAGTATTGTTGAAGCCGAGTGGCTCAGTCACCAGAAGCTTGAAGCGCGACGCGTATTCGCGCCGCACGCGATCGAGCACGGCAGCGCGGTCGCTCTCCACAGGATCCTTGAGTATGGCGGTCAGAGCGGTTCCCGTATATTCGACGTAAGTGTCCACGCGCCCTGAGAGCAATGCCTGCTGGCAGATGTAGCTACCCGCCAGATAGAAGCGCCGCTCGACCCTTAGTTTCGTTCGTGCCTCAAGATGCTGCGCGACGATCTCACCAAGAATGGCCTGCTCGGTGAAATTCTTCGAGCCGACCACGATCGTATTGCGCCGGTCCACGCCGCAGCCGGTGAAACAGAGCACCAACGCGAGCAAAATCAGTCGTCGCATCATGCTCGCTTGAACTTCAGCCGGCTCTCGAGCACGCCGAGAACAAAATCCGCGGCGAGGGCCAAGGCAGCAGCCGGTATGGCTCCTGCCAGGATCAGTTGATTGTTCACCATGGCCAGGCCGCGAAAAATAAATTCGCCCAGGCCCCCGGCGCCGATCGCGGCCGCGATCGTTGCTAGTCCGACGGTCAGCACGGTTGCCACTCTTACGCCCGCCACAATGTAAGAAAGCGAGAGCGGCAACTCCACCTGCCAGAGAAGCTGGCGATTGGTCATGCCCATCCCGCGCGCAGCTTCGCGCACGGCGGGATCGACACCGGTAATTCCAGCGGCCGTGTTGCGGATGATTGGCAGCAGCGCGTAGAGCGTGAGCGCCGTGATCGCCAGGCGGTCAGCGCGGCTGCCGAGCCAGGGCACGGGCAAAAGGAAACCGAACAAGGCCAGGCTCGGAATTGTTTCAGCAACATTTGCGGTTCCTAGAATGGGTTTGTTCAACCAGGGCCGCCGGGTAACCAGGATTCCGAGTGGGAGACCGATGCCGACGGAGAGCAGCATGGTAATTCCAACTAGCCAGACATGTTCGAGAGTCGAGGTAAGGATTTCGGCGCGATGCTGCAGGAAATATTGGAGGAGGCTTTGGAGGAAATTGAGGAAGGCCATTCGTTCACCTCGTTGGGGGCGCTTGGTGTAGAGTCGATTCGCTTTCTGAGAAATTACCGCATCGGCCTGAGGATTCGCTAATTTGGCTGATGACATTCACTCTTGATCCCTCGCGTTGCTCGGGATGACTGCGAAACAATTTCCAGCAGCAAACTGTTCGGGCTGCTAATGCTCATCATTCATGCGGAAGGCGGCGACGAATGCCGCTGCTGTCGGCTCCGTCGCCTGCAAGAACTCTTCCGGGGAATAAATTCCCACCAGGCGGCCCGCATCGAGCAGCGCGATTCGTGTGCCCAGCATCAGCGCTTCGCGCATGTCGTGCGTGACGAATACGATCGTCTTCAGCAAACGGCGCTGCAGCGTTTGAAATTCACCCTGCATTTCCGCGCGCGTCAGCGGGTCAAGCGCGCCAAAGGGCTCGTCCATCAGCAGGATCGGGGGATCGGCGGCGAGCGCTCGCGCCACTCCCACGCGCTGGCGCTGGCCGCCGGAAAGCTGGTGCGGATAGCGGGACGCAAATGTTTCCGGGTCCAGGCCGACCAGACGCAGCATCTCCTCCACTCGCCGCCGGATTGTTTGCGGATCCCAATTCTCGAGGCGTGGCACAAGCGCCGTGTTGCGCTCGACGGTGAAGTGCGGAAAGAGCCCTACTTCTTGAATTACGTAGCCGATGCCGCGGCGCAGCCGGATCGGGTCCCACTCCAGTGTCGAGCGGCCCTGCACGCATACTTCGCCCGAGCTGGGTTCGAGCAGGCGATTGATCAGTTTGAGCGCGGTTGTTTTTCCGCAACCGCTGCGGCCAAGCAGCACAAGCGTCTCGCCGGTACGAATTTCAAGATCCAGATGACTTAGAATTACATTTCCATTGGCGACGCGACAGCTCGCCCGGCGGAATTCAATTGCGGCGTCGGAGGACGGGGAAGCGGTCATCTCATCGGTGGTGCGAGAGCCTTCAACATCAACGGGATTCTATCATGCGGTCCCCGGCAAGCCCCGCTTGCTTTCCTCGCCACATCGCCCGCAACATAAATTACTTGCCGGAGCTTTTCGAATCAGAGTATAAGCGACCGATTCCCGCAGCTCTCAGCCAAGAAGGTGGTTCAGCAATGAATGAGTCCGCAAACCCGGCAGGAAGCGCGAGCGGCGCAGCCGCTGCGGCGGCGCAAGGTTCCAGAAGCTGGCTCTGGAATAAGGACCTCGCCGCCATCCCCATGGCCCAGCGCACCTGGGGCACCTACAACTACACGGCTTTGTGGGTGGCCATGAGCGTCAATATTCCCACGTACATGCTGGCCAGCAGCATGATTGCCGGCGGGATGAATTGGAAGCAGGCGATCTTCACTGTGTTTCTCGGCAACGTGATCGTGCTGATTCCCATGTTGTTGAACGCGCACGCGGGAGCGCAGTACGGAATCCCGTTTCCTGTTTTCGCGCGCTCGTCGTTCGGCGTTCTGGGCGCCAACATTCCTGCGATTCTGCGCGCGCTGGTGGCCTGTGGCTGGTTCGGCATCCAGACGTGGATTGGCGGAGAAGCGATCAACACGTTGCTGGCGGCGATCATCCATGGTTGGAGCCATCCCTGGCTTTGCTTTTTTATTTTCTGGTTGTTGAATCTGGCGGTCGTACTTCGCGGGATTGATACCATCCGCTTCCTGCAAGGCGTCGGCGCGCCCTTCTTGCTCGTTTTGGGACTGGCCATGCTTGGCTGGGCCTATCACATGGCGGGCGGATTCGGGCCGATGCCTTCGGCGCCGTCGAAATTCAAAACGTTTGGCGAATTTCTTGCTTTCTTTGTGCCCTCACTGAACGGAGTGGTGGCTTTCTGGGCCACGGTTGCGCTGAATATCCCGGACTTCACAAGATACGCAAAGGGGCAGCGCGAGCAAGCGCTGGGCCAGGCGTTCGGCTTGCCCACCACGATGACGTTGTATTCCTTCATCGGAATTGCGGTGACATCGGCGACCGTGGTCGTTTTCGGCCAGGCGGTGTGGGATCCAGTCGTGGTGATGAGCCGCCTCGGCAGTCCCATTGCCGTGGTGCTGGCGATGATTGCGCTCCTCCTCGCGACGTTGAACGTCAATGTGGCCGCTAATGTCGTTTCGCCCGCGAATGATTTTTCGAATCTCTATCCGCGGAAGATCAGCTTCAGGATCGGTGGCTTGATTACTTGCTTGCTCGGCGGGCTCGTTTTTCAGCCCTGGAAGCTGCTCGCGAGCTATGGCACCTACATCTACGGCTGGCTGGGCGGCTATTCCAGCTTTCTGGGCCCCATCGCGGGTGTGATGATCGCGGACTATTACATTGTGCGAAAGAAAATCATCCTCACCGAAGATCTCTACGAGCGCGGCGGTTTCTATGAGTTCTCCCACGGTTTCAATTGGCGCGCTGTGGCGGCGCTCGCCGCAGGAATTTTCGTCGCCCTGAT
>JBGQGW010000011.1:0-32610 GCA_041497605.1 Terriglobia bacterium | reverse complement strand
TGAACTCGCCGGGGCGGCCGGTGGGAAATCTTTTGTTCCTGGGGCCGACGGGAGCGGGGAAAACGCGGGTTGTGGAAGCCTCGGCTGAAATTTTGTTTGGCGATCCGCGCGCGGTGATCAAGGTGGACTGCGCCGAGTTCCAGCACTCGCATGAAATTGCGAAACTGATTGGCTCGCCGCCGGGGTATCTGGGCCATCGCGAAACGCATCCCTTGATCACGCAGGAAGCGCTGGCGCAGCACCACACCGAAAAACTCAAGCTTAGCTTCTTGCTGTTCGATGAAATTGAAAAAGCTTCCGATGCCCTGTGGCAGCTCTTGCTGGGGATTTTGGACAAGGCCACATTGACGCTGGGCGATAACCGGAGAGTCGATCTCTCCGAGACGATGATTTTCATGACCTCCAATCTCGGTGGCGGCGAAATCACCCAACTGATGACCGGTGGCCTGGGTTTTGCGCCTTCGGTGCCGCCGGAAAAAGTGGTGGGTCTGGATGCCAAGGTGGAACGCACGGCGGCGGAAGCGGCGAAACGGAAGTTTGCGCCGGAGTTCATGAACCGGATCGACAAGGTGGTGGTGTTTCATCCGCTGCGGACCGAGCAACTCGAACTGATTCTGGAGATCGAGCTGGGCATGGTGCAGCAGCGAGTGCTGGAAACGGCCAAGGGGCGGTTTCTGTTCCGGGTAACGCCGGCGGCGCGCGGTTTTCTGTTGAAGGAAGGGACGGACCTGAAGTACGGGGCGCGGCACTTGAAGCGCTCCATTGAACGGCATCTGGTCTATCCACTGGCGAGCCTGCTTGCGAGCGATCAAGTGGCCATTGGCGATGTGCTGTGCATTCATTGGGATGGAGAAAATGGAAAACTTGTTTTCGTGAAAGAAGCCGAATCCACCGTGATTCCTTTGATGAGAACGGCGCCGCGATCCGCTCCACTCACCGCGGCAAGCGGGCGAGGGCGATTCGCGGAAGCAGGGACATCGGCCACGCAGGCGTCGGCCGGAGCGCCCATGACGGCAGCAGGCGTGCCGAGCCCGCGAGAGGACGACAGCAAACCGAGTAAGTATTAACCAGCGCGATTGAGTTGATCGGGAGAGATGGAATTGACGCGGTTCTTGAAGATGTCCAAGAAAAAGGCGGCGATTTTGCTGGGATGGCGCTGCCCGGCGACGGCGATTTTGTGCGCCTCGATGATGATGCCGGCGGCAGCGCAACAGAAATCGCAGGATTTGACCGACCGCAGCCTGGAAGACTTGATGAATCTTCCGGTGACTTCCGTATCGAAAAAAGGGCAGAAATTGTCGCAGACCGCATCGGCAGTTTTTGTGATCACTCAGGAGGATATTCGCCGATCGGGAGCCATGAATATTCCCGATTTATTGCGCATGGTTCCGGGCATGGATGTAGCCCAAATCAACGGAAACACCTGGGCGATCAGCGCACGCGGCCTGAATGGAGAATTCGGCAACGAGCTATTGGTGATGGTGGACGGGCGAACGGTGTATGTGCCCACGTTCGGCGGGGTTTTCTGGGACGTCTTCGATGTTCCGATGGACGATATTGAAAGGATCGAAGTGATTCGTGGACCGGGCGGATCGGTGTGGGGAGCAAACGCGGTCAATGGAGTGATCAACATCATTACCAAGAAGGCGGGGGAGACACAGGGGACGCTGGTGGTGGCAGGGGGCGGAAATCTAGACCAGGGATTTGGAACGGTCCGTTATGGAGGCAAGCTGGGAGCGAACACCAACTATCGCGTCTATACAAAATATTTCAGCCAGAACCATCTGCCGGACATCAACGGTCAAGACGGGGGGGACGGATGGCACCTGCTGCGAGGGGGCTTTCGGATGGACAGCGCTCTTTCTCCGAAAGATACCTTGATGATCCAAGGAGACCTTTACGGCGGGAAGGAAGGCTTTCCCTCCTTGTTTCTGCCAACACTGACATCGCCAGAACGGCAGAAAAATATTTTGCAAGTTGATCTATCCGCCGGATTTCTACAAACCGTCTGGAACCATGCCTATTCGAACCGGTCCGATACTACACTTCAAGTATCTTACGACCGTTACCGGCGCAACGACGATCTTCGAGAAACGCGAAATACCCTGGACCTGGACTTTCAGCATCATTTTTCCTGGGGGGACCGGCAAAACATCATTTGGGGACTGGGTTATCGCTACTCCGCATCCGTGACCCATGGAGATCCGACGGCTTCCTTGAATCCCGCGAACCTGAATACACAGCTACCGAGCGGGTTTATCCAATACGAAATTGCGCTGGTCCCCGAGCGCTTCTACCTGACCGTGGGAACGAAACTGGAACACAACTATTTTTCGGGATGGGGCACTTGGCCGAGTGCGCGAGCGACCTGGAAGCAGAATGAACAAAACATGTTTTGGGCCGCTATCTCCCAGGCGGCACGAACGCCAACGAGCCTCGACACGGATATGCGCGTAAATTTCGGGGGATTTACGAGCAGTGACGGCACTCCCTTTGTGATCGGCCTGCGAGGCAATCCCCATTTCAAGAACGAAAATGTAGTGGCCTACGAATTCGGATACCGGTCTACCGCTGTGGAGCACGTTTCCATCGATCTCAGCGTCTATTACAATGCGTACGAGAGCCGACGAACGACCGAGCCCGCCGCTTCCTTTCTAGAGACGACGCCGCTTCCCGCTCATTTTGTTCTACCAGTGACATTCGAAAACCTGCGGTACGGAGAGACGCATGGGTTCGAGGTGGACGCCAATTGGAAAATAACCTCTCGCTGGGCTCTCAGTCCCGGATACGCCTTCGAGCAGATTCACATGCACACGGCAGCAGCCAGCCAAGACACAGCAGGCAATGCATTTACGGAAGGGAGCAGTCCGCGACACAGCGCGCAGCTTCGATCGCATGTGAATTTGGGGCATGGCGTGGGCTGGGATACTTCCAGTTATTTTGTGGACTCCCTGGTTGCCCAGAACCTGCCGTCCTACACCCGGCTGGATTCGCAGATTTCGTGGCAAATGAGCGAAGCCATGGCGCTGAGCGTGGTGGGACAGAACCTGCTTAGGAACACGCACATCGAGTTCCAAGATGACAGTGAATACGCACTGCCCACTCAAATGAAACGCAGCGGTTACGCAAAACTGACGTGGCGGTTTTGAGGTGCGAGCAAGACCGGACAACGAAAGAATCGCCATTGGGCCGAACGCTTCCAGGCACCTCCGCGATCGGATCAGTCTGATTGCGGGAACAACCTGCTGAGCGCGGAAGCAAAATGCCGATGAAACGCCAGACGAACCAGAAGATTTTCCCGGCCAGCCGGTTGCGGCTGCGATGGGCCTGTTTTCCGCTTCTGGCGATCATTTGGAGCCTAGCGTGCAACCTTCCCCTGGCGCTGGACGCGCAGTCCAGGCCCCTCGATGAATATGAAGTGAAAGCCGCTTTCCTGTTCAATTTTGCGAAGTTTGTGGACTGGCCGAAGGACGCGTCGCCGAACGAGCATTCTCCGATACGAGTGGGAGTGGTGGGAAAAGACCCCTTTGGGCAGGCGCTGGAGCGCGTGGTCGCGCGGAAATCGATCAACGGCCGCGATCTCCAAATCGTGCATACAAAATCACTAGCGGAGTTGAAAACGTGCCAAATCGTTTTCGTAAGCTCGTCGGAAGAAGGACGCCTTCCGGAAATCATCATGAGCCTGCGCGGCAGCAGCGTGTTAACGGTGGGGGAATCGGATGATTTTGCGCCGCGCGGGGGAGCCATTCAATTCACCATCGACGACAATAAGATCCGCTTCACGATCAATGTCGACGCCGCCGAACGGGCGCATCTGAAGTTCAGTTCGAAACTACTTTCGCTGGCCAAAGTGATTCATGACGGGGCCGAGCAAGTGAAGAACTAACATGCAGCGTCGCGAAGTCTCCATCCGGCAGAAATTGACAAGGATCGTGATGCTGACCAGCAGCGTGGCGCTGTTGCTGGCTTGCCTGGTTTTCGCGATCTACGATGCGATTTCGTTCCGCCAGGCACAGACCCGCAATCTTTCGACCTTGGCCCAAATCATCGGATCCAACAGCACCGCGGCGCTGGCGTTCAATGATGCGAACGCGGCGCGCGAAATCCTGGGAGGGCTGAGCGCGGAAAAGCAAATCGTCTCGGCCTGCATCTATACCAAGGACGGCGTGGTATTCGCCAAGTATCTCCGGGGAGACCCGAGCGCCCATTTCATGCCGCCGGCGATCCAAGCCGAGGGTGTTCACAGCACTCAATCGCGATTGATCTGGTTCCAGCGAGTGATCCTGGATAGCGAGCCGGTTGGGATCGTCTATTTGGAGTCCGACGGCACGGAGTTTTACGCGCGCATTGAAAGATTCGCCGGGATTGTTGTGCTCGTGCTACTCGGGTCTTCACTGGTGGCCTGGTTTCTTTCCGGACGCCTACAGCGCATCATCTCCGATCCGATCCTGCAATTGGCCCGGACGGCTTCCATCGTATCCCTCGAGAAAGACTATTCCCTCCGCGCCGTGAAGCAGAATCAGGACGAGCTGGGCATCTTGGTCGATCGCTTCAACGAAATGATGGCGGAGATCCAGGCGCGCGATTCCGCCCTTCAGGGAGTGCAACAAGGCCTGGAAGAGCGAGTGCAGGAAAGAACCGGAGAATTGGAGCAGGAGATTGGCGAACGAACGAGAGCGGAACACGCCCTTCGAGAATCCAACGAGACTCTCACCGCTTTGATCGATGGTTCCCCGCTTGCGATCGTAAGCACGGACATCGATGGAAAAGTAAACCAGTGGAACCCGGCAGCCGAGAAGATGCTGGGGTGGAATCAAGCTGAAATTGTCGGCAAGCCCTACCTGACTGTTATTCCAGCAAGCAGCCATGAAGAATTCCGCCGGAGGCATGCCGCAGTGATGGAGGGAAAGTCGTTCACCGAGGTGGAGACGCAGCGGTATCACAGAGATGGCACTGCGATCGAGGTCAGCATCTCCGCCGCGCCGCTGCATGACGGGTCCGGCAATGTCCGCGGCGCCGTGGCCATGCTGGCCGATATCACCGCGCGGAAGGGGGCGGAGAAGAAACTGGAAGAACGCACGACGTATCTGAATGCGCTGATAGAGAACACGCCGCTGGGCATCGTGGTCCTGAACCCGGAAGGCCGGGTGGAGATGTGCAATCCGGCCTTTGAAACACTATTTCAATACGGGCGAAACGAAGTGATCGGCGCCGATCTGGACGACCTGGTGAGCGCGAAAGATCTGGTCATGGAAGCCCGGCATTACACGCTTGCCAATCTCGCGGGAGAGACCATCCACGTCAGGACCCGGCGGCGGCGCAAAGATCGAACCGAGATTGACGTTGAATTATTCGGAGTTCCTCTGGTGCTGGGCGGCAAAGTGCTGGGCGGCCTGGGAATTTATCAGGACATCACCGAGCGAATGAGGGCGGAGCAAGCCTTGATGGAGAGCGAGGCGCAACTTCAATCCCTGGTCAGCTCCATCGACGAGATCGTATTTGAATTCGACGAAACGACTCGCTTCCGGAATATCTGGACCACCAACGAACAACTTCTATTTCGTCCGAAGGAAGAATTGCTCGGACAGCGCATTGTGGATGTGCTGGGAGAGGAATTCGCGCGTCCCTTGGCCGAAGTAATCAAGCGGGTCTGTAAGACCGGCCAGGGTGAAAGCCTGGAATATCCCCTGCAGGTCCCCGCGGGAGAGCGTTGGTTTCTGGCCCGCTTGAATCGAATGCCGGGGCACGATGGGCGGTTCCGGTCGGTGTGCATGACGGCGCGCGACATTACCGAGCGCAAGCAAGCCGAGAAGGAATTGCAACGGGCGAAAGAAGCGGCGGAGGCAGCCAACCTGGCGAAGAGCGAATTCCTGGCGAACATGAGCCATGAGATTCGCACACCCATGAACGGCATCCTGGGCATGACCGAACTGGCACTGGATACGCCGCTCGATGCGGACCAGCGAGAGTGCCTGATGCTGGTGAAATCCTCCGCGGATTCCCTGCTCATCCTGCTGAATGACATTCTGGATTTTTCGAAGATCGAGGCCGGAAAACTCGACTTCGATCAACTCGAATTCCGGCTGCGCGAAAGCCTGGGCGACATGATGAGGACACTCTCGTTTCGCGCGCAAGAGAAGGGACTGGAACTGGCCTACCGGGTGGGCCCGAACGTACCTGACAATTTGATCGGCGATCCCGGACGATTGCGGCAAATCATCGTGAACCTGGTGGGAAACGCGATCAAGTTCACCGAACTGGGAGAAGTTGTGGTGGAAGTGGAAAAGGTGGAGGAAACGAAGCAGGAGGTCGAGCTTCAGTTTTCGGTCCGCGATACGGGGATCGGGATTCCCTCCGAGAAGCAGAGACAAATTTTCGAAGCGTTCACGCAGGCAGATAGTTCCACGACCCGGCGATACGGCGGAACGGGATTGGGACTGACGATCTCGATGCGTTTGGTGAAGTACATGGGAGGGAGAATCTGGGTGGAAAGCGAACCGGGCCGCGGCAGCACGTTTCATTTCACCGCGCGAATGGCGGTGGCACAATCGCAGGCCGCCGCACCCCAGCGCATGGATCTTTCCGCCCTGCAGAGTCTTCCCGTGCTGATCGTGGACGACAGTCCGACGAATCGGCGAATTCTGGAAGAAATTCTGCGCAATTGGAACATGGTTCCGACCACGGTGGGAAGCGGCCAGGCCGCGCTGACTGCCATAGAAAATGCTGAACGGGAAGGGCGGCATTTCCCGGTGATTCTGCTCGACAACCAAATGCCGGACATGGATGGCTTTACGCTGGCTGAAAAAATTCTGAAAGATCCTGAACAAATCGCAACCAAGATTGTGCTGGTGAGTTCGAGCGGCGTGCGGGGCGATGCCGCCCGATGCCGCGAAATGGGCATCGCCGCCTACCTGCTAAAACCCATCCACGAGGCGGAGATTCTCGGCGCAATCCAAGTCGCACTGGCAGGCCCACAGACAATGAAACCCGGTGAACCAGCAACTCTGGTGACTCGACATTCCCTGCGAGAAGGGCGAGGTACAAGCCGCATCTTGCTTGCCGAAGACAACGCGATCAACAAGCAACTCGCCATCCGAATACTCGAAAAGCACGGCTACGTGGTTCTGGTCGCGAACAATGGGCGCGAAGCCGTGGAAGCCGTGGAACGGGAGCCCTTTGACCTGGTCCTGATGGACGTGCATATGCCCGAGATGGACGGTCTGGAGGCGACGGCGGCCATCCGGGAACTCGAAAAGATTTCCGGAATTCATTTGCCGATTATCGCCATGACGGCGCACGCGATGAAAGGCGACCGGGGAAAATGCCTGGAAGCTGGAATGGATGGCTATCTGACCAAACCGATTCAGCTCGCCAAATTTCTCGAGGAAATCGAGCAACACATTCCCAGTCGAGATACCCATGTCGTGCCGCCGGCGGCGAGCCGCGAACCCGAATCGTCTCCAGAAACATCGCCACTGGCGGAAGTTTTCGACGCGGCCGCGGCGCTTCGCTACGTGGAAGGGGATGGGGAATTGCTGGCGGAAATCGTGAAGATCTTCGCGAACGAGACTCCCACTCTGCTGCAAGAGATGCGGCAAGCGATCGCCGCGCAAAATAGTAAAGGACTGGAGCGGGCGGCGCACACACTGAGCGGTTCCGCCAGCAGCATTGCGGCAAGAAGCATTTCGTTCGCCGCAAAAAAGGTGGAGAGGATTGCCCGGGAAAGCCAGTTGGACGGAGCGGAAGAAGGGATCGCGCTTCTGGAAAAGGAATTCGAAAAGTTGATTCCGCATCTCGAACAGATTCAGCGAGGAGCCTTGAAATAACCGTGGAACTCCACGGGAGCTCGCTGGCAGGGCAGGACGAAGCGGCAATTTTGCCGGGGTGCTGGGAAGCCACTGTGGAACTGAATTGCCGGAGCACAGGCCCAGGATTGGGGGAAACCCATGAAAGTTTTGATCGCCGACGATGACCCGGTTTCGCGTCGCATGCTCCAGGCTTTTCTGGAGAAATGGTCGTATAAAGTTGTGGTCGCCGAGAATGGAGCGCACGCCTGGGAACTCTTCGGGCGCGAGGACGCGCCCCGGCTGGCCATCCTGGATTGGATGATGCCTGGCATGACCGGGGTAGAAGTCTGCCAACAGGTGCGCGCCCGTCCCGGGCGTCCCTATGTATATATTCTATTGCTCACGGCCCGCGGGCTGAAAGAAGACCTGCTGGAAGGGATGAATGCCGGCGCGGACGACTATCTTTCCAAACCATTCGATCCGAAAGAATTGAAGGCCCGGCTGCAAGTGGGAGGACGGATCGTCGAGTTACAAGACGAACTGATCGCGGCGCGCGAGGCGTTGCGCTTCCAAGCCACTCACGATCCCTTGACCGGCGCATGCAATCGCGCGGAGATTCTGGTTGCGCTTCGCCGGGAATTGGCGCGCAACCAGCGCGAAGGCGGATCGGTGGGGGTGATTCTGCTGGACCTGGATCATTTCAAGCGGATCAATGACACGCGGGGACATTTGGCCGGAGACGCCGTATTGCAGGAAGCGGTGAAGAGGATAAATGCATGCGTGCGCCCCTACGATGTGATCGGACGGTATGGCGGCGAGGAATTCCTGATTGTTGTGCCGGCAACGGATGCGATGGGCGCCCTGGGTGAGGCGGAACGAATTCGCGCTTGCCTGGCCGAGAAAGCTTTCGAGACTCCCGGGGGATCGATCGCTGTCACCGCGAGTTTTGGGGTGTGTGCCGCCGGCCAATCCAGCTATGCGAAAGATAAGAAACTGATCGATCCCAAGATACTGCTGGCCGCTTCGGACGCCGCTCTTTATCGCGCGAAGGAACAAGGCCGCAATCGCGTGGAGATTGCCGCCCCGTCCGATCTCGCGGCCGCGATCACTCCGGAACTCGCCGCGGCTCCCAACGAACTCCAACAGGAACATCAGAAATAGCGGATGGAAAAGCAGTATGAGGGCTCTCCGCGAGCCGAGCGTACTCCTTGATCGTCCAGGGGGCGCTCGCTCTGGCCGATTGCAAGAGCCGGGCGCAGCGCATAGGCTTGATTTTCGGCACGGTGGGATATATGAGCTCGGAAAATGCCGCTCGAGAATTGCATCTGAAGAAATATCTCGCGCGATATTCTGAGTCTCGAATGCAGTACAGACTTCGGCAGAGGGAATCGTTAGAATACCCGGGATTCGCGTGGAATTATTCCGCCGAAACCCTCTCGGCGGATTTATCCGGAGAATACCTGGAGAAACTCATGTCGGAGCTCTTCGTCCGCCGCAGCAGGATCGAAGCTTCGGCGGAGGAACTATTTCGCTGGCACGCCGAACCCGGCGCGCTCGAACGGCTGACGCCCAGTTGGGAACCGCTGGAAGTGGTGGAGCGGGCGCCATCCATTCAAAACGGCGCGCGAGGGATCCTGCGGGTGCGAGTGGGACCGTTTCCGGTGCGCTGGGTTTTCGAACATCGCGATTACGAAGAAGGGCGGCAGTTTCGCGACGTGCAAGTGGAAGGACCGTTCCGGCGATGGGATCACACTCATCGTTTTATCCCCGATGGGCCGCGGGCTTGCTGGCTGGAAGATCGCATCGAATATGAATTGCCGTTGGGGATCATCGGAGAATTTTTTGGCGGCTGGCTGGTCCGGCGGAAGCTCGAGCGAATGTTTGAATATCGCCACCGCGTAACCGCGGAAGCCATGGCCGCGAAACGCGCATGAGTGACGCGCGCGATTTTGGCGAGAGAATGCCTGGCCCATGAATGCCCGCCCATCTCCGTATCCGAACTTGAGGCTATTGATCTCAGGAGCGACAGGCGTATGCTGGCGGGCGCTGGATCCCGTGCGTGAGATCTTTCTTGGGAAGATGCTTCTCGGGATCGTGAATGCGATTCCGAAGGAAGAGAAGTTGAATTGACGACAGCTTCGATGATCAATCTATGGGGCTGGCTGGCGCTGTGTTTCGCGGCGGCATGGCTGGGCTCTGCCTACACGCGGCCATCGCTGGCGGGTTGGTATTCGACACTGGCCAAGCCTTCGTGGAATCCACCGAACAAGATATTTGTGCCGGTCTGGACGATTCTGTACGCGCTGATGGGTGTGGCCGCCTGGCAGGTCTGCAAGCATGAAGACCGGCCGGCGGTGGCCGTGGCGATCGGGTTTTTTCTGATCCAATTGATGTTGAATGTGCTGTGGTCGATTATTTTCTTTCACTGGCGCCGGCCCGGTTCAGCGTTTGCTGAAATCTGTTTGCTCTGGTGCGCCATCCTGGCCACTGTACTATTTTTTGCGAAGCTCGATCGCCTGGCTACCGCGCTGCTGATTCCCTATCTGGTTTGGGTGAGTTTCGCGGCAGTGCTGAATTTCTCTATTTGGCGGAAGAATGCGTGAGGCAGGGAATCGCCGAATCGCGCGGCGGTGCGGGTCAGCGAGCGTCTGGGATTCCAGGCGTGCCCGAAGGATCGGGGGAAACAGAAAAAGGCCGCGAAATGTGGAATTTGCAGGGCTCCATACGTTGCCGCATGGAAACCAGTGACCTGCGAATGGCAATTTGTCGTGGCCGAGCGGAAACTACTCCCACGCGCAAAGAGAATTGGTGTACATTCTATAGACATTAGGACAATTGCAGTAAAACTGCCAGCTAGCTCGTCACGGCCAAGTTGAGGGAGGCCCGAGGGATGAACCCCACAAAACCCGCGTCCGCAGGCGCAACCGAACAAGGAGCCGGCCTTAAAAGCGACTCTTTGTCGATCACTGATAACCGGACGGGGAAGAAGTATGAGGTCCCGATCAAGAACGGAACGATTCGCGCGATGGATCTCCGTCAGATCAAAGTGGACGGCCATGACTTCGGGGTGATGAACTACGACCCGGCGTTCCTCAATACGGCGGCGTGCATCAGCAAGGTCACATTTATTGATGGCGATAAAGGCATCCTGCGGTACCGGGGCTATTCGATCGAGGAACTGGCGGAGAAGAGCAGTTATATCGAGACCGCTTACCTGATTCTGTACGGGGAACTGCCGAGCCGGTCGCAACTGGAAGACTGGATCTATCACATCACGCATCACACGTTCATTCACGAGAGCATCAAGAAATTTCTAGATGGATTTCATTATGATGCGCACCCGATGGGGATGCTGATCTCGACGGTGGCCGCGCTGTCCACTTTTTATCCCGACGCGAAAGATATCTTCAACAAGGATTCGAGGCTCAAGCAGACCTACCGCTTGATCGGCAAGATGCCGACGCTGTCCGCATTCGCATACCGCCACAGCCTGGGAATGCCGTTTGCCTATCCGGATAACGATTTGAGCTACGTGGGGAATTTCCTGAACATGCTGTTCCGCACCACCGAGCTGCAGTACCGGCCCAATCCGACGCTCGAGCGGGCGCTGGATATTTTGTTCATTCTGCATGCCGACCACGAACAGAACTGCTCGGCCAGCGCCATGCGCGGAGTGGGCAGCTCGCACGTGGATCCCTACTGCGCCACGGCCGCGGCCACTGCCGCGCTCTATGGGCCGTTGCACGGGGGCGCGAACGAAGCGGTGCTGCGCATGCTGGTGGAAATCGGATCGGTGAATCGCGTGCCGGAATACATCAAGCGGGTGAAGGCGGGCGAAAAATTACTGATGGGCTTCGGCCACCGCGTCTACAAGAACTACGATCCGCGCGCGAAGATCGTGAAGCGCATCGCTTACGAAGTGTTCGACGTGATGGGGCGCAACCCACTGATCGACATCGCCCTCGAATGCGAGCGCATCGCCCTGGAAGACGATTATTTCGTGTCGCGGCGGCTCTATCCGAACGTGGATTTTTACACCGGGCTCATCTATCAATCGATGGGCTTTCCGGTGACCATGTTTCCGGTGCTGTTCGCCATCCCGCGCACCTCGGGCTGGATCGCGCAGTGGGAAGAGATGCTGCTGGACCCGGAACAGAAAATCGCGCGCCCACGGCAGGTTTACCTGGGTTACGACGAGCGCAGCTACATCCCGATCGAACGCCGCAGTTAACTATCTCTAAATGAAACTGCGCTAGCGGCGCGCGCAGGGGCAGCCTTGCCTTCCGCGGGACTTTCGGATACCTCCTCTTCAATTCAGTTGCAAGTCGCGCTATTCTCTGGCACAACACAGCACTGGGCCCGGGAGGCAGGGAAGCATGGAAATCGCAACTCGCGTGGTTGGCGGTTCCACGATCGTGGACGTGACCGGCGACATCACGCTTTATAATTCACCGGAAGTTCGCCGCGTCCTGATCAGTTTCCTGCGAGAGAAGCGGGTGCCGTGGGTGATTCTGAACATGAAGGGCGTGCGTTATATTGACAGCGCGGGCGTGGCATCGCTGGTGGAGGGGCTGAAGATATCGCGCGATCTGAATAGCCGGTTCTCGCTGTTCGGGTTGAGCCCGGCGGCGAAGGAAGTGCTCGAGTTGACGCGGCTGATCAAAATCTTTGAGGTGTACGATACCGAGCAAGCTGCGCTGGACGACGTGAAGTAGCGGCGTGAACCTGGAATTTCGTTCTCTTCTGGCGGCGCACGAGCGCCGGAAACATACAGACTATGGCGGTCACTGAAGCAGTTGGCCGGGCGACTCTGGGTAGCTTGGCTTACATCGGGAATCTTGCGCGGCTCACCGGACGCGCGGCAAATTCGGCATTTATCGCACCCTTCCGCGGCCAGCGCATGCGGATTGGCCGCGCCGTGCACCAGGCAGTGTCCGTCGGTATCGAAGCTCTCCCCATCGTTTCCTTGATTACCTTCTTTGTGGGAACCATCCTGGCATTGCAGAGCGCTTATGAATTGAGGAAGTTCGGCGCGTTGCAATTCGTGGCCAGCGCCGTAGCGGTGTCGATCACCCGCGAACTGGGTCCGCTGATGACGGCGATCGTGGTGATTGGACGTTCCGGGTCCGCGTTCGCCGCCGAAATCGGCACCATGAAGGTGAACGAAGAGATTGACGCGATCGAGACCATGGCGCTCGATCCGATCCAATTCCTGGTGACCCCCAAATTTCTGGCCATGTTGCTGATGATGCCGTGCCTGACCACGTGGGCCGACTTCATGGGTGTGCTGGGCGGCGGCATGTTTGGAGTTGCCTATGCCGGATTCACGTTCAGCACCTACATTCAGGCGACACTCAATGCACTGATCATGCGCGATATCGTGACCGGCCTGATCAAGAGCGTGATGTTCGGGCTGGTGATCACGGCGGTGGGTTGCCATGAAGGGTTTTCGACCGGCGCCGGCTCCGAGGAAGTAGGGCGGTCGACCACGACGGCGGTGGTGAACTCGATTTTCCTGGTGATCATGGTGGACTTGGTGTTCACGGCACTTTTCTACTTTACGGCTTCCAAATAGATGTGATGAGCGACGCCGAAGATAATTCGACAACGATTTCCGTCCGGGACCTGCGCGTGAGTTACGGCGAGCGCGAGATTCTCCACGGAATTAATTTCGATGTGCAAGCGGCGGAAACGCTGGTCATTCTGGGCGGATCGGGTTCTGGAAAGAGCACTTTGCTGCGAACCCTGGTGGGCCTGGAAAAGCCCAGCGGCGGCGAAGTAATCGTTTGCGGAAAAAAGCTGAGCACGATCACCGATGCCGAATGGACCGGGCTCCGCAAGCAAATGGGAATCTCGTTTCAAGGCGGCGCGCTGTTCGGCGCGCTGACGGTGGGCGAGAATGTGGCCTTGCCGCTCCACGAGCATACGCCGCTGGAAGAATCCACAATCGAGATCATCGTGCGGCTGAAACTGGAGCAGGTGGGCCTGGCCGGGTTCGAAGATTATTTGCCATCGCAATTGAGCGGAGGCATGTTGAAGCGGGCAGCGGTGGCGCGCGCCATGGCGATGGACCCGCAGATTTTATTCTTCGATGAGCCCTCGGCGGGCCTGGACCCAATCATCGCCGCCGGCATCGACCAATTGATCCTGCGGCTGAAGAAAGCTTTCCGGATGACGATCATCGTGGTGACGCACGAGCTGTCCAGCGCTTTCCTGATTGCCGATCGGATGATTCTGATCGACAAGGGAAATATTGTTGCGAATGGAACTCCCGCGGAACTGAAAGCTTGCACACATCCCCGGGTGCGGCAGTTTCTCGATCGAATCCCGGAGCCGGAAGTATCCGAGGAGCTGGATTATCTTCAAATGCTGACCGAGCCGCACTTGCGGCGGCGCCGGGAACGTTGAGCGCCCGGACCGGACGCTTTGGGTTCCACGGGGATTGCAGGCCGTGGGGAAAGTGCTATACTCCACGCAAATTGTTGAAAATTTCTGCTACGTGGCGCTGCGTCCAGCGCCAGGGGTGAGCGATGGATCCAAAACGCGAACAGGCAGCCGTCGGTTTGTTTGTGATCATCGTGGCGGTGCTGCTGCTGGCAACGATTATCGCGCTCACCGGCGCCTTCAGCCATAGCGGCCTGCAATATAAAGCATATTTTGCCTATGCGGGCGGCGTGGAACCCGGCGCAGCCGTCCGGTATGCGGGCGGGCCGGAAGTGGGACGCGTCGATCGCGTTCGAAGCGATCCGCAGAATCCCACGCGCATGGAAATTTCGTTTCATGTGAATCCAGGGACTCCGGTGAAAACCGACAGCATGGTAAAAATTTCCACATTCAGCGCACTGGGAGAAAACTTCCTGGGAATTCTTCCCGGATCGCTGCAGGCGCCGGCAGCGCCATCGGGCAGCACCTTGAAGTCAACCGAGTACGTCGGATTCGACCAGCTCACCGCCAATCTGAATAATCTGGCGCCGCAGCTTCAAGTGCTGATCCAGAACTTGAACGGGCGCGTGGTGGAAATGAAAGAGACTCTCGCGAGGGTGAATGAGCTGCTGGGGGAAAAGAACCGCGAGAACATATCCGCGAGCCTCGGCCACGTTCGCGGAATGCTGGAGGAAGACCGTCCCAAGATCAAGTCCACGCTGACGCACATCGATGCCGCCAGCGCGAAAATGGGTCCGCTGATCGACGACTTCAAGAAAACAATCGCGCAGACCCAGGATGCGCTGACGCACATCGACGGCATGATCGTGGAGAATCGTCCGGACCTGCGGCAATCCATGATCGAATTGCGCGAGGCATTGGCGTCGGCGGATTCGCTGACCGCGCAGCTCGACCGCACGATGAACGTGAACTCCGACAATGTCGATGAACTGCTCGACAATATGCGGACGATCAGCGAAAACCTGAAGCAGTTCACCAACACGATCAAGACGCGGCCCTACACGCTGATCCGTTCCTCGAGTCCGCCGCCGCGCCAGCCGGGACAGCCGCAGCCTTAGAGGGGGCGAGGTTTCTTAATGCGAAGAATACTGCTAACCGCCGTGGTGATCACGCTGGCCGCCATCGCCCAGTTCGGCTGTGGCGCCGCGCGGCCGTCGAAGTATTACCAACTGGATGCGCCGGCGCCGGCGGCCACATCTCCCGATCCCTTACCGGTTTCGTTGCTGGTGGGCCGAATCTCTTCGTCTCGCCTCTACCGGGATGACCGCATCATTTACGAGAGCGGCGGAGTGGAGATGGGCATGTACGAGTATCACCGCTGGGCGGAACCGCCCGCCGATATGGTGCAGGGCATGCTTGTGCAGACACTGCGCTCGTCCGGTCAATACCGATCGGTCGACCGCTTGAACAGCAACGCGCGCGGCGATTACATCTTGCGCGGGCGACTCCTGGCTCTGCAGGAAGTGGATCATCCGAATATCACAGCGCGGGTCAGTTTCGACCTGGAACTGTTCAGTTTGAAAACTGGCACAACAATTTGGACTCAATCCTATTCGCACGACGAGCCGGTGACCGCAATTGAAACAAAGAAGAAGAAAAAGGCCGACGTGGACGTTAGCGCCGTCGTGGAAGCCTTGAATCGCAATCTTCAGCGAGGAGTGCAGCAACTGACCGGGGACCTGGGCCAGTATTTAACGAGCCATCCGGCGCCAGCAGCCACTCGCTAACGCGCTTTTGGCACAGCAAGCAATTTTTTTCCACTTTCTAATTCGATTTTGGAACTGCAAACAAAAAGTTTTCCACTTAATCTTATTTCACCGCGTATCGCTTCTTGACATTGTTCTGCATTGCCCTAAAATATAGTTCCCCTTTCAAATAAATTCAGGCTTTCAACTTTCCTATCCCTTCGCCGGAAACGGCGAACGCGAAGCCGATTGTTTTCCAGCTTCGATCGTTGAAGCCGTTCGAACGTCGCGGACAGAACTGTCCGCGGAGGACGGCAATGGGTTTTCTCCGGCAGCTCTTTTCCTCCGGCGATTACATGCCCCACGGGTATTGCTACCTGTGGAATCCCGGATTGGTGTGGCTGCACGTGATTTCGGATTCTCTAATCGTGCTGGCCTATTTCGCCATCCCGCTGGCTTTGATTCAGTTTGTGCGGAAGCGGCGCGACCTGCCGTTCCACTGGATGTTTGTGTGCTTCGGGATATTTGTGGTCGCTTGCGGGGCCACTCATGCGATGGAAATTTGGAACCTATGGCATGGGCAATATTGGCTCGCGGGAGTGGTGAAGGCGATTACGGCGGCGGCCTCCGTTCCGACGGCGGTGCTTTTGTTCCGGTTGGTTCCAAAGGCCCTGGCCTTGCCTGGCACAGAAACGCTGGTGAAGGCAAATGCGGCGCTCGAAGGCGAGATTCGTGAACGACGAATTACCGAGGCGGCGTTGCGCGAGAATGAAGCTCGTTACCGCGATCAAGCCGAGTTGATGGACTTATCGTACGACGCCATCCTGGTGTGTGACCTTTCCGGGACGATCCGGTATTGGAATCGAGGAGCGGAAGAAATCCATGGCTGGACAAAGCAAGAGGCCCTGGGAAAGACCATCCAAGTGCTGCTCGACACACGATTCCCTATCCCGCTTGTTGAAATTGAAACGGAGCTGAGGACACAGGGCCGCTGGGAAGGCGAACTGGATCATCGCCGGCGAGACGGAAGCAGGCTCACGGTAGCCAGCCGATGGATGCTCCGAGAAGTTGAGAATGGTGACCGCTCAGCGATCTTCATCACGAACAAAGACATGACCAAGGTCCGGGGCGCCGAGACGAGATTCAGGGATCTTGTGGAGTCAGCGCCGGATGCAATAGTGATCGCGAACGGCGAGGGCCGAATCGTACTGGCCAATGCACAGACGGAAAAACTATTTGGTTACGAACGAAAGGAGTTGCTGGGACAAAAGGTGGAAATCCTGATGCCCGAGCGCTATCTCGGAAAGCATAGTGAACAGTGGGGCGAATATTTTCAAGCGCGCAGGACGCGAGCGATGGGATCAAGCCTGGATTTGCACGGATTGCGCAAGAATGGCAGTGAGTTCCCGGTGGAAATCAGCGTGAGCCCTCTGGAAACGGGAGGAGAGACCCTGATTTCCAGCGCCATCCGGGATGTTACCGATCACCGGCAGGCGGTGGAGGAAGTCAAGGCGCTCAATGCACAACTCCGGGAAAGGATGGTGCAACTCGATGAGGTGAACCGCGAGCTGGAAGCTTTCTGCTATTCCGTTTCGCACGACCTGCGCGCCCCTCTGCGGCACGTGAATGGATTCTCCCTGATCTTGCTGGAAGAGTACGCGCCACAACTTTCCGCGGAAGTGCAGGGCTACCTGCGGCGCATTTCCGGCGGGGCACAAACGATGGGCCGCCTGGTGGACGATCTGCTGCACCTTTCGCGGGTAGGCCGCCAGGGACTGGTGATGGAGAAAACGAATTTGCAGGATCTGCTGAACGAGGTTCGAGATGACCTCATCGAGGAATCCAAAGGGCGCGAGATCGAATGGCGGATCGGGAATTTGCCCTGCGTCCAGTGTGATGCCGGCTTGATGAAACTGGTGTTCGTGAACCTGCTTTCGAACGCGCTGAAGTTTTCACGATCCCGGCACCCGGCAGTGATCGAGGTGGGCACCGAAATTGTGTCCGGCGAAGAAGCCGTTTTCGTGCGCGACAATGGCGTGGGTTTCGACCCGAGATACACGGATAAATTGTTTGGTGTGTTTCAGCGGCTCCACAACCAGGAAGAATTCGAAGGCACCGGCATCGGCTTGGCCACGGTGCAACGCATCATCTACAAACACGGCGGACGCATCTGGGCCAAGAGCGAACTTGAGGGCGGCGCCACTTTCCATTTCACGCTCCAAAAGCTTGGCGAGCCTCCGGCCGCCTGGCAGGTTCTGACCGGAGGCGAAGAATGTCACCCCACGGCGAAATAGATATTCTGATTGTGGAAGACAATGGCGCGGATGTGGAGCTGACTCTGCACGTCCTTCGAAAGAACAAGCTGGCGAACAAAATTTATGTGGCGCGGGACGGAGAGGAAGCCCTGAACTTCATATTCTGCCGGGAGAAATTTGGAGATCGCAGCTTCGATGCGCCGCCTCGCATCGTGTTACTGGACCTAAAACTGCCCAAGGTGGACGGCAAGGAGGTGCTGAAAGCGGTCCGCAACGATCCCCGGACACGATCCATCCCGGTCGTGATCTTCACATCTTCCAAGGAAGAACGCGATTTGATCGATGGCTACGGGCTGGGCGCGAATAGCTACATTCAGAAGCCCCTCGACTTCAACGAATTTCGCGATGCGGTACGGCAATTCGGAATGTACTGGTTGCTGGTGAACATACCCCCTCCCCCCAATGGGTTTGCGCCGAGGTAAGAGATGGCCAAAGACAACGAAAAGTCCGTGGAACCGATGAACCCTGCGGCCCACGACGCAAGCCCGCTCCGGCTCTTGATGATTGAGGATAGCCAGAACGACGTTGATCTGTGCCTGCGGGAACTTCGGAAAGCGCGGATTGAATATCAGGTGGATGTGGTGACTTCGCCGTGGCAGTTTGCGTCGAAAGTACGCGCCAATAACTATGACGTAATTCTGACGGACTACAACATGCCCGGCTGGCGGGGGACAGAAGTGCTGTACATCCTCGAGGATCTTCGGATGGATATTCCCGTCATCATGGTCACCGGCTCGCTGGGCGAAGAGAATGCGGTGGAATGCATCAAGCTGGGCGCGAAGGATTACGTGCTAAAGGACAAACTGGTGCGCTTGCCGCTGGCCATCCGGCAGGCCATGGAATCGAGAGGGCTGCGGGAGCAGCGGGCCAAAGCGGAAGAAGCGCTGCGCGATACCGAAGCCAATTTCCGGCTCCTTTTTCTGAATATTCCCCTGCCGATGTATCTGTTTGACGAAGATACATTGGAAATTTTGGAAGTGAATGCCGCTGCCACACGATGTTTTGGCTACTCCGCTGAAGAATTTTCGCAACTCCGGCTCACCGATTTGCGGCCGGCGGCGGAAAATCCCCGTCTTCTGGAATATCTCAAGCAGACCAGGAGAGTGGCGACGAAGATCGCGGGCAATGGGATTTACCTGCGCAAAGACGGGAGTCTGTTCGAGGGCGAAGTGATTGGTCACTCCATTGAATTTGCCGGGCGGCGGGGAGTGCTGGCGGTGGTGCAGGACGTGACGGAACGCAACCGCGCGCAACAGAAATTGGCGGCCAGCGAGAACCGCATGCGGGCCATCATTGAAGCGGAACCCGAATGCGTGAGGGTGTTAGACCGGCAAGGCCTGGTGCTGGAAATGAATGCGGCGGGACTGGCCATGATGGAGGCGGATTCGGTGGAACAGGTGAGCAGCGCGGGGATCGAAAACATGGTTGTCCCCGAGCATCGCGATGTTTTCCGGAAGCTTTGCGAAGAGGTATTCGCGGGCAAAAGCGGCAGCCTGGAATATGAGATGGTCGGCTTGCAAGGAGCTCATCGATGGCTGGACACACACGCGGTTCCGCTGCGAGACGAGCATGGACAAGTGAGCGCGCTGCTGGGCGTGACTCGCGATGTTACGGGCCGCAAATTAGCCCAGGAAGCGCTTCGCGAAAGCGCGGCTCGCTACAAGGGCCTTTTTGAAAATGCCACGTACGGCATCGGCACCACTGCCATTTCCGGTAAATTCCTGGATGTAAACCCCGCGCTGGTGGCCATGCTGGGGTATGGATCAACCACGGAATTGCTGACCGCGAATCTGGATCGCGACATCTTTCAGAGTGTTCGAGACCGGCCCGCGCTGCTTGAAGAATGCCGGCAATCGGGCCATGGGGAAACTGAAACGGAATGGAAGCGCAGGGACGGCAAGAAAATCCAAGTCCGGATCAGCGCACGACTGGTTGCCGGGCAGAAAAATACCTCCGAGCAACTTGAACTCGCGGTCGAAGACGTCACGGAACGCCGAGCGCTGCAGAGACAATTGCACCAAGCCCAGAAATTCGAAGCCATCGGCCAACTGGCCGGGGGAATTGCCCACGATTTCAATAACATGATCGGGGCGGTGCTGGGATGGGCGGAACTCGGCATCGAGGATTCTCCCGAAGACAGTCCGCTGCGCAATCACTTCAAGAAAATACAGAACCAAGGAGAGCGTGCCGCCGCGCTGACCCGGCAGTTGCTGGCTTTCGCGCGGCGGCAGATTCTGGAGCCGCGCAATCTTGACCTGAATCAATCGGTCAATGAAGTCGTCAGTCTGCTGGAGAAAGTGATTGGCAAGGACATCGAATTAAAAACCATGCTGGCGTCCGATCTGGAGCCGGTTCGATGCGATCCCACGCAGTTGGAGCAAGTGTTGATGAATCTTTGTTTGAACGCCCGCGATGCCATGCCGGAAGGCGGCCGCCTGGTGATCGAATCACGCAATGAAGTGCTGGACGAGAACTATTGCCGGAGCTATCCCTACGCGCGCCCGGGGGCGTACGCGATGCTTTCCATTTCCGATACTGGAACCGGAATGGACGCGGAAACGCTCGATCGCATCTTTGAACCGTTCTTCACCACGAAAGGACTCGGAAAAGGCACCGGACTCGGCCTGGCCACTGTCTACGGCATCGTGAAGCAACACGGCGGCGTCATTCACGTCTATAGCGAGGTCCGGCAAGGCACTACCTTTCATGTCTATTTTCCCGCCAGCCTCACCAAGGATAAGGCGCCGGCGAAGGAAGTGACCGAAGAGCCGCTTCGCGGCGGATCGGAGACCATCCTGCTGGCGGAAGACCATGAAGGACTGCGGGAAATTGCGTGTGAAACGCTGAGCCAGTTAGGTTACACGGTAGTGGTGGCGATTGATGGAGAAGAAGCCGTGGAGAAATTTGAGGCACATCGCGACCAAATGGCCATGGTGCTCCTCGATGTGGTTTTGCCACGAATGAGCGGCCCGGAGGCCTACGCCAAAATGTGCGCCATCAAGGCCGACCTGCCGGTAATTTTCGCCACGGGCTACAGCGCGGAGACCGCTGCTTTGGATGGCGTGAAAGAGAATGGAGCGCTGATTCTTCACAAGCCATACAGCCCGAAGGCGTTGGCACGCCGGGTGCGTGAGACACTCGATCAAGCCGCGCAACGAAGACATTCCATGGCCTGAGCTCCCCGGCAAACAGGAATGGGGAATGTGTCCTTTCGGGACTGGGCCGGAGAAAAATATCGGTATTTCCGGCGTTCTCCGGGCTCTGGGCAGACATTCAAGTTGACAGCTTCATTCGGGTATGTTATTCGAGAATACAGTGGTGGCGTGTGCTGTGGGCTTGAGGGGCTCTTTGGAGTCCCAATTCGCGAGACTTCTCGCGTCAGTTTTCGGCGAGACCGGATCCAGCGATTTCTCCCAGTAACACCCCACCCCACCCCGGGAGGTGATAACCGCCAGGTTTTCACCTCCTTTTTATTTTCACTCTCATTTTTCCGGAAACTCCCGTCTGCAGGACACATGGAAGATTATGAGGTCTTTACTGAATTCGAGTGATTCGGGGAGCGAAGGAATTCCATGCTGATTTGCAGATCGGAAGGCGGGTAAAATCAGCGGCCAATGGGAGCTGCCTGCAAGGCCTTTCTAGCGCGCTTATTCTCGTAGAGAGCCTGGTCGGCACGTTCGACGAGTTGTTGCGCGGATTCGCCGGGCTGATAGCCGGCGCAGCCCGCGGAATACTTCACGGGAATTGGGTGACCCTGGAAATCCAATTGAATCGAGCCCATGCGGTCCAGCAGGCTCTGAACCTGTTGCGGCAGGCATTCGGGAAGCAGGACCATGAACTCGTCGCCGCCCAGGCGGACGGCGAGATCCGAAACACGAATCACGGCATTCAATTTCTCCGCGAAAGTTCGCAGGATCAGATCACCGGCCGCATGGCCAAAACGATCGTTGACTTCCTTGAACCCGTCCAAATCAAACATCAGAACCGTCAACGGATGACCATGCCGCTGCGAGCGCGAGACTTCGCCCGCCAGCCGCTTTTCCGCCAGCCGGCGATTGTAAAGGCCCGTGAGGGGATCGAGAGTGGAGAGTTTATGGAATTCTTCCGCGCGGATTTTCAGTCCGGTCATTTGCTCGACGTGCGAGGACATTTCCTTCCGCAGCCGCTTGATCAAGACCTGCTGGTAGAGCGTGTAAATATTGAACAGCAGGACCAGGCCGACTAGGGCGCGCACCGCAAGGTTCAAATTGTATTGGAAGTAACGGTCGGATTCTTTCAAGGCGCCGGGGACGGAAAGGGAAATAATGCCCAGCGTCAGAAAAAGCATGACGACCACCGCGGCGCACCACAGCCACCAGTCGCGCCTTTCCAGCCGCCGTAGACTATCCTGGATATCTTGCATGCGAGCGACGGAATCCAGTTCCGGCAACTCGCGTTCTAAATCATTCACGGAGGTACCAAGCGATTCGGCTTTGAAAATGCAAGAAGTTATCAATGTATGTTGCGCCCTCCTTCACCACAAGGAAAGCGCAAAACGAAACGATGTTTTCATTCTAGGAAACGGAACCAAATAAATCCGAGCAATCGGAAGACCTTATGGATTCACTGGATTGATCCCGGTTCCGGTACACCGCTCTGCGGGGCGTGCCATTCTGGGCAGGAAGTGTTCCGCGAGATTCGACAAAAACCAACGGAGACCGGGCCGGGCGGGCCGGAAGGTTCACTCTTTTCGAAATAGCCGGGCAGAGTATAATGCCCGCGATTGAGCAGGCGTCCGTGAGTGGCAGCGCTTGCGGGCAGGGGAGGTGATTGTGAACCTGCAGATATTGGCGCGACAATCCGGGGACGTGACTATCTTGGACCTGCAAGGGCGGGTCACAATCGGAGTGAGCAACGATATACTGATCGCCCGGTTGCGTGAATTGATTGATAACGGCGTCCGCAAGGTGCTCATTAATCTGGAAGGTGTGCCGGCGATGGACAGCTCGGGCATCAGCAGCCTGGTGCGATCGTTTGTCACGCTGCAGCGGACCGGAGGCAGTTTGAAGTTGCTGCATCCGGTGGGACACGTGCGCGAAGTGCTCGAACTCACCCGCTTGTTGCATTCCATTCCGAACTTCGACGACGAAGCGCAGGCAGTCGCCAGTTTCAAGTAGGTAGGAGCTTCAAGCCAGTAGGAGTGATTGCTGGCGGGAGACCAGTCCAGGTGAAAGCGCCAGTGGAAGTAACTTTCAGGGCTTCTTGAACCAGCTCAAGCGTTTTTCTTCAATTCGGCGAGAACCAGCTTCGCAACTTCTTTGAGCGTCTCGAAAACACCTTGGCCATTCACCGCGACTGCTTCAAGAGCCGTCTCACCCTTTACGTTGAGTTCCCGTTTCAGATCTTCGGCGGGCAAAATATTCGGAAGGTCGCGTTTGTTCAATTGCAGCACGTAGGGAATGGTGGTGAAATCCAGGCTGTGATCCCGCAGGTGTTCCCGCAGATTCTCGAGTGTTTCCAGATTGGCGTCGAGGCGTTCTTCCTGCGAATCGGCGACAAACACCACGCCGTCGGCGCCTTTCAGGATCAGGCGGCGGCTGGCTTCATAGAAAACCTGTCCCGGAACGGTATAGAGGTGAAAGCGGGTCTTGAATCCGCGTACGGTGCCGAGATCAAGGGGAAGGAAATCAAAAAATAACGTTCGATCGGTCTCCGTCGCCAGGGAAACCATTTTCCCTTTTTGATTCGCCCCGCTGTGGTCGTAAATCCATTGCAAGTTGGCCGTTTTGCCCCCTAACCCGGGGCCGTAATACACGAGCTTGCAATTGATTTCGCGCGCAGGGAAATTAATAAATGGCACTAGTTCCTCGGGGACTTGGCGACCGCTATTTATAACACAGCCTCGCCGCTCAGGCCACCGAAGGCCCGCCGCATGCTTCGCAAGGAACAACTTTCCGCTGCGATCTTACCGGGAATTGACGCTGAAAACACACAAAACAGGGCGATTGGCTTGAGAATTACTTTTAGCTATAGTGAAATCGCCGCGTTGACGGCGAAGAAAGACTCTGCTAATCTGCGCCCATGGCACGCAATCGAAAGGCTTCCGCGAATCGGACCGCCAGGACAAGGCAGACGCCGCTGAAGCCTAACCTGTTGAAAACAAAGAGTGTAAACGGCAATTCAAAGAAGCGGACGCCGGTCGAAATGGTTGACCCGGCGGTGAAGCAACAATTGAAGCTCTACGAAGAGGCAGTGCTTTATTTCCAGGAACAAAAATTTCACCGCTCCAAGCAAGTTCTGGAGCGCGTGATCGAAGGGCCAAGCAAGGAGCTTTCCGACCGCGCCCGGATGCACTTGCGCGTCTGCGACCAGCGCATTTCACGGCTTCCGACGCCTGCTCTACGGACTGCGGAAGATCATTACACCCAAGGCGTGGCCATGATGAATCTGGGCCGCTGGGACGAAGCCCGCGAGCATCTGGACCGGGCGCGGAAGGCTGCGCCAAAATCGGACCATATTATTTATGCCATGGCTGCCCTGGATTGCCTGACCGGTGAAGCAGAATCGGCCATGACGAACCTGAAAATGGCAATTGAACTGCGTCCAGAAAACCGCTACCACGCCCGCAACGATGAAGATTTCGCTTTCTTGCAGGAAGATCCTCGATTTACGGAACTGCTCTATCCGGAACGGGACGGCTCGTCGGGCTAACGTTGTATCCTGCCTATTCGCCTGCGAAATCCAACGGTATATCACAAAGCTTCCGAATCCGATGATGCTACGGGGATGCCAGGGAATGGAATCAAGGCAGCACACGAGAGTGGCAAATCGTAGCCGCAACATTGGAACAATGTTAGTCTCTCTCCTTCCCACGTGAAGAAACCCGCAAAGCTCGCACGCATCCGGCCGCGTCCTGTCCGCATTGTGGCCCTGGGCGGCGGCACGGGTCTTTCCATGTTGCTGCGCGGCCTGAAGCAATATGTGGTGCGGCGGCGGAACGAGAAGAGCAAGCATCCGATCGCGGATCTTGCCGCCATCGTCACAGTAACCGATGACGGCGGCAGCTCCGGACGATTGCGCCGCGAGTATCGCGTGCTGCCGCCGGGCGACATCCGCAACTGCATGGTCGCGCTCTCGAAAGACGAAGCGCTGCTGAGCCGGTTGTTTCAATATCGATTTCCAAGCGGGAGCGACCTGGGCGGCCACAGCTTCGGCAATTTGTTCCTGACGGCGCTGACCAATGTGACCGGAGACTTTCCGGAGGCGGTGCGCCTGTCCGGACAGGTTCTGGCGATTCGCGGCCGCATTTTTCCTTCGACGGATCAGAACGTCACGCTCGAAGCGGAACTCGAAGGGGGCCGCGTAGTGGCCGGGGAGACGACCATTTCGAGTTCACGCCGGCGCATTCACCGGGTGCGGCTGGTCCCGCGCCGGGTGCGTCCGCTGCCGGAGGTTCTCGAGGCGATTCGCGAGGCCGATTTGATTTTGATCGGGCCGGGCTCGCTGTACACCAGCATTATTCCCAATTTACTCGTCGAAGGAGTGGCGGAGACCATTCGCCATTCGCACGCGACTCGCGTCTACATCGCCAATTTGATGACGCAACCCGGCGAGACGCAGGGCTACACCGTGGGAGATCATCTGCGCGCCATTTATGAGCACACGAGGCCCGGATTGCTCGATTGGGTGGTGGTCAATCGCAAGCCGGTTTCGCGCAACGCGCTGCGGCGCTATCGTAGGCAGGGCGCGGAACCTGTGGTTCCCGATCTGGAAGACTTGCATCGCCTGGGGGTCGGTTGCGTCACGGGCGATCTGCTCTACTTGGAAGGCGTTGTGCGCCACGACCAGGAGCGCCTCACCCGGTTGCTGCTCGAAGAATTTGTGAAGCGCGGCCGGCGCCGGTAAAAAATTTCGAAGCAGCATTCCTATTTTCCAGATGGGGAACTGAGCCCTGCGGGGCGATGGCTTGCCTTGCGCCTTGCTGCCCGTAGTTCGTATACTGGCGTCCGCTGAGCGCCATGAGTCCAAGCCATCTGCAATCATTTGGAGGTGTCAGCTCCACCTGACGCCGTAATACGCACACTCCGGAATTCCAATTCATCCAGGAGATTTTGCAATGGATTCCATCGCCGTCGAAAATGAAATGAATGTTTACGAATGCGCGGAAGCGCGTTTTGAATTGGCCGCGAAGAAGCTGGGGCTCGAAGAAGGTCTTCACAAATATTTGAGATATCCCAACAAGGAAATCACCGTTTACATTCCCGTCGCGATGGACAAGGGCGGGTTACAGGTCTTCACCGGCTACCGCGTGCAGCACTCCGTGGTCCGCGGACCGGGCAAGGGAGGCATCCGTTACGCCCCCACGGTAACGCTGGACGAGATTCGCGCGCTGGCTTCCTGGATGACCTGGAAATGCGCGGTGGTGAATATTCCGTTCGGCGGGGCCAAAGGCGGTGTGATCTGCGATCCGGGAAAGCTTTCGATGGGGGAACTCGAGCGAATCACGCGCCGGTACACGGCTGAACTTGCTGATTTCATCGGACCGGAGCGCGACGTTCCCGCGCCGGACCTGGGCACCAACGAGCAGACTATGGCGTGGGTGATGGACACCTACTCGATGCACGCGCGGCATACGGTCACCGCGGTGGTCACCGGCAAACCGCTCGATCTGGGAGGATCGCGCGGGCGGCGCGAAGCAACCGGGCGCGGCGTGATGATCGTTTGCGACAAGGCGCTCGAAAAACTAGGTATGAAGAAAGAGGGCTGCTGCGTGATCGTGCAGGGATTCGGCAACGTGGGCTCGATGGCTTCCAGTCTGATGCACCAGGCCGGCTATAAGATCGTCGGCGCGGCGGACGTTCACGGCGGGCTCTACAATGAAAAGGGTTTTGATATCCCCAAATTGATTGACTGGGTGCACAAACAGCACAAGCCGTTGCCGGAATTTCCCGCCGGCGGCACAAAAGTGACGGCGCAGGAAGTTCTCTTCTTCCCCTGCGACATATTGATTCCCGCGGCGATCGAAAACCAGATCACCAGCAAGAACGCCCATCGCGTGCACACCAAGATTCTGTGCGAGGGCGCCAACGGGCCCACGACGCTTCCCTCCGATGATATTCTGCGCCAGAAAGACGTCTTCATTATTCCGGACATCCTGGCGAATGCGGGTGGCGTCACCGTCAGTTACTTTGAATGGGTGCAGGACCGCCAGGGATTCTTCTGGCGCGAAAGCGAAGTGAACGAGCGGCTGCAAGATGTGATGGTGCACAGTTTCGATGAAGTGGTCCGCTACGCGGAAACTCATGGAGTAAATAACCGCATCGCCGCCTATATGCTGGGGATCGATCGTGTCGCATTTGCTTTGAAGCTGCGGGGAATTTACGCGTAGCCAGCTTGCGGAATGTGGGTGAGTGCAGCAGTGAAGAAATCCGGGTTAGCCAATTAATGATTCGGGATTCCATTTCGGCCGGCGCCCTCAAAAGCGAAGACGAGCACCGGCGCGATATTTGCACCGTCGGTCATTGGTTTTTCGATCGCGGTTATGTGGCTGCGACCGATGGCAATATCTCCGTGCGCCTCGATCCCCGGCGCATTCTCACTTCACCGACGGCAATCTGCAAAGGCATGATGACGCCGGACGACCTGGTCATCACCGATCTGGAAGGGTGCAAGATCAGCGGCCGCCGCAATGCTTCCTCCGAGCTGGCCATGCACTTGCTGATTTATCGCCGCCGTCCGGATATTCATTCCGTCTGCCACGCCCATCCCCCCACGGCTACGGGCTATGCCGCCGCCGGCGTACCCTTGAACAAGGCGCTGGTGAGCGAAGTGGTGCTTTCCCTGGGCTGCATTCCCGTGGCGCGATATGGCACGCCGGGAACGCCGGAGCTGAGTGAGGCGCTCGAGCCGCTGGTGCAGGGCTACGACGCGATTTTGATGGCCAATCACGGCGTGGTCACCTACGGACAAGACCTGATGACGGCTTTCTTTCGAATGGAAACGACCGAGCATTTTGCCCGGGTGGCGCTGGTGACCGAGCTTCTTGGCAAACAAGTCTTGCTTTCCGGCGAAGATGTGGAAAAATTGCTCGCGGCGCGGGCGCGTTACGGCTTGCAGACGGCTGCGGCCACCAATCCAGAATGCCCGGTGACCGCGGATTCAGCGGGGACGGATCGCATCACGCTGACGCGCACGGAACTGGAAGCCTTGATCGAAGATGCCGTGCGGCACGATCGCACGCGGCGCTGAAAGAAAGAATTTCGTTTGACTGGAACAGGGGAAGAGAAGCGGAACGGATGAATGCGTTTGCGCGGAGGATGAAAAATGGGTGAAGCACTGGGAATGATCGAGACGCGCGGCCTGATCGCTATGATCGAAGCCTCGGACGCCATGGTGAAAGCGGCCAAGGTCACGCTGGTCGGCTGGGAAAAAATAGGGTCGGGCTATGTGACGGCGCTGGTGCGCGGCGACGTGGCTGCCGTGAAGGCTGCCACCGATGCCGGCGCCGCGGCGGCGCGGCGAGTGGGCGAGTTGGTTGCCGTTCACGTGATTCCGCGCCCGCACGGGTCGCTGGAAGATGTGCTGCCCATCGGCAAGACGTCCATGGCTGCCGCGAAGTAGCCGGCCGCGAATCATCCGGCGCGGCATGCGCGCACGCGCGTAGATGCCGGATGGTCCGGCTACAGGTTTGACCCGGCTGCGTTTCACGTTTCGAATTTCGGTTTTCAACAATGATTCTGGCTCGCATCGTCGGCACGGTGGTTTCCACGCGGAAAGATCCTCGCCTGGACGGCAAGAAGCTACTGGTCGTAAAGCCCATTTCTCCCGAAGGAGCCGATGAATCTGGCTATCTGGTCGCCGTCGACTCCGTGGGCGCCGGCGCCGGCGAGACGGTGCTGGTCGTTTCCGGAAGCTCCGCGCGCATGGCGGCCGAGTGTAAAGATCGGCCGGTGGATGCCGCGATCATCGGGATAGTGGATGAAGTGAAGCTCGACGCGCGCCATGAAGCGGAGCTTGCGGCGGCGAGAAAAAAGTGACGATGCGAAGAGCATCGTCATCCTGAGCCCGCCGCGGGCGAAGGATCTGTGTGCGAAATAAAAATTGTTCACCGTGAACTTTCACCTCCTCCCATGACTCTAGGCCGCGTGATCGGAAACGTAGTCGCGACGATCAAAACTCCGTCGCTCGAAGGACGGACATTTCTGATCGTCCAGCCGATTGACCGCAACGGCCGCGACAAGGGACGCGCCATCGTTGCGCTCGATTCCGTGGGCGCCGGCGCCGGTGAAACGGTTTACTGGTGCCGCGGCAAAGAAGCCAGCTTCCCTTTTCTGCCCGCGGAAGTGCCCACCGAAGCGACCATCGTCGCGATCGTGGATACCATCAATATTCCCCGCCAGCGGACGGAGCGGTAACGGCGATGCTGATTGGACGAGTGGTCGGCGATGTCGTGGCGACACAGAAAGCGCCTTCGCACATCGGGCGCAAGCTGCTGGTGGTGCAACCGCTGAATCTGGATGGCAGCGATCGTGGCGAAGTGATGGTTGCGCTCGATGCCGTCGATGCCGGAGTTGGCGATCGAGTGCTTCTGACCACGGAAGGCTATTCCGCGATGACTTCCGTGGGCCGCCCCGATTCACCCATCAGCACGGCCGTGATCGGTGTGATTGATGAAGTGGAATTGATCCCGGGCGTCCGCAATTAGTTTCTCCTTTGTTCCTGCGCGATCAAAAATAGCAATTTTCGAGAAGTATTAATCGCTCATGGGAAGTAAAGTGGGGTCCGCCCGGAGAGAAGCGGCTCACGCTCCTGGAATGGGAGAGCAAATATGGAAGCAAAAGAGGCCTTTTTCGCGGCGGTAAAAGAAGGCGACCTGGCACGCGTGAAGGAACTGCTCGATGCGGATGCTTCTCTCGCTCAGGTGCGCAGCGGAACGGGTGAGACGCCGATCTTAACGTCAATATTTTATGGCCGGCAGCAAATCAGGGATTTTCTGCTGGCGCGCGGAATCGAACTGGACGTGTTTGAGGCCGCGGCTTCTGGCAATCTCGGCCGCGTGACTCAATTGATCGCCCAAGACGCGAGCTCGGTGAACACCTTCTCGCCCCAGGGTTTTCCGGCTTTGGCGCTCGCGGCATTTTGCGGCAACGGTGACATCGTAAAATTTCTGCTCAGTAAGGGCGCGGACGTGAATGCAGTAGCACGGAATGCCAGCGGATATACAGCCCTCACCGGCGCTGTTACTTCCGGCCAAATGGAAATCACCGCTGCGCTGCTCGCCGCCGGGGCCAAAGCAAATTACCGTTACGGACAAGGCTATTCACCGCTTCACTCCGCGGCCGCCAATGGCAATGTGCGGTTGGTGACGATGCTGCTCGAGCACGGAGCCGATCCGGCAGCGCGCATGGATGACGGGCAGACGCCGCTCTCCCTCGCCGAAAGTAAAGGTCATAAGGAAGTTGCCGCCCTTCTCAAACAGCGCACCGCGAAAGCTTAGATCGGTTCTTCCCTCACACATTCATAAACTCGCATCACTCTGCTTGGGCAGGAAAAAAGAAAAGGCGGGAATTCTGGAAGAAGCAATTCCTTCAGGATCTTCTTCCTCAAAGCCTAAAAAAGAAGGACGGGCAGTGTAGGCGACTGCCCGTCCAGTTTGGTCCTACGAGGGGGCGTAGGGCCTGCTTTAGCGGAACACCACGTACCGTGTTTGTCCGCCAAACCGGATTTCCTGAATTTGATTTCCTTCGAGGACCAGGGCCGTCCGAGACTGCTTCTCCTTTCCATCCACCCATTGGGCAGGCATCTCAGCAATGATTTTGCCGTCTTGTTTCACTGTGACCTTGGAGTCATCCGCGATCACTGAATATTGGCCAGGCTTCAGAGTTTTGCCGCCCAGCGTTGCGGGGTCGGCCAGTGTGAATGTCGATTTTACGGCGGTACTTGTGGTAGTCCTCGAATAACCGGGCACCGCGAGAAGCGGCAGAGCCAGAGCGAGGGCCAGCGTGATTGTAAGCAATCGGTATACCAAGGTGCGCGACATGGAAAATCCTCCTTTTATATGCGCCCGATCCGTTGCCCCCTCGTTCACCAAGTTAGACGTCGCTGCCTACGAAATGTTTGATCGACTTTTGAAATATTCTCTTATTCTTTAGGAGCCCGCGTTGACACATCGGCTAGCGTGCTGCATGATCGCTTTCCGGCGGGTTCATACTGATGAATACGAGCGAATCTCGGAATAGTTCCACTTTTATCGAAATAAAATTTACCCAAATTCGGACGATGTCCCACTGCCGGACAGTGTTCGCATCATGATCGGACAGTTGCGCGGAAAGCTCATCGACAAGCGCCCCAACCAGATCCTGCTCGACGTGGCGGGAGTGGGCTATCAGGTGCAAATTCCGCTCTCCACCTTCGCGGGCCTGGGGACATTGCATGCGGAAACCACTCTGCTGATCCACACGCACGTGCGCGAGGACCAGATTTCTCTCTTTGGTTTTCTGACCGCGCGGGAAAAACAATGCTTCGAATTGTTGCTCTCGGCCAGCGGAGTGGGTCCCACCCTGGCCCTGAAAATCTTGTCCGGCATGAGCCTCGACGAATTGGTTCCCGCCATTCGCAAGGGAGATCTGGTCCAACTGGTTCGCATCCCGGGCGTGGGGCGCAAAACGGCCGAGCGGATCGTTGTGGAACTCCGGGATAAGCTCGCGGTGATTGAAATTACGGAGACCGCGAGACCCGCATCCCGATCGCGAGTGGAAGCCGACGTGGCCTCGGCGCTGGAAAATTTGGGTTACGATCATCGCGCGGTGGAAAACGCGATCGAACAAGCGCGCGGCGCCGCCGGACAGATTCAGAAGGAGCAGAATTTCGAATCGTTGTTGCGTGGAGCTTTGCAGCAACTTGGCGGGGCGGCGATGCAAAGAAGCGCCCGCGCCGTGCTGAAAGAAGAATGACGCCGCGCGGGATCGAAACAAAAGTTGAGCGCCGCATCGGCGCTTTCGAGGTATTGTAAGAACAGATGGATACGGCTCAGCAGCGGCAACGCATAGTTTCCGGACAGGCATTCGAGGAAGACGTTCGCCTCGAGGCCAGCGTCCGCCCGAAACGTTTGAGCGATTTTATCGGCCAGTCGCGCGTGAAGGAAAATCTGTCCATCGCGATCGAAGCGGCGCGCAGCCGCGGCGAAGCGCTCGATCACGTTTTGCTGTACGGCCCGCCGGGGCTTGGCAAAACCACGCTGGCGCAAATCCTGGCCAACGAATTGGGAGTGCAGATCAAAATCAGCTCCGGGCCTCTGCTCGAGAAAAAAGGCGACCTCACCGCCGTGCTCACTTCGCTCGAGGCGCACGATGTTTTCTTCATGGATGAAATTCATCGCCTGCAGCCCGCCCTCGAGGAAAT
>JBGQGW010000010.1:0-32875 GCA_041497605.1 Terriglobia bacterium | reverse complement strand
GGCCGGCCACCGGTACCGAAGCCGGGAGAATTTCAGTTCGTTCGCTACCGGTTGGAAGGAGAAGTGGCACGCCTGACGCTCGACCGGCCGGAACATAATCTGCTGAACGAACGCATGCTCATGGAGCTGGCCGCGGGAATCGAACTCCTGGGCGACCACCCGGACGTGAAACTGATCGTCCTGAGCGCAACCGGCAAGACATTCTGCGGCGGAATCGAGCTGGGAGAATACACAGCGCGGCGCGTGTTTCAGGTGCTCGACGCTTTTCGCAGCGCCTTCGACGCAATGCTCGAAACCGGGAAGCCGGTGCTGGTGGTGGTAAACGGCCCCGCGTTCGGCGGCGGATCGGAATTGGCCATGCTGGGCGATTTGGTGGTAGCGACGCCGCGCGCGCGCTTCGCGCAGCCGGAAATCAAGCTGGGCGCCTTCCCGCCGCTCGCGGCCGCGATTTTGCCTTACATCATCGGGCCAAAACAGGCCCTGGAATTGGTGCTGACGGGCGAAACAATTTCCGCCGAGCGCGCCCGCGAAATGGGACTCGTCAATCGCCTGGTGCCCGAAGATCAGCTCGACAAAACGGTGAACGATCTGGTGGCGCAAGTAACGGCGCAATCCGGTCCCGTGTTGTCGATGGCCAAGAAAGCGGTGCTCAACAGCATGGGAATGTCGCTCCGCGACGGGGTGCGCAATTCGATGCAGGTTTTCCTGAACGAACTTTCGAAGCTCGAGGATTCGCAAGAAGGTCTGCGGGCTTTGGTCGAGAAGCGCGCGCCGAATTGGAAAAATCGATAACCAGCGCTGCGGGTACTTATGCTGATTGAATGACAATGGATGACCCGCCACAAACGAATCCGCCCGGTGGCTCGAGCGAAGGCGCAGCCGGTGATCCAGCGAGTTCCGTGGATGAACTCGCGATCTCTGCTGCCTTCGGGCGAGCGCGCGAACGGCATCAGCGCGCCATCTTGCAGCGGCTTTCGACGCTTTTAGCCGTGGCTGGCGTGGCATTCGTTTTGACTACCTGGATCCTGGTGCGCAGGGACTCCTTCGCGAAACCCTTGGCCGGAAATTCCGTGCCATCGGAAATTGTCCGCCACCAACTCGACGCGCTGAATCGTGGCGAATTGCGCGAAGCGTACGCTCTCTTCTCACAAGATTACCGCAAGCAAGTTTCCTTCGAAGCGTTTCATGAATTGGTGTCCACCCACTGGGCCATGTTCCGCGCGCGTACGATCGATTTTGAGAGCCTGGAAGAAACGCGCGTGCGCGCCGTCCTGGATACGCACATTACCACCGCCGGAGGCGCTCGCTACCTGGCGCGGTACACCCTCGTCGAAGTCGAAGGCCAATGGTGGATTGATGACGTTCACTGGGGACGCGAAGAAGAACCACGCGGCCGAAGCACAACTTAATTCTTGCCTCAGAAATTTTTCGAAAGCGTGTTTAATCAAAAGCGGGACTATTTCTCGTGCCAATGACGCGCTTCGGTTGACACCTGCGCTTCACGAGACTTACACTGGCCGTCGACAAATCAGCCGGCTCAAGTGATTGGGAAGGCCGTGAGAATCGGCCGCGGTCCCGCCACTGTAATCGGCCGGCGCTGCTCTACAATGTTTGCCCACTGGCTACGCTGCTTTTTCGCGGCGTGCCGGGAAGGGCCACTCCGATTTGCACGAAGCCAATCGGAGTGAAGCAGCGCCCTAGTTTCCGCCGCTTCGTAAATTTTCAAACGAAGCGCCGGGAAGGCCGCAAGCCAGGAAACCTGCTTGAGCTGCTTGTAAGCTGACACTCTTCGCGAGAAAGGGTGTGGCGTTGAGCCCCATTGTCTCTCGTGGGGCTTTTTTGTTGCCCGGAATGCGGAACCGGAAAGAACCATGCGCTTGCGAAAAATAATTTGCTCGACGATGGCTATGAGCCTTGCGGTGCTGGCGGTGTGGTGTGTGCCGGCGCAAGCGACGCCAAGCACTCCCGTCGCCATCCCGCAAGCAGCGCAGACGAGGGAGGTGACCGATGAGACTGGCCGGCACGTCACGGTGCCCATGGACGTGCGGCGAATTGTTTCGCTCGCTCCCAATCTGACGGAAACCATTTACGCACTGGGAGCGCAGGACAGGCTCGTCGGCGTGACGAATTACTGCGACTATCCGCCGGATGCGCTGAAAAAAACAAAGATCGGAACCGCACTGAATCCCAGCCTGGAGGCCATCGTAGGCTTGAAGCCGGATCTAGTGCTGGCGACCACCGCAATCGATCGCCTGGAGACGGTGCAATCGCTCGAACGCCTGGGAATCTCCGTCTACGCAACCGATCCGCGCACGGTCGAGGGCATTCTGGTCTCGATTCGCGATGTGGGAGAAGTGATCGGAGCGCCACAGCAAGGCGATGCGCTAGCCGCAAACCTTGCGTCACGGCTCGCGCAGATCAAGCAGCATCTCGCCGGCAGCACACCGACGCGGATTTTGTTTGTCGTCTGGGAAAAGCCCCTGATCACCATGGGGAAAAATACGTTTCTTGCCGACGCAGTGCGCTGGGCCGGCGGCGAATCCGTGATTGATCTGAAACAGAATTGGCCGCCGGTAAGCCTGGAGGAGGCCGTCCGCCAGCAGCCGGATGCGCTGGTATTTGCGAGCGGCGATCCACGGAATAGCGAGAAAGAATTTGAGGATTTGCGTACGGCGCCGGGATGGCGGGTCCTGCATGCGGTGGAGCAGCGGCACATCATCACCGTGAGCGACGCAATCGCTCGTCCCGCGCCGCGCTTGATAGACGCGATTGAGCAGTTAGCGCGCGCGCTCCATCCGGACGCGTTCGCAGCCGATGCTGAGAAATAACAATGGAAAATAAGCAATGAAGAATCGAGAACAACGAGGAGAGCGGGACGGCCGTCCGTTCTTCAATCCCAATTTGCCGTTTTTCTTGCCAACGGAGCCGCCATGCAACCGCTAACAGCGCGGCGGATCCTTTGGGTTTGTGGATGGCTCAGTGTTCTCCTGCTGGCGGTTGTGGTGATTGCGCTCAAGCTGGGCGCGTCTCCCATCCCTATTGTGGATGTAGTGATGACGCTGGCGCGCGGCGCACTCGGCCAAGCGGAACGCATTCCATCTCAGTACCGGTTGATCGTTTTCGATCTGCGCTTGCCGCGAATCGCGCTGGGAATTCTGGTCGGGGCGGCGCTTTCCGTTTCCGGCGCCGGCTTTCAAGCACTGCTGCGCAATCCATTGGCTGACCCGTATGTATTGGGAGTTTCGAGCGGCGCCGCTCTCGGCGCGATTGTTTCTCTGCTTGTTCTGCCCCACGTTCCGCTGGCGATGCAAGGCCTGGCATTCGCCGGCGCAGGGCTGACGATTGCTGCCGTCTATTTTCTCGGACGGCGGGGCGGACAGCTCGACAGCCCGACGCTCTTGCTCGCGGGAATAGTTTCGGCATCATTTCTTTCGGCGGTGATCATGTTTCTGATGACGACGCTTTCGGGCCGCGATCTGCGAGGCATGGCTTTCTGGCTGATGGGCGATCTCACTTCGGCTCCGCCGATCCATCTGGGATTTTTATTTGCCGTGGTGGTTTTCGCAACCGGCGCCATCTACACAACTGCATCCGACTTGAATTTGATTCTGACCGGCGAGCAGGAGGCGCGGCACCTGGGCGTGAATGTTGGGCGCGTAAAAATAGTCGTGTACGTCGCCGCATCGCTGTTAACGGGCATCGCAGTATCGGTGAGCGGGGCGATTGGATATGTAGGCTTGCTCATCCCGCACGTGATGCGAATGCTCTTCGGCTCCGATTATCGATTGCTGATTCCCACCTCTGCGATTGGCGGGGCAATCGCCATCGTGGTGGCCGACACGCTGGGACGATCTATCGTCGCGCCAACGGAGCTTCCAGTGGGCGCGATGACCGCAGTCGCAGGCGCGCCAGTCTTCATCTACTTATTGAGGCGGAGATTACGTTGAGTCCAGAGACTCCCGAATTCGGCATGACGCCTGCGCAATCCGCCGGCCCTGCACGTCTCGTGCAGGCGCCCGGCGATCAGCGATTGAGCGTCGAGCAGGTCACCTACATTTATGCGGCCACCGACGAAAATGCGCCACGATTTACAGTCGAGCCGGTTAGTTTCCAGGCGAAGCCACGTGAGTTCGTAGCGATACTGGGACCCAATGCAAGCGGCAAGTCCACTCTCCTGCGTTTGCTGGCCGGAGTCTTGAAGCCTCTCTCCGGGCGTGTGCTGGTCGACGGTCGGGAAGCGAGCCAACTCGACCCGCGCTCGCGAGCGCGCCGCATCGCGCTGGTCCAGCAGGAGAGCGCGTTGCTCTTCCCATTGCGCGTTTGGGAATACGTGCTGCAAGGGCGCTACGCGTATGGGCGGCTTCTGCGGTTCGAGTCGAAGGACGATTGCCTCATGGTTGCAGAGGCGCTGAAGCGAGTGAGCGTGGAACATCTGACGGAGCGCTGGATGGATGAACTTTCCGGCGGCGAAAAGCAGCGCGTAATCCTGGCGCGCGCGCTGGCGCAGCAACCGGCATTGCTGCTGCTCGACGAGCCGACGCAACATCTCGACATCGGCGGCAAAGTGGAGCTGTTGCGCAGGCTGCGGCGGCTGGCGCAGCAAAATCGCCATACGGTTGTGGTGGTGACGCACGAGCTGAATCTCGCCGCCGAATTCGCCGATCAAATTGTGCTGATGCACAAAGGCAAGTGCCTATCCGTTGGATCGCCGAGGGATGTTTATCAGCGAGAGTTGCTCGAACGAGTTTTTGACGCGCCGCTCGAGGTGGAAGCAGGGCCGGGCGGAAGGCCGCGCGTAATTATTCACGGCAATCCGGAAATGAATTTGCCAAGCCCGAACAAAGGCGGCGAGTGGTAAGCAAACTGAACTGACCGCTTCGCGCTTTGATTCGCTCTCGAGCGGCAGACTTCGAATGGAGGGGGGCCAGGCCATTGCAACGCAGCGCACTCATCTTGATTGTGTTCGCCGTTGCTGTGGCCGGTTATACAGCTCCTCAAAATGCTCCTGCTCCGCAATCGCAAACGGAGCCTCCCTTGAAAAAGCCGGTGGCGATCATCCACACCATGATTGGGGACTTGAAGTGCCAACTCTTTCCCGAACAAGCTCCGCTAGCCGTTGCCAATTTTGTTGGCTTAGCTACCGGGAAGAAAGATTGGACCAACCCGGCAACCCCCCAGGTGGAACACAACCGGCCGCTCTATGACGGAACGATTTTCCACCGGGTAATCCCGGATTTCATGATTCAAGGCGGCGATCCAACCGGATCGGGTGATGGCGACCCGGGCTACCGCTTCAGTGATGAACTGAAATCGGACCTGCAGTTTGACCGCCCGGGGCGCCTGGCCATGGCAAATTCAGGACCGAATACGAATGGGTCACAATTTTTTATCACTGAAAGAAATGTGCCTCGTTTGAATCCTTGTTTTAGCGACGGCGGGTGCCAGCGCGGGACTCGTATGGCGCCCAAAGGCTACGGCTATACGATCTTTGGCCAGTGCGATGTTGATTCAGTCGAGCTCGTGAAGAAAATTGCCCGCATGTCGGCAGACCCTCGCAATAATCGCCCGGATTTTCCGGTCAAGATTGTGCACATTGATATTCTGAGCGCTGGGAAGCTGGTTCCACTTGCCAATCCCCCGGCGAATCGATGAAGCGAAGAGGTAGGTTTTGATTTGTACTGAGCTGAAATCATGCGGTACGAGCGAACGGCCCGAGATTTCGGGCGTTCCAGCGTACCGGCAACATCCACCCGAGACTCCGCGCACGGGAAGACGGTGAAATGCCGTCGCCGCCGCGCGACTGTAAGGCGGTGAAGTGTTGGGCGTGGGCCACTGCTTCGCTCCCCGAGGATTTCGGAGCGGGACGGGAAGGCAACGCCGCAGTGAAGTGCCGCCAAGCCAGGAGACCGGCGGAGTTTCAGCCCGAGATGGGCGCTGCCATGCGTCCTCACGGGATAACCTTCAACTCCCGCGCGAGAGGGAGAGGAGGAATCATGATGCGAGTCCGATTTTTCTTTCTGCTGTTTTTCACCGCTGTTTTCTTCTTTTCCTGCCCAATTCATGCGCAAACTCCCGGTTCAACAGCCGGAAAAAGTGTAGCTGCAACTGCTTCGCACGGGGCAACGATTCAGGGAACCGTTTACGATCCCGAAGGGCGCGCCGTGCCAGATGCCCGCGTCACACTTTTGAACTCGATGGCGGCAGTGGCGGAACGACGAACCGATGCGAAGGGTGAATACCGATTCGAAGGACTCTGCAGCGGAGCGTTTACTGTTGCCGCCTATCTAACAGGATTCTCAAAACTTTCCGCCGAAGTAAGTCTCACGTCCGGCGAAACGCGGACCATTGATTTACATCTCAATTTGAGCGCCGTGCAGGAACAAGTGATCGTATCGGCCTCGCTGGGCGGGGCGCTGGCACCGCAGATCGGCTCCTCCGTAAGCGTGGTGAGCCAGGAGGAAATTCAGAACCGCGATGTGCAAACTGTGTACGAGGCTCTCCGCGGCCTCCCCGGCGTGGAGATCAACCAGACCGGGCGGCGCGGCGCCGTGACGAGCGCATTCATCCGCGGCGGAAATTCGAATTACAACCTGGTGATGATCGACGGGATTCCGCTGAATGATTTCGGCGGCGGATTCGATTTTGCGCCGATTCCAGCCAGTGGAGTGGATCACATCGAAGTGACGCGCGGGCCGGAGAGCGCTCTGTACGGCTCCAACGCCGTCGCCGGGGTGATCAATATCGTCAGCACGCACGGAGAGGGTTTGCCGCATTTCGATTTTCTCGGGGAAGGGGGAAGCCTCGGTACGTGGCGGATCGCCACCGGCGGATCCGGACTGAATCATGGATTTAATTGGGCCTACAATTTGTCGCGGCTGGACACTAATGGAGCGGTCACCAACGACGACTTCGAGAATCAAAGCTCGTTCCTGAGCTTCGGCTATTCGCGCAGCCCGCGCCGGCAGTTCAACGTGCATTTCTTCGGGGACGCCAACAGTGTGGGGAATCCCGGTCCGTATGGCTCGGATCCCGACCATCTTTTCCCGGGAATCGATACCGTCTCGCGCCAGAAGCGGAATGAATTCGGCTATCAGGGAAATTACACAGAACAGTTCTCCAGCCGGTTCCGGCAAGTCACCACGGTGAGCGCGTCCACGGACCGGTTTTCCTTCCTTTCGGCGTTCGGCGATTCGCTTAGCCGGAATTCGCGCGTGGTGGCAAACACGCGGAGTGAAATCGCAATTTCACCGAAGGATTTCTTCGTCGCGGGGTTTGAGTACGATCACGAGCAATTCGAGAACACCTTCGTGGCCGGCCCCAACAATGTGCCCTTCACTCTGCCGCGCGGCAATTTTGCCTTCTTCGCGGAGAATCGCTGGAACCCCGGCAGCCGCTGGTTCCTGAATACGGGATTTCGCGTGGACAACATCCGCACCGGCAGCCTACCGCCGGATGCTTTCGGATCGCGCCCGTTGATTCCCGCTAGTTCCGTGACGCAAGTGGATCCGCGTATTTCGGTCGCGTATCTGGCGCGCGAATCCAGCAGCGGAAAATTCGGGATCACGCGGATTCATTCGAGTTTTGGCACCGGGATCCGCCCGCCGGATGGATTCGAGCTTGGCTTCACGGATAACCCGCAACTGAAGCCGGAGCGAAGCATCAGCTTCGATGCCGGTGTGGAGCAGCGGCTGGCGGGTGAACGCGCCGTGGTGGACGTGACGTACTTCTACAATCGCTACAAGGACCAAATCGTCACGCTGGGCGGCTCGTTTCAGAATCTGAGCACTTTCTCTTCGGCGAATATCGCGAACTCGCGGGCGTATGGTCTGGAAACCAGCCTGCGGCTTCGTCCTTTCCGCTCGCTCGAAGTGACGGGCTCCTATACCTGGCTGAACACGGCCATCCTGGCCCTGGACGGCACATCGCAGACGCAGTTTCCCTTTCAAGTGGGACAGCCTCTGATCCGCCGGCCGCACAATTCCGCCGGCTATAACATCACGTGGACTCGCGGACGTCTGATGATCAATGCGAATGGCGTGGTTAGAGGCGCGGTGCTTGATCTGGAACCAAACTTCGGCAACTTTGCCTGCACGCTGGGGATGCAGTGCCTGTTCCGGAACAAGGGCTATGTCTTGGCCAACGGCGGCTTTTCGTATGCGTTGCCGGGTGGCATCGAGATTTACGGGCGGCTGAACAATTTTCTCAATCAGAAATATGAGGAGTCGTTCGGCTTTCCGGCACTACGTCTTAATTTCATGTCGGGAATCAAGTTCACGTTTCCCGCAGGACGCACTTCGCATCCATAGCGAAAGCCTCACGCCCGGCGCGGCGCAGAACGTCGCGCCGGGATGTGACCTGCAAATATGAACGACCAATTTGTCTTCGCGGGCGCCTCCATCTTGCCCGCCTAGCGCGGGTGCGGATGCTATAATCCCGGGATTGCCATGAGCAAGACCACCCCCGAATCGAATCGTCCAGCGCCCGAAGTCTTTTCGCGCTATGAAGCGGTTATCGGGCTGGAAGTGCACGCGCAACTCGAAACGGAAACGAAGGCGTTTTGTGGCTGCTCGACGCATTTCGGCGACGCTCCGAACACCAATACTTGCCCGGTCTGCCTGGGATTGCCGGGAGCGCTGCCGGTTTTGAATCGCCACGCGGTGGAGCTGGCCATCCGGGCCGCGCTGGCCATCCATTGCAAGATCGAGGAGCGCTCGCGTTTTGCCCGCAAGAATTATTTTTATCCCGACTTGCCGAAGGGCTATCAAATCTCGATGTACGAGCTTCCGCTTGCTACCGGGGGCTGGCTCGACATCGAAGCCGGCGGCGCCACCAAGCGAATCGGGATCACGCGGCTGCACATGGAAGAAGACGCGGCAAAAGGAATGCACGAAGGATTCGCAGATTCCGATCGCAACACCTATATCGATTTCAATCGCGGCGGCGTGCCCTTGATCGAAATTGTCTCCGAGCCGGATTTGCGCAGCGCCGCGGAAGCGCATGCGTACTTAACTTCCTTGAAACAAGTCCTGCTATACACGGAAGTGAGCGACTGCAATATGGAGGAAGGCTCGCTGCGCTGCGATGCCAACGTAAGCGTGCGGCCGCGGGGCGCCGAACAATTCGGCACGAAAGCGGAAGTGAAGAACCTGAATTCGTTCCGCTATCTGGCGCGCGCGCTGGAATACGAAATCGAGCGGCAAATCGGTGTTCTGGAATTGGGCGGCAAAATCGACCAGGAAACGCGGCTGTGGAATGTGGCAGCGGGGCGGACGGAAGCGATGCGCTCGAAAGAATTCGCGCATGACTACCGGTATTTTCCCGATCCGGACCTGCTGCCGGTAACGATTTCCGAAGCGTGGAAGACCAAAGTAGAGCGCGAGATGCCGGAACTGCCGGATGCGCGACGCATGCGATTCTTGACTGAATATGGAATTACGGCATACGACGCCGGTGTTCTGACCGCCACCCGCGCGCTGGCCGATTATTTCGAGGCAGCCGCTCGCGCCGGCGCCCCGGCAAAATCGGTGGCCAATTGGATTGCGACGGAGCTTCTTCGCCTGCTGAACGATACCGGGAAAGAAATCGCTGATTGCACCGTGCGCCCGGAATCGCTCGCCGAGCTAATCGGAAAAGTAGACCGGGGAGAAATTACCGCGGCGAGCGGGAAGAAGGTTTTCGCAAAAATGTTTGAAACCGGCAAGTCCGCGAAAGAAATTATCGCCGCCGAGGGTTTGGCGCAGATCAGCGATACCAGCGCCATCGAGCGGGTTGCCCGTGAAGTGGTGGCAAAGAGCCCGGAGAATGCCGCCAAGTTTCGGGCCGGGAACGAGGGAGTTTTCAAATTTTTTGTGGGCCAGGTAATGCGGGAAACGCGGGGGCAGGCCAACCCGCAAGTGGTGAACGAAATCCTCAAACGAGTGTTGAGCGAAGCTGTGGTTTAAGCCTGGGGAGGCAGCGGAAAAAGGCCCCTGGCTCTGTCATTCCGAGCGAAGCGAGGAATCTCTCTTTGAAAAAGGCCAGCAAAAAGAGAGATTCCTCGTCGCTTCGCTCCTCGGAATGACACACAAAGTGAGTTTTTTCGCAGCCTGCTGATGAAATTCCAGGCCGAGCCGTTGCGTGTCCTGGATAGAGGCCGGGCCTCCGTAAAATCGAGAAGGCTGAGAAGGAATCGAGAATCAAAATGCTGAAAGAAGGCGATAAGGCCCCGGAATTCCGGCTGCCGGCTGACGACGGTTTAGAAGTCGCGCTTTCGAATTACGCCGGCAAAAATGTGATCTTCTATTTTTTCCCCAAGGCCTTGACGCCGGGTTGAACCAACGAAGCGTCCGAGTTTCGTGACGCAAAGTCGAGATTCGACAAGCTCAACACGGTGATCCTGGGCTGTAGCGGCGATACGGTGGAAACGCAGGCGAAATTCAAAGTCCGTCACAAGCTGAATTTCCCGGTGCTCTCCGATCCCGAATTTCACGCCATCGAGGCTTACGACGCCCGGCGGATGAAAACCTTTCTCGGAAAATCATTTCTAGGAATCGTGCGGATGACTTTCTGGATTGGTCCGGACGGGAACATCCGCAAAATCTGGGACAAGGTGAATCCGAAAGGTCACGCGGTTGAAGTGCTGAAAACCATGACCGCAGGATCGTAGTCCGTCGCAGGTTTTAGATGTCGCGCCTTTCCGAGACTTGACAGTGTTTACCGGAATGAGGAATCTGCTTTTGCCCAGATAGATCGAAAAGCAGATTCCCCCTTCGTCAGGAACCTGAACCCGCCTACTTCATTTGTACCGGCGCCTTGAGCGAGAAGCTCAACCTGTCTTCCGCGGAATAGGTGATGTCCTTTTTTCCGGTTGCGGCGGCGCCGATGGTTCCCGCGCCTGCTCCCGCCCCGGCGCCAATGGCCGCTCCCTTGCCGCCTCCCGCCAGGGCGCCGATCAAAGCTCCTGCTGCCGCTGTGCCGCCAATCGCCACCGCATTCCGCTTCTTGTGCGAATCCCCAGTCCTGCCGGCCCAATGAGCCGACATGGTGTAGGCCCGGCCGTTCACTACCACCGAGTCCAGACGCAAATAAAGTTTTGCCGGGGTGCTCAGCCGGCCGGAGGCCTGCACGCTGGCGACGCTGACATTCGCCTCTGAGCCCTTCGGAATCACCACATTGCCGTTGACTACGACATTTCGCGCGACAATGGCGGGTATGTGATCACCGACATGTGCGTCTTTTGAACTGACCGCTTGATCGAGTGTGATTGAAATCGCTGTTCCGGCCGGCAAAGTCTGCGCGTGGATCAGAGGCGCAGCCATCAAGAGCAGTGCTACAAGCACTGGCAGTGCGTACGCTTTCCGCATGGAATTCTCCTCAGTCTGGATTCGGTGGGGCAGCCCGAGTGTACCAAAGGTTTGGCGCTTCGTCGCGGTCACCGTGCGAAATGGAGGGTGAATCAATCCGTCAGAGGGAAACACGAAAAGAGCCGCCGTTTTCTTCGATCAGGGCATTGTCGATCAATCGCGTTTTCCCGAGGCGCGCGGCGAGCAATAGCAGACATGAACCATGCAAGCGCATAACAGGCTCGAGAGTCTTGGCGTCCACGAGCTCCACATAGTCGACGGAAGCAGAGGGTTCGGCCGCGAGCATCGCGCGCGCCCGGGCAAGCAGGTGCACGGAATCGCGCTCACCCTTTTCGATTTCCTGGCGGACCGAGTCGAGCGCGCAAAAGAGAACCGTGGCCGAGCGGCGTTCCCCGGCGCTCAAATAGGCATTTCGCGAGGACATCGCGAGTCCGTCCGGCTCGCGAACAATTGGGCAGGCAACCACTACGCTATCCAGATCGAGATCCAATGCCATGCGCTGTAAAATGCACGCTTGCTGCGCGTCCTTGCGTCCAAAATAAGCGAAATGCGGCTGGACAATTTCTAAGAGTTTCAGCACCACCGTCGCGACACCGCGAAAATGTCCGGGACGCACGCGGCCTTCCAGACGGTCGCTCAGGCCTTCGACTTCGACATGGGTGCGAAATCCCTTGGGGTAAATTTCCGCCGACGAAGGCGCGAACAGATAATCCACCGAAAGCGATTCCAGCACTTGGCGATCGGCTTCCCATTGACGCGGGTATTTTTCGAAATCTTCACCGGGCCCGAATTGCGTGGGGTTCACAAAAATCGAGACGACCACCGGGGCGCACTGCTGCTTCGCCGCGCGGATCAGCGAAATGTGCCCTTCGTGCAGTGCGCCCATCGTGGGAACCAAGCCGGCCACGCGGCCTCCGGAACGCGCCGCGCGCGTTACCTGCTTCATCCATTCGATAGTATGGATTGTTTCCACGATGCGTTTCAGGGGATAGGGATGGAACTCACTTCAGTGTGCAGCCTGCCCGCTATATTCGCCAAAAAATACCGCCAGATCCCCGGCGTTCGGCTTGTGGCCCATCTGGCGGAGCAGCGTAGCCACTTGGCCACGATGATAGGTTTGATGATTCACCAGATGAAGCATCATTTCCCACATCGCATTGGAATAGGGAATGCCTTTGGTATTTTTGTACTCGACCCGCTGAGTGAGGCCTTCCGGATTGAGGGCAAAAACGAACTGCCCGAGATTTTTTTCAATCTCCGCGCTGCGGGCGCGCACTCTGGCTAAATCCGGAAAGTCATTCACGGATGGGTAAGTGGAATGCGACCGGCCGTGCCACCGTTCGAGCCATATCCATTCCACAAGCATCAGATGGACCAGCGTGTCGCGCACGGAGGGAAAACTCGAGCGCAAGTCGCGTGTGAACTCCCCGGCAGATAGCGCGCCGCAGGAATCGAGCGTGCGGTGGCACGCCCAACTGTTGTACTGAAAAAGCGATTTGATTTTTTCGAGTCCGGGTGCACTCTCCGGGCTCTTCACGCCAGGCTCGCGAAAGTAGGCAATCAAATCGAACGCGACCGTCTTCGCTCCCAACTGCCGCAGCATCGTCGTGATCTGGCCGCGATGATAGCTGCCGTGATTCACCACGTGTTGCAGCATTTGCCAGAATTGCCGCGCCGCGGGCTCTCCTTCCGTGGTGCGGTATTCCAGCGTACATTCCAGATCAGCCGTCCTCATGCGGTCGACGAATTGATGCAGATCACGGTCGATGCCATTGGCCCACTCGCGGACGCCGGCGACGTCTTTGAATTGTCCGGCGAGATCGGGGCGCTGGGGCGTCCGGCCCTGCCAGCGTTCGTGCCAAAACCAACCGGACGACAGGAGATGCACCAGCGTATCGCGCACCGAGGGAAAGCTGGAGCCAAGGTCGCGAGTAAATTGTTCTTCGGTGAGCGCTGCGCAAGCGTCAAACGTCCGATTGTTTGCCCAGGTGTAGTAATCGTAGAGCAGGCGAACGTGTTCCGGATTCATCGGGATCGATTCTCCTACGGGAGGTGCCGCGCTTAGCGCCGGATGCGTTCGAGCAATCGCCCGCGCGCATCGGCAGGCAAGTGATAAGATTCCGCATCCGAAGGGAAACGGCCGCTGCGAACATCGTCGCAATATTCGGCGACGGCGCCCGAAATGCTCTCGGCGATGTTGGCATAGCGGCGCGCGAACTTGGGCGCGGTCTCCGTCAGCCCCAGTAAATCGTTGATCACCAGCACCTGGCCATCGCATTCCGGGCCCGCGCCGATGCCGATCGTGGGAATGTGGAGCTGCTGAGTAACGCGAGCAGCCAGTTCGCGGGGCACTGACTCCACCACCACGCAAAATGCGCCGGCGGATTCCACAGCGCGGGCGTCACGCAGAAGTTGTTCGGCCGCATCCTCTGTTTTTCCTTGCACCTTGAAACCGCCGAGAGTATTCACCGATTGCGGCGTCAGGCCCACATGGCCCATCACAGGAATTTCGGCGTCGGCGAGACGCGCAATCAATTCGAGGCGTTTCACGCCTCCTTCAATTTTCACCGCTTCGGCGCCGCCCTCTTTCACCAGGCGAATCGCATTGGCTACGGATTCATTGAGCGACACGTGGAAACTGCCGTACGGCATGTCCGCCACAACGAGCGCGCGCCGGGTGCCGCGGCGCACGGCGCGAGTGTGATGCAAAATCTCTTCCAGCGTGACCGGCAGCGTGTTCTCGTAGCCGAGCACGACCATGCCCAGCGAATCGCCGACCAACAGAATATCCACTCCCGCGGCGTCGAGCAGGCGCGCGGTGGGATAGTCGTACGCCGTCAGACAGGTAATTTTTCGATTGGTTTCGGATGTGTGATTTCCAAGGAGAGACTTGCGGCTGAGAATGTCGGGCACGGTAATCTTCCCGTTGCCCGCATGCGGTGCAACACTCATTGGAACCTCCGGTGCCGTTCCCAATTCGGGATACAGCCCACACTAGTTGCATGCTAACAGAAACCGGGCGGACTCGCCATAGTACTTGGGTACAACGCGCCCTATCGCACGCGTCCGATACTCCAAAGCTCGTACAGGAGCAAACAAACAGCCAAGTGGGGTGAATCCGGCGAAAGAACTACACTAGGGGAGTGATTTACTATTTCATCGTTGGCGCCGTGATTGTGGGAATCATCTACGGGCTAACGCAACTCGCCTCCAGCGACCGGTACGCCAACATGACGGAAGAAGAATTCGAAGCGGAGGCAAAGCGCTCTTCCTCACTGGGCGCCGCAATGAGCGCGGTGCAGAAGATCGTCGATCCAAGCCATCGCGTAGAATATGTGGAACAGCAGAATCGGCGCGTTGAGGCGGATGGGTCGGAGGCTGGGGACCAGTCTCCGCAAGATGACGCGCCATTCGAGCAACCGCCTACACGGCGGCGTTAGGCGAGTAGACACCCCAGCACTTGCAGGTTGCCCCGGATCCCTCGTCCCGTAGAACCATCCGGGACGCAAACAACGCGCGTTGCTCGGGATGACCGCGGGAACTAATTGATCGCAGTCAATCAGGTCGTGCGCAAATCGGCGGGGCGAATGGGCAAGCGGCGAATGCGCTTGCCGGTGGCGGCAAAAATTGCATTCGCTACTGCCGGAGCGAGCGGTGGAACGGCCGGCTCGCCGCAACCCGAGGGCGGCTCGCTACTGGGCACAATGTGGACTTCCACGATGGGCATTTCGCGCATGCGCAGCACCGGGTAATCGTCCCAATTACCTTGCTTTACCGCGCCGCCGGCAATCGTAATCTCGCCCATCAGCGCGGCCGACAAGGCGTAAACGATGGCGCCCTCCATCTGCGCCGCCACACCATCGGGATTCACGGCGCGGCCACAGTCCACCGCGCAAACAACGCGGTCGACTTTCAACTTGCCATCTTTCGCCACCGTGACTTCGGCAACTTCCGCCACGTACGAATTAAATGAAAAGTAGCACGCGATACCGCGTCCGCGGCCGGCAGGCAAAGGCTTGCCCCAGCCGGATTTCTCCGCCGCAAGCTGAGTCACTGCCTTCAGCCGCTGTGTATCGAGCGGCGTGTTATTGGGGGAGTGATAGTCCGCCACGCGCCGCGGCGGATCGATATGGCTCAACCGGAAAGCGAGTGGATCCACCTTGGCCGAGGCGGCGAGTTCGTCCACAAAACTTTCCAGAACGAAACCATTCATGGAGTCCTCTACGGATCGCCACCAAGCACGCGGCACACCCGAAGCCGCCGACGAATACTCGAGGCGGAAATTCGGAGTCGCATATGGCAATTGAGAAGATTCCCCGAGTTCCTGGCCTTCGGGCTTGGCGCGGTCGGGCGGATCCCAAAAGGCCCGAATCGACGTGGACGTGATCAGATGCCGCCAGGCAGCGATGCGTCCCTGCGCATCCAGCGCAGCCTGCACGCGTTGGTAGGTGGCCGGCCGGTAGAAATCGTGCTGCATATCGTCTTCTCGAGTCCACACAAGCTGAATCGGCTTGCCCACGGCTTTCGAAACTTGCGCTGCTTCCACTGCGTAGTCCGCTTGATAACGCCGCCCAAACGCGCCCCCCATCAAAATGGTGTGCACCACTACTTTGTCCGGCGGCACTCCGGCAATCTGCGTGACCACGTCGTGAATCCAATCGGGTCCTTGCGTCGGCGCCCACACTTCCGCGCGATCGGGGCGAATATCCACCGTGCAATTCATCGGCTCCATCGTGGCATGCGCCAGAAAAGGGAGTTCGTAGGTCGCGTCAATTTTGGAGGCGGAGCCGGCGAACACGGCGTCGAAGTCACCCGCATTAGCGATCACCTTGCCCGGCTTCTCGACCAGCGATTGAAATTGTTGGCGCAAGGAATCGCTCGATTCGTTCGCGTTCGGCCCGCGATCCCACTGGATTTCGAGGGCCTCGCGCCCTTGAATCGCGATCGCGGTCGTGTCCGCGACTACGGCGATTCCTCCTGCGGTGTGCGCGCCCGGCCCCACCGCTTCGATCTCGACCACGTGCCGCACACCGGGAATGGCCTTCGCTTTTGCCGCGTCGAACTTCGCCGCCTTGCCGCCGAACGTAGGGCAACGCACAACCACGGCATACAACATGCCCGGCACGCGCACGTCGATACCGAAGATGGCGGTGCCATCGACTTTCGGCGGGATATCCGCGCGGGGTAGAGACTTGCCAACGATGGTGAAATTATCTGGATTCTTCAACGTGACTTTCTTGAAGTCCGGTACGGGCATCTTCGAAGCGCGTTCCACCAACTCGCCGTACTTGAGCTCACGGTGTCGCGGCCCATGCCAAACGGAGCCGTTCTTCGTGGTGCAAGTGTCAATGTTGACGTGCCATGACTCCGCTGCCGCCGCGACCAGCATCTGCCGGGCGGCTGCGCCGGCCTGGCGCAACGGCGTCCACGAGCCATGGACACTATCGCTTCCGCCTGTGCCCTGATCGCCGTACAGGTCTGGCCGGGTGGCTGCCTGTTCCACGCGCACCGCGGCCCAATCCACATCCACCTCTTCCGCAAGTATCATGGGCAGTGATGCCGTGACGCCCTGGCCCATTTCCGAGCGGGCCAGAGTGAGCGTCACATGGCCGTTCTGGTCAATGCGAACCCAGGCATTGAATGGATTGGGACGAGGCTCTTCCTGTTGTTGCTGGTCATTCGCCAGGGAGGGCAAGTAGAAGCCGATCACCAAGGCTGCGCCGCCGGCAGCACCCGTCTTCAGAAACTTTCTACGCGTGAACGCGCCGGATGTATTCGTGAGGCTCATCGCGCACCTCCTGCGGACTTGCTCGCGCCATTCTGCGGCATCGAATTAGCCGATGCAGGCGAGGGTTTCGGCATTTGTGCTGCCGCACGATGGATGGCGCGGCGGATGCGTTGATAGGTGCCGCAGCGGCAAATGTTGCCGTTCATTGCGGTGTCAATATCGGCGTCTGTAGGATTCGGCTTCTTGGCGAGCAACGCCGCAGCCGCCATGATCTGCCCCGACTGGCAATAGCCGCACTGCGGGAGTTGCTCGGCGATCCAGGCGATTTGCAAGGGATGACTGCGGTCGGGAGACAGGCCCTCGATCGTCGTCACGTTCTTCCCGGCAGCATTCGAAACCGGTGTGACGCACGAACGTGTTGGCTTGCCGTCCAAATGGACTGTGCATGCGCCGCACTGCGCGATTCCGCAGCCGAATTTTGTGCCCGTCAGACTTAGATTGTCGCGGAGCACCCAAAGAAGCGGTGTCTCCGGGTTCACCTCGACACTTTGTGGCTTTCCATTCACTTGAAAGGATATGGGCGCCATGATTGCCTCCCTTTCGCAGAGGGCGCACAGAATAATACTTGGCGGGTTAGACTCCAAATTTTCAAATTTGTTATCAAATGTTTCTCGAGAACGATACGGACAGAACGGCCAGGAAGTCCGCTCAGGCTTGACCGACGGGCATAGGGATTTCGGGTTCCACGCCGCGCCAGCCCACTGCTTTCCCTTGCACGGCGCCCATCAAAGCGCGGAACAACACCACATACATCATTTGGCGGTAGTAGAAGCGTTGAATCAGAAGTGGCGCAAGCAGCGTCCAATCTTCATGTTTCTCCAGCGCGAAGGCGACCACGCAGGTGAGCACGTCGATCAGCATGAACGCGGCGAAGAAGATCAGGGAGCGCTCGACGTCCTCCCCCGTCCAAAGTTGTGGCATCTTGGCAATTCGGAGCTGCGCCAACCCCCACATCATGATCGAAGCCAGAAACAACAAATCGATCACCGGTGAAACCAGGGGCAGCAGAATCTGGAAAAGAAATACGTTGGGAATGGTGATCCAACCCAGCGTGCCGTAGCGGCTCTTGCCGAATGTGTCACGATGTTTCCAGACCGCCTGTAGCGTGCCAAAGGTCCAGCGAAAACGCTGCCGAATCAAAGCCTCGGCAGTGTCGGGGACTTCCGTCCGGCCGATTGCGTCTTCATCATACAGAATCTTCCAGCCGCGACGGCGCAGCGTGAGCGTCAAGTCTGTGTCTTCCGCAACCGTATCACTGGAAAATCCTCCGCAATCGCGCACCATATCGGAGCGCCAGGCGCCCACCGCGCCCGGAACCACCGGGATGCAATTCAGCAGGTCGAAAGCGCGCTTTTCCAAATTCTGGCTGGTGATGTATTCGAGCGCCTGCCATCGCGTGAGCCAGCGATTGCGATTCCCCACTTTCACGTTGCCGGCAACCGCGGCCACACGCGGATCGGCGAAATGGCGGACCAGGAAACGAATCGCATCGGGATCGACGGTGGTATCCGCGTCGATGGTCACAACAACTTCGCCTGTGGCCTCCGTCAAAGCATGATTCAACGCCGCCGATTTGCCGCGGTTGGGCTCGCGAATCAGCCGCACGCGCGGATCACTCCCGAAATTCTCGCGCACCAATTCGCTCGTTCGGTCCACGGAACCATCGTCCATCACGATAACTTCCAGAAAAGGATACTGGGAAGCCAGGACCGAGCGGACCGTATCCACGATCACCGCTTCTTCGTTGTACGCAGGAATCAGCACGCTGACGAGCGGCTTATACTCAGGGTGATCCGCGGGCTCCGGACGCAATTTTTCCGCGAGCGCCAGCAGCCCGATCACCAGCGCGCGCCCGCTGACCAGCAAAATTCCGGCGACAAAAATGAACGCAATCAGTAAGCGAACGTAGTGGAACAAATTAAAAATAAAAGCATCCGCGCGAGCGAACAGCCATTCCTCCCGCCCCAGCGGCGGCATCACTTGCGCGCGTGTCTGCCCCAGCAAATCCGAGACGCTAACCAGTTGGTAGCCCTGGGCCCGCAAGCGGTCAATCACGACGGGCAATGCGGCAACCGTGTGGCTGCGATCGCCGCCGCCATCGTGCATCAGCACGATATTCCCGCCCACGGCGCCCGGCACCTTGCCCGCCACCTGATCCATGATGCGCTGCACCAGCACGTCCGCGGGCGCGGGCGGCTCCCCATTCGGCTCGCCCCAATCGTCCGGATCGATCCGCGCGCCGATAATCAAATAACCCATGCTCTGGGGGATGGGGAGTTGCGCCACTTCGCTGGCCGATTCGGGTTGGTGGTCGATCCCGTAGGGCGGCCGGAAGAGCAAGGTTCGAATCCCCAGCGTGCTCTCGAGTAGCCGCTGCGTCAGGTTCAATTCGATTTGAAGTTGCGCCCGTGAGACTTGGGCAAAATCCGGATGCGTGTACGTGTGATTGCCGATTTCGTTGCCGCCGGCATATTCACGCTTTAATAGACCGGGTGAGCTATCGGCCGAAACTCCTGTCACGAAAAATGTGGCGGGAACATGTTTCTGCTCGAGGATGGACAGAATTTCCGGCGTCCACCGGGGATCGGGACCGTCATCAAAGGTCAGCGCGATCTTGTGAGGCGCTGCACCGAGCTGGTCAATCCTCCAGGACAGGGGATAGGCATCGTACGTCTCATCGCTGAATGTGTCGGTGGCAGAATCGTACTCAAAAGACCGCTTCCCGCTTTTCGGTGTGTCCGTGATGCGCCAGATATCCCCATCGCCTTCGAGAGTGATGTCATAGCCGGGCGGGCAATCTTCCAGGCGCGCTCGAATCGAATCGTCCGGATGAATGGTATCCCAGATAGACCATAGGGAAGGATCTTCGTCACCCAGGCGCCAAAGCGCCGTGCCGCGGACGCCGGCGCGCTCGGCCACACGCAACTGGTTATAGGCCGTGATTCCATCCAGCATCCACACGCTGTGGACCTGGTTGTCATCCTCGTAGGAATAGTGGGGATTGAGGGAATCGGAATCGTACTCCACGGTTGCTTCGGATTCGACAGCGTGCACAATCGCTTCCTGGAAGCTGGTGGATTGCGCGACGGGCAGCGGACCGTGAGTATCGCGCTTTTTGGGCACGGGCCAGTCGTACGTGTAATTCGCGATGCCCATCACCAGCTTTTCGGGCGGCACCAGCTTGGCCGCCTCCTGAATGTTCTCTACAAACCAATCCTGCGAAGCGATCGGCCCGGGCGGCGAGGTGGTCCAGTGCTGGTCGTAGTTCATCAGGATGATGGCGTCTGCCTGCGAGCCAATGTAGGCATAGTCGTAGGCATCATCGCGAGCGGGCAGCGCCACCATCAACTTCAGGTTCGCCGCGTGAAGCGCGGTCGAGAGATCATGCGTGAATCGCTTGAAGTCAGACTGGCTCTTATCCGGCACTTCTTCCAAATCGACTACAATCCCCGGATCTTTTTGTGCCGTGGCATAGTCAGCGAGCGCCTTGGAGAGCCGTTGGCGCGCCTGGGGATGAGCCAGCATGGCGATCATTTCAGTTATGCGCCATTGGCGCCCATCGTAGTTCTGCACCAGCGGCATGATGGGCAGCTCGATCCCGGAAGTCTTCAGCCAGCTCGAAAGTTTCGGATCGGGTTCGACGCTCAGACTGCCGTCCGCCGCCACCGCCTGGAGTTGCTCCGGCATCAGCACGTCAATTTCGCGGTAATGCTGCTGGAGCGAGTTGAAGCTATTGGCATCCCAGGGCACGTAGAAGGCCGCGCGCAGCGGGTCATAATTTTCGGGCACGTGTCCCAGGGATGCGACGCGGCGCCTGCGGCCCGTGCGGTACACGACAGGCTTGGCAGGACGCTTCGATTTAATCGCATGCAACACCGGGTGCGGGTCCACGAGCATCAGTTTTGGCAGGTTTACCTTGCGGATGACGTTGAGGAAGAATACGACGACAATTACTGTAAAGAGCGCGCCGGAAACCTCCAGGACGCGCCGGGTCCATCGCCAGCGACGGCGTTGCTCGTCGTAGAATATGGGCTTGCGTTCGGCCATGAGCTCAGTCCAAGCTAGCCGCCCATCGAGAACCTGTCAATGACAGCCACTACTAAGATGCGCCTGAATCTACTGGGCGCTGCATTTTCAGGCCTGCTCTTGCGGCTGTATTTCGTCTGGAAATTTCCCTTCGACGGCGCGGGCGATTCTCCCATCTATGAACAACTGGCGCGCAATTGGCTTTACCACGGCGTTCTGGGACTCTGGCTGGATGGACGGCTTGTGCCGGTAAATATCCGGGTGCCCGGCTATCCTGCGTATCTCGCGGCCCTTTACGCTTTTTTCGGCCAGTCTTTGAAACCGGTGCTTCTCGGACAGGTCGCGCTCGATCTGGCAACCTGTTTTCTGGTCGCGGCGCTGGCGGCCTCGATCGCGCGGGAAGAAAGCCGGCGCCGAGTAATCATCGCTGCGATCTGGCTGGCCGCGCTATGCCCCTTCATTGCTAATTATACAGCAGCCACGCTGACAGAAGTTCTCGCCACGTTTCTGACTACACTTGCCCTAGTGGCCTTGTTTCGCCCGGGAGCTATGGCCAATCTCCCCCAGGAAGAGAGTTCCACTCGCATTGCGAAAGCCGGCTTCCTGGGGGGCCTTGCCGCGGGCGCCGGAGCGCTGGTACGGCCGGAAACGCCGTTGCTTCTTGCCGCCGTGGGATTTGTCCTGATCGTCAAATGTTGGCGGCGGCCAAATTGGATGAAGTTGGTTCGCGCGGGATTCTGGATGGCGCTCGGATTGATCCTGGCACTGCTGCCCTGGACCGTGCGGAATTGGCGCACGATGCATGAGTTTCAACCGCTGACGCCGCGCTACAGTCAGATGCGCGGGGAATTTGTCGCCGTGGGCTTCCAGGCGTGGACCCGAACCTGGATGTGGCGCTTCCACGATGTTTATCTGGTCTCCTGGAAGATCGATGATGCGCCGATCGAGATGGACAAAGATGTCCCAGCGCCGGCCAGCGATTCGCCGGAGGAGCGCGGTCAGGTGGCTGATCTTTTCGAGCGTTACAATGAAACGACTTCCATGTCCCCGGAGATTGATGAGGGATTCGCGGAAATCGCTCGCGAGCGTACGGCGCGTCACCCCTGGCGCACTTACTTTTTGATTCCGGTGCTACGTGCCTGGTCCATGTGGACCACGCCGCGCGTCGAAATTCTGCCCTATACCGGCAGTCTCCGGCCGGTCCGCGAAAGCTGGCAAGACGACCGGATCGATTTTTCTGTTTCCCTGGTCCTCTGGCTGATTAATTTTGTCTACCTGAGCCTGGGAATCGCGGGAGCGTGGGTGGCGCGCCGGCGGCCCGCGGTCGCATTCCTCGTCGCGTTCGTTATTTTGCGCACCGCCTATCTCACGCAGGGCGAAACCCCGGAGCCGCGTTACGTCCTCGAATGTTTCCCCGCTTTGTGCGCCCTGGCCGCTCAGCTCTGGTCGCGGCCACTTGTGGATGTGGCGAACCAGGGCTAGCTTTCCTCGATGGGCTCCGGATGGATGGTGATGCGGAAGATTTGGGGAAAGTGCTGTTTGACGCGGTCTTCGAGATCGGCAGTGACCTCGTGAATCTGGGTAATCGGCAGGCTGCCGTCCATGGCGCAATGGCACGACACAATGATTTTGTGCTCCGCGTTACGAACATTTACCTCGTGGCAATTCACCAGCTCATGATATTCCGGCTGCAGCGTGTTGACGAAATCGCGGATACTCGTGCTCAGCCCTTTCATTTCCTCAGCGCTGGCAATGTGCGTCCCCTGCGGCTCGATATGAATATTCACCGTTGCGTTGCGGGCCGCGCGGCTGATTTCGTCCTCCAATTCGCTAGCCACGCGATGAGCTTCGCGTAAAGTTGAATTTTCGTCGACCTCCAAGTGCAAATCTATGAACAAACGCCCGTCGAGCTGGTGCGCGGAAAGCTCGTGCACGGCAAGGCCGCGGCGCTGGGCGATGGCGCGAATCGTCTCGAAGACGTGCTCGCCGGAGCGCGCTCGCGGCTCCATATGCACCACCACGTCCGCGGGCACAATCGCTTCGATCCGGCGCTCGACGGCATCGCTGGTGGCATGCACCTGTTCGAAGCTGTCGGTTCGCGAGACGCTGATGGTCACATCCACAAAGTACCGCTGGCCGGCGCGCCGCACGCGCACGCGCTCGGCGCTCAAGACTCCTTTGAGCTCCGTGACGGCTCTCGCGATGCGGTCCTGCAGTCCCGGCGGAGCCACGTCGAGCAGCGCGTCAATCGTCCGCTTGCCCAGCTGCGAGCCGATCCAGATGATTACACCCGCCACCGCCAGCGCCGCGAGCGAATCCGTATACGTGAGCCATTCCCATTGGAGCTTTTCGCCCAGCCACGCTGCGCTGATGCCGATGATCACGACGAACGTGCTCCACACGTCGGTGGAAAAATGAAGCGCGTCCGCTTCCAGCGCCTCGCTGGGATATTTACGCGCGACGCGCGCCAGCGCGCGCGAGCGGACGAAATCAATCACCATAGCCAGGCCCAGAATCAAGATTGCCGTCAGACTCGGCCGCAAGTGGACTTCATGCGACAGCAGCCGGCGGATTGCCTCCCAGATGATGTAAACGGCCGTCAACAGCAGCAGGCCCGTCTCGACGAAGGCGGAGAAGCTTTCCACTTTGCCGTGGCCATAGGTATGAGCTTCGTCCGCGGGTTTATCGGAGACCAGCACCGAAAGATACGTGATCACGGCGGCCACCAGGTCAAGGATCGAGTGCAACGCTTCGGAGAGAACGCCCAAGCTACCAGTGGCAATGGTCAGAAACACTTTAAGCGTTACCAACACCACCGCGGAGCCGACGGAGCCGAGCGCCGCCAGCCTTTTCTCGCGGATTGCCTCATTTTCCGGCATTTGTGATTCCGCCGATTATACGCTGCACAAGGGACAAATCTCCCACCACGCGCCCAAGGTTCTCCCGTAGTACACTTTTACGGATCGGAATGAATGTGACCCCAGCCGAAACTCCTGTGCAGCGCCGCCCCCGAAGATTTCGTCTGGTGGCGACTCTGTTGATCCTCGCCGTAATTGCGCTGGCGACTGACGCCATCTTCATCGAGCCCAACTGGATTCAGGTCAACCATTATTCAGTTCAAGGGCCGCTGGCCGCTCCCCTCAAGATTGCGCACCTCACCGACATTCACACGGGAGGATTCGGGTATCGCGAACGGAAAATGTTAGCCATCCTGGAAGCGGAAAAACCCGATGTGATCGTCGTCACCGGAGACACGCTCTCGTCCCTGCATAGCGATTACGCCAATTGCCGGAAGCTCTACGAAATGCTGCATGCTCCGCTGGGCGTATGGGTGGTGCTGGGCAATTGGGAAAACGAAAGGCCTGCCCGGCGCGAGCACTTCGTTTATGAAGCCACGGGCGTGCATCTACTGGTGAATGCCAGCCGGCAGATTCGTCCGGACGTCTGGCTGGTCGGACTGGACGATCCGTGGACGGGAACTCCGAAACTGGATACGGCGCTCCAAGGCGTGCCGCCGGATGCCTACAAGATCGCTCTGTTCCACTCACCCTTCTTTTTCGATCGCGCTTCGGGAAGGGTGAACCTCTGCCTGGCGGGACATACGCATGGGGGCCAGGTCAGGCTTCCCTTTATTCGGCCCTATTGGCTTCCCAGCGGCTGCGGAAGATTTCTGGAAGGTTGGTACGTCGAACGCGAATCGCGAATGTATGTGAGCCGGGGCCTGGGGATGTCAAACCTGCCCGTGCGATTTCTCTGCCGCCCGGAACTGGCCTTCATCACCGTCCAACCGTGAACCTAACCCGGGGCACAGGAACGGTGAATTACTGAAGCGGCGGTGGAGGAACCAGCGGTGGGCGCTGGCGGCCGCCGCGAGCGCCGCGCACTTCCGCTTCTTCCAGGAGCAGCGAAGGGGCCACCAGGGAACTCGGCAAGCCGCCTTGTGCATTGCCGAACGCGCCGAGTGCAGTGCCCGCGAATCCCGGCGCTGCGTTCTGCATATAGTTGAAGACCGCGGAATCGTCGCCGATTCCGGAGATGTTCCGTAACAGGCGAAGATTCACCCCGGTCATCCGTTCGCCGCGCGCCAGCTCTTCATGACCGTCGGAAACATAGACGCGATACACCAGCAGGGGTAGCCGGTCGCCGCTCGAAATCCCGGAAGCCAGGCCTGCAATCGCCTCCGAAAAATCTTCCTGACGCTGGGAGGCCAGCGCCGGGTTATCCATCCTCTTCACTTCGATGCACCACTCGTGGCCATCTTCCTTGCACAGTTGCAGAAATTTCTTGCGCAATTCCGTCGCGCTGACCGCATCCGTGGATTGAAAGAACAGGTTGCTGCTCATCGGGCTGGGATCGGAAAGCAGCGCCGAGCGGGCATGGCCATTCGACTGGCTGAAATCCGGACCGGGACGCCGCGACATCAGCAAATTTCGCAGAATGCCGTTCTGCACAATCTCAACTTTCTGTGCGCGCACACCTTCATCATCCACCTGGTAGCCGCCGATCAGCGGCTGCCCTTTGAAATCTTTTGCCGAGGGATCATCAATCAGCGAAACGTTTGTCGGCAAGACCCGAGTTCCCACGCGGCCCGACCATTCGCTTCGACCTCCCATCCGATCCATCATTTGATCGAACATCGGCAGCATAGAAAGGGGCGGCCTGGCCCCGGAAACGGAAGGCGCGAAAAGTTGTGCGAGCACGGCCCCCGATGCCTGCGCGTCCAGCAGCACCGGCCCGACATAGTCGGGCGCGGCCTGGCCGCCGCGCAACGCCATCAATTGTTGAGCCGCATGCCCCAGCGCCAGGCGGACCGTGTTGCTATCCGGCAGTTGGGCCGGGGTGGACGCGTAGAACGAATAGTAGTTGTCGAGCGCCATCCCGTCGTCCGCCTGGGTATCGAGGCCCGCCTCGATGGCCGCAAAGCTGCGCGCCCTGCGAATTTCGGTTCCTTCGCTGGTCATCAAGTAATACGTCGCGTAGACCATGTAGTAGTTCACGCGCGTGCTGTACAGCGTGGGGAAGTCGCGGAATACGGCCGAGGCGCTCCGCGCCTCTTCCTCCCAATTTCGCGAAGTCCAGTCGGGCTCGGCGTGCGGCTCGAGCATCTTCACCGGCTCTTCTCTGGAAAAATCGGCAATCTCGGGCGGTTTTGTGAGGCTGCGCAGGAATGCGCGCTTTCGGGAAATTTGGTCGAGTGCTTCTTTGTACGCCTGGTCCGTAGCCAGCCACAAATCCTGGCGCAGCGAATTGTAATCGCGATCGATTCCCACTTGGCCGGCCGATCCCAGGAAGCCGCGAAACCCTTCGTCGCTCACAAAATTCGAACTATCGAACTGATAATCGCCCACACGCACATCCACGGTCATGAAGCGATTGCGCGTGGTCGAGCTGGTCAACAAGGAGCCGAAGGAAGCGCTGACGTTGCGGATATCCAGATCGAGCAAACGATATTCGATGTAATACGGTTTCTCGAGTCCCTTGATCGCCAGGCGGGAGGTGGAACGCGACATCTCGTCGCGCATCGCTTTGAGCGTTTGGTCGTTGTCCTGAGCCTGCTGCTGCGCCTGCGCGCAAACCGGCAGAGCAGCCAAAAAGCCCAGCAACGCAAGAAACATCCAGCGGCTGGTGCGCGCCCGGCTCATGGTTTCTGTCCTTTGGCCTCAGGGTCGTGCGCCGGAGGAGGCAGAATCGGCGGGCGGTCCGTCGATGTTTCCTTCTTCTGCACTTCCATCTCCGAAATCAAAATGGCAGGAGCCGACGCCGATACCGGAACGGAGCCTGATTCAGCGCCGCAATATCCATTGAAAACCTCAGGCGTGTCGCCGGTGGCCACAATTTTTGTAAGCGAAACGAGCGGCGTGCCCACAATGTTCACACCGCGAACCAGTTCATCCGGCCGGCCGTCGGGATACACTTTATAAACGACCAGCGGCAGCACCTGAAATGCTTGCGGCTGGCCGCGGCCGGTAAAGGTAAATCCACCGGCGATGTCATCAATTAAGAGGCCAAAAGGTTTTTTCTGTTGCTTAATTAAATCGATCAGCTTCTGCCGGAGCTGTGAATTGGTCATCTGGCGATCGCTCATCACGATCGTGTTGCCCATGCGCGATACCGGCTGGAAGCCGAGTTGGCGGCGCCCGTGTCCATTGGAATGCGGAAAGTTATCCAGAGGCGAGCGCGACATCAGGAAATTTTTCAATACGCCGTGATCCACCAACATCACGTTTTCCGCTCTCACTCCTTCATCGTCAAACGGGTAAAAGCCGAGCAACACTTCCGAGCCCAGCTTTGATTCCGTGGGATCGTCCTTCACGGAAATAAAATCGGGCAGGATTTTCTCTCCGATCATCCGCGTGAATGTCTGCCCTTCGCTGATGTCTTTCTGACGGAAGCCTTCCAGGCGGTGTCCCAGAACTTCATGGAAGAAAACGGCGGCGGCGCGTCCGGTCAGCATGGCTGGCCCGGCGTAGGGCTCCACCAGCGGCGCGCGGTCCAGCGCTTCGAGTTCACCCACCATTTTGTGGATTCGTTCGAATACCGTCTTGTCATCCGGCGCGTCCGAAGGATTCGCCCAATCAAAATTCGCGTAGCGGTCGATATCCATTCCATCCGGCGCTTTGCTTTGCACGTAGAGTTCGAGGCGGTAGCGAATCTGCCCGAACGCCAGCCGCGTGCCTTCCGTGTTCACCTGGTACTGATCGTTGGCGTTGGCGCGAAATGTGGCGATGGAATTCAGCACCGATGTGGACTTGCTGAAGGCGGCGGTGTAGTCCCGCACTTTCTGCTCCCACGGTTTGCGGTCCACCCGGAAGGAAACCGGCGGCGCCACGGAAACCCGGGGCTGCTCCTTCGAAAAATCGGGAGCGCGGCCTTCGGCAGTCTCCACTTGCACTTCCTTGCTGGTTTGAATCTTGATCAACGCCTGAGCAGCGGCGCGGTATTGCCGGTCCGTTTCGAGCCATATGGACCGGCGCAACACCGGGATCTCATTGTCAATTGTGACGGGGTCCGCGCCGGGACCTGCCGCGCCAGCTGGACGATCGCCCACCTTGTGCGTGTTGTCCAGGGCGTAGCCACCGACGCGCGTCTGCACTTCCAGGTAACGATCGCGAATTTCCTGGCTGTTCATCAGCGCGCCATTCGAGCCGGACACTTCGTCAATGCGCCGGTCGGTAACGGTGTAGCTGATGAAGTATTCGGCGGGATCGGCCTTGCCGAACGCCAGTATCGAGCGGTTAAGCTCTTCCTGCATTGCCGCCAGCACCGGTGGCGTTTCCGGAGCATCCGCCGGAAATGACCGGCCCGTTCCAGCGAGCAAAATAAAAGAGGCGCTCAGGGCCGCAGTGCCGACAATCAGTCTGGACTTTCTTAGAAGAGGGCTCATCAATGAGATCAAGGGAGTCAAGCCGTTAAGTTTATGTCAGATGGCGTCAAAAACCAAAACCGAAAGCAATTGGCCGGAATGAAGTTGTTCGGATGGCGATTCCGTTCCTGCGCCGATCATGAAATGAATGCACAAAAAGTGTTCGATGCGCGCCAATTGATTTGGGCGGCATGAATTCTGGAAAAAACTTCTGACTCTGAAGAAATAAGGACGCGTCCGCATCGCTCAATTGCCCGGCGCCTTTGGCTTGGCGAATACGGCCGGATCGAGCGCCGGATTCAATTTCACATCCTGGGTAGTCGTCTCACTGTACTTTGTGCCGTCACGCAGCACCACGACGCTGGAGGGAAGCTGTATGCCTTCGACTGCTTTGAAGCCGCTCCAATGTTGCTCCACTTCGGCCGGCCCCTGCTGCGTGACCTGGCGAAAATGGGTGCCGATCAGTTGGTGTGACGACGAATCCAAATAAAGTTTCATGGGTCCAAAGGGAGCCTTCCACTCAACCGCGTCGGCCTTCTTCCCGCCAAAATCCTCCTGTCCCAGATACTGAAGCTGCGCATCCAATTTGCCGCCCAGCACCAATTGAAAAAAACCGACTCCGCCCGTCATGGCGATCACCCGCTGGATATCGCCCTGCAGCGCGGGAGGCGCGTCCATCACCCCTTGCGGGCCGGCAATCCAGCCTGCATTGCCGTCGTATCCTTGCTGCATCACACCGAACGGCAGTTTCACTTCCACGTGGATATGGTCCGGATAAGCAACCTGTGTTTTCACTTCGATCGGAATTTCCTGCCCGCCGGGCCCGAACGCATTCCCCTTCGAATTCGATTCCATCGATTGCACTTTGCTGAGGGCCGCGCCGCCGGCCGCATCAGCCGCCGCCTTCACAATGGCCAACCCCTGGGCCAATGATTCCGGGGTCGCAGCCACGGCAGTTTCCTTCGGCTTGCGCAAATCCGCACTCAGCAAATCAAGCTGCTCGAACGGAACCTCTTCAAATTTCGCATCGGGAAATGTCTTTTTCAGTTCGTCGCGAAACTTGGCGGTATTGCCGACCAGCACCAGGTCGAGATTCTTGGCGTCAAAATATCTCTGCGCCATCTCCTTCACCTGGTCCGTGCCCACTGCCAGCACCTGCTTCTGATAAGTGTCGTTGTAATCCGCCGGCAGATCGTACTGCGCGACCGTCAACACGCGGCCCGCTACTTGTTCCGCAGTCTCTGACTGGATCGGGTAAACGCCCGCCAGGTAATCGCGTGCAAAATCCAGCTCTTTCGGCGTCACGCTTCCATCGGACATTTTGGCGATCAAGTCCACCACAAGTTTAGTGGCTTCGACCGTCGCTTCCGTGCGCGTATAGGTGCCGGCCGAGAAAAGGCCGGTATAGCGGAACGTATTGAACGCAGAAGTCGCGCCATACGTGAGTCCTTTATTAATGCGAACTTCGGTGTTCAGCCGGCTATTGTAGCCGCCGCCGAAAATCCGGTTGGTCACGTACAGCGGGATGTAATCGGAATTGTTGCGGGGAATCCCCAGGTGGCCCGCTCGAATTTCCGTTTGCACCGCGTCGGGCTTGTCGACGATAAAAACCCGCATCCCGGCAGTCGCGGTGGGCATGGCCATCCTCGGAGTGGGAACATCTTTCTGCTTCCAGTCTCCAAAATATTTCTCGGCGGCGGCGAAGGCGGCTTCGGGCGTGATGTCGCCCGCGAAAGCGAGCAGAGCTTTGTTCGGCACATAGTAGGTGTCGTGAAACTTCACCAAATCATCGTGGCCGTATTTCTTTACCGAATCCGGCGTTCCCTCATCCGGCAAAGCATAGCCCGATCCCGCCAGCACTTCGCGGCGGAATACAGCGGTGGCCAGATAAGACGCGTCGCTATACTGCACGCGCAGGCCGGAGAGAAGTTGCTCGCGCTGGCGATCGAGTTCTTCATTACGAAAAGACGGATTCAGCGTCACATCCGACATCAGGTCGAGGCCGAGACCGAGGTCTTTGCTCACCACGTCCAGCGTGATGTAGCTCCCGTCGGCATCCGCATTGGCGTTGAGTGATCCGCCGACGAAATCGATCGTCTGGGCGATTTGCTGCGCATCGCGTTTCTGTGTTCCCTGCGTCAGCATCGCGGCGGTCATCGAGGCAACGCCCGGCATTGCTTCCGGATCACGTATGCTTCCTGCGTAGGTCAGGACGAGCCGAGCCGCCACAGCGGGTTCGCGGTGATCCGTCACCACGAACACTTGCAAACCATTCGGCAAAATTTTCGTGGCCGCTTTCGGGAAGTGAAACGTCTTGGCGGGTGCGCCTTCGGGCATTTTCGCATCGAGTTTCACCCCGGGTGGCACAACGCCCGAGGGGCCCTTCGGCGTTTCCTTCTGCCCGCTCGTCTTCGGTGCTTGATCCGGGGTCTGGGCAATTCCGATGCCGGCGATGCAGAACAAGCCGAGTAATCCGGCTGCCAATGCGCGCTTAATTTTGTTTATGAAATCGCGGTTCATTTCTGGCTCCCTTCCTTGCTTCCTGCCGCTGGCGCACTCACAAGCAGCACTGTTTCGCGCTCTTTCGCGAAATATTCCTTGGACACTCTTTGAATGTCTTCCGGCGTGACTTTCAGAAAATGTTCGAGCTGCGAATTCACCAGATTGGGATCTTTGCCGATTACCGCGGCATTCCCGATCGCATCGGCTTTCGCCTGGTCCGTCTGGCGGCCCAGGATAAAGCTGGAAATGATTTGATTTTTCGCCTTCTCAAGTTCTTTGGCGTCCATCGGCTGCGCCTTCAAACTGCCGAGCACGGCGTCGATCGCTTTTTCGCCTTCTTCCGCTGTATGGCCCTGGTTCATCACCGCGAAGGCCCAGAACAAATTGGGGTCCTCGGTAAAATTCCCGAATCCGGCGGAGGCCACCGCGATCCGGTCTTTGTAGACAAGCGCCTGGTATAACAGGCTGCTTTCTCCCTGCGCCAGAATGTTGGAAGCTAGATTGAGCGCGTACGAATCGGGAGAAAATGACGGGGGCACCTTGTAACCTTCCACCACCGCCGGAAGCGGCGTGTTGGAATAGGTCTTCTTCACCATGCGCTGCCCGGTCTGCGGTGGTTCCTGAACATTCAGGCGTGGAATCGGGCCGGGTGAAGCTGGAATTCCGTCAAAATATTTCTTGGCCCAGCGGATTGCTTCTGCTTGCGTAAAGTCGCCGACAATCACCACCGTCGCGTTGTTCGGGCGATAATAGGTATGAAAAAATTCACGCACGTCCTCGATCTTGGCTTTGTTCAGGTCGTCCATGCTGCCGATGGTGGTGTGGTGGTAGCCGTGGATGGTAAATGCCGCGGCATAGAGATCTTCTTGAATCAAGCCGTAAGGGCGGTTATCCACGCGCAGCCGGCGCTCTTCCTTCACCACTTCGCGCTCGGAGGTGAAATTCTCCTCGCTCACATTCAGGCTGCCCATGCGATCCGCTTCCAGCCAGATCACCCGCTCCAGATAATTGCTTGGAAATGTTTCCCAGTACACGGTGGTGTCGTCGTTGGTGTAAGCGTTATCGAAGCCGCCCACCGCCTCGATGATCCTGGAATGCTCTTCCGCGCCCACGTACGCCGAGCCTTTGAACATCAAATGTTCGAACAAATGGGCGAAACCTGAGCGGCCCGGCTTCTCGTCTTTCGAGCCGATGTGGTACCACACCTGTAAATTGATTACGGGAATCGTATGGTCTTCCACGGTGAGGACTTTCAGGCCGTTATCGAGCGTACGGCTCTGAACATTCACCTTCGGCGGACGCACCGTCTCCGCTTTTTCCTGCGCCCGCAGCGGCATCAGAACGGCCGCGAAGCAAACCAGGAACACAGCAATTCGTCTTGTGCTCTTCATCCCCATCTCCCATCCCACGAAATCACCCCAATAGGTCAGCCAGGTAAGCACGATCGAGGCGCAACCATCCTAGGCAAGCCCGAAGCAAGTGTCAAATAAGTGAGTAATTCCCTCTGCCCGGCAGCTACCATCCAGTGACGCAGTGCACCGCTTATTTGTTTCAGCGGCGCAGTGATTGGCCTACCTAGGATTTGACGCAGCCGGACCAAATTCGGCGCTAGGATGTCTTCATTTTGCGCTCCATTCTGATCCCAGACGGAACCAGGAATGACACCCGTAACCTGCGTTCCGCCGGGTTGACGCGGCGCCGCAACCCACCTAGCATCCCTGGAATCGATGCTGCGCCATGATTTTTTCGAAAGGGACGGCCTTCGGCTGCATTATGCCGCCGAAGGCGAGGGCAAGCTGATCCTTTTCGCCCATGGTTTTCCTGAATTCTGGTATTCGTGGAAGAACCAGCTCG
>JBGQGW010000009.1:0-33924 GCA_041497605.1 Terriglobia bacterium | reverse complement strand
CATGTCGCTGGGGCCTTCTTCTGCATTTGGGTTCTGTGGGGCTCCACCTATCTCGCCATCCGGTACGCAGTGGCCACGATTCCGCCGTTCTTCGCAGCGGGCGTTCGACACCTGACCGCCGGCGTCGTCCTGTTGATTTGGTGCTTGTGGAAAGGGAAGCGGCCAACCTGGGCGCAGTCGCGCGCCGGGATCGTGATTGGCGCGCTGTTTTTTCTGATTGGTCACGGGACTCTGCATTGGGCAGAGCAGAAGGTGCCATCGGGCCTGGCCGCGCTTTTGATCGCCAGCGAGCCGATCTTTGTTTACCTGCTCTCGTGCGCCGCGGAGAGGCGATGGCGAATGAACATCACCTTGCTTACCGGAGTTGTGCTCGGGCTGGGCGGTGTTGGATTTCTGATGGAAAAAAGCGCGCTGGCCTCCAGCCCGGGCATGGTGACGAGTTCGATTGCGATTCTGATCGGAGCGTTTGCGTGGGCCGTGGGAATTGTTTATTCCAGGCGGTCGCATTTATCAGGTCACCCGATGCTGCTGTCCGCGCTCTCGCTAATTTCGGGCGCGTTAATGTTGTTAGTCGCAGGCGTGATCTTCGGAAATTGGAACCAGCTATCGGTGGCCAGAATCTCGCTGCTTTCGTACGGAGCCCTGGCTTATTCGATTACTTTCGGTTCGATTCTCACTTTTTCGGCGTACATCTGGCTGCTGGAACATTACTCGCCAACGCTGGTTGCCACGCACACCTACATTAATCCGATCGTCGCGGTGTTGCTGGGGTGGTTGTTAGCGGGCGAGGCGGTGACGTTGAATGTGGGCATCGCAGCCGCGATGGTGATTGGAGCCGTGATGCTGGTGGATCGAGGGACAGCGCGGCTGCACAAGGAAGAAAAAACGCCCGTGACGAAAGAGATTGAACCCGTCGCGCCCGCGACCTAGATATCGCGCGAAGAGCGAAAGTGCCGCCCCGTTGCTGCGCGATTACTCGTCAGACGCGCTGGATACTTTTAGCACGGCCAGGAACGCCTCCTGGGGAATATCCACCCGGCCCACACGCTTCATGCGGCGTTTACCTTCTTTTTGTTTTTCGAGGAGTTTTCGCTTGCGGCTGATATCCCCGCCGTAGCACTTGGCGATCACATTCTTGCGAATGGCGCTGATGGTTTCGCGGGCGATCACGCGGCTGCCAATGGCGGCCTGGATCGGAACTTCGAACATTTGCCGTGGGATCAGTTTCCGCAGGCGAGTGACCAGGTCGCGGCCTCGCTCGTAGGCCTGTTCGCGATGGAGGACGATCGTCAATGCGTCCACCGGCTCTCCTCCCACCAGGACGTCCAGCTTGACCAGGTCGGCTTCGCGATAGCCCTCCAGGTGATAATCAAGGGAGGCATAGCCGCGCGAGGCGCTCTTCAAGCGATCGTAAAAATCGAGCACGATTTCGTTCAGCGGCATCTCGTAAGTCAGCATCACGCGCGTGGGCGAGAGATACTCGAAATTCTTCTGCACGCCGCGTTTTTCTTCGCACAGTTTCAAAATTCCGCCGACGGAATCTTCCGAGGTGATGATCATCGCGATCAGGATCGGTTCTTCGATTTTCGCGATCGAACTGGGCGGAGGGAACTTTGCGGGGCTATCGACTTCGAGAACTTCGTTGGCCGTGGTGGTGATGCGGTAGCGCACGCTCGGCGCCGTGGTGATCAGATCGATGTTAAATTCGCGCTCGAGCCGCTCCTGCACAATTTCCATGTGCAGGAGGCCGAGAAATCCGCAGCGAAACCCAAAGCCCAGCGCGACGGAATTCTCCGGCTCGTAGAAAAAAGCGGCGTCGTTCAGCTGCAGTTTGGAGAGGGCGTCGCGCAGAAGCTCATAATCGTTCGCCGAGACAGGATAAAGGCCGGCAAAGACCATCGGCTTGATCGCTTCGAAGCCCGGAAGGGGCGCGGCGGGCCGGTCCGCTTCAATGACCGTGTCGCCCACGCGGGCGTCGGCCACTCGCTTGATGTTCGCGACAATGAACCCCACGTCCCCGGCAGCCAACTCCGGCACCACCACCGGCTTGGGCGTCAGCACCCCGAGCGCTTCTACTTCGTAGACCTCGTCATTGGCGCACAGGCGGATGCGCATGGTGGGCGCGATCCGGCCCTCCATCACGCGCACCATCACCACCGCGCCGCGATAGATATCGAACCACGAGTCGAAAATCAGGGCACGCAGTGGAGCTTCCGCGGAGCCCACGGGCGGTGGAATGCGCTCAATGATGGCATCGAGCACTTCCTGCACGCCGAGGCCGCTCTTGGCGCTGATCAGCAGAGCGTCGTCAGCGGAGATCGCCAGGACACTTTCAATTTGCTCTTTGACCTGCTCTGGAAGAGCTGCAGGGAGGTCAATTTTGTTGAGCACCGGGATGATAGTGAGATTGTGGCGCGAGGCCAGAAAGGCGTTCGCGACGGTTTGCGCCTCCACGCCCTGGCTTGCGTCCACCACCAGCAGGGCTCCCTCGCAGGCGGAGAGGGCGCGGGAAACTTCGTAGGAGAAGTCCACATGGCCCGGAGTATCGATGAGATTGAGCTGATATTCCTGGCCTCCGGCCGTGGTGTAGTGCAGGCGAATGCTCTTCGCCTTAATGGTGATCCCCCGCTCGCGCTCCAAGTCCATGGAGTCGAGCACCTGCGCGGTCATTTCCCGTTGCGACAGAGCGCCGGTCATCTCCAGCAGCCGGTCGGCCAGCGTCGATTTGCCGTGGTCAATGTGCGCAATAATGCAGAAATTGCGTATGAATTGGGGATCCATGATCTCCGTGCGGTGAATGGTCCGCGGCCTGTGCAGAATTTCGCCGAGCCGCCCGATGAGTTCAGTCCGCGTTCCTTAAACCAGCGAGTGTGCCACAGATTGCAGCTTGCGGCCAATGGGTGGGAGCGTCATCGGGATTGCCTAGCGGGTTCGAGTGTCGTACGCTTGGGCATATTATTGAGGTTAAGTCGCCCAAAACTGGGCGAATCATCGTAGAATCCCGGCTCCGGCTGACTCCGCCCAATTGCGGGGTGAGGCTGTTCCCAAGCTTGGCACCGGCCACAGGTGCTGGACGCCTCGGCAAACTGATGTTCGTGGCCGGAAGTTTGACTCTGGAGCTTCCGGGCAAGGAGCATGCATGCTGCATTGGTGGTTACCGGAGATTCCAGTTTGGGAAAAGATACTGCGCTCTGTAGCAGTTTACACATTCCTGCTTGTGATGTTCCGTTTGCTGGGAAAGCGGCAGGTGGCGCAAATGACGGCGTTCGATTTAATCGTCTTGCTCATCTTGAGTAATGTGCTGCAGAACGCAATGATTGGACCGGATAATTCGGTGACCGGCGGGCTGATCGGCGGTTCGGCGGTCTTAGGACTCAACTGGCTTGTGAGCCGTGCGGCTTTCTCGAGCCGGTGGTTTGAGCGTGCCGTTGAAGGTATACCGGCGCTGCTGATCCACGATGGCCAAATCATCGAAGAGAACCTGCGAAAGGAACATCTTACCCATGCGGACTTGATGGGCACTCTCCGCAGCCAGGGCATTTTTAAGCTGGCAGAGGTCCGAGTAGCCGTACTCGAAACGACGGGGAAGCTAAGCGTCCTGCGCCAAGAAACTGAACCGGAGCCGAAGAAAAAAAGTTGAGCGCGTCTGCACAAGCCGGTCGGCGAGGCGGAGCAGGTGCCATGCGCTGGTGTGGCTACCTGGTCTCCATTGCCTGCCTTATTTTTGTTCTCTATGACATTCATCCCGCCAAAGCCATTCGCGACCTTTCCAACGTAAGCTGGAAATGGGTGGTTCTGGGCATCATTTTCGATGTTGTCAGCTACGTGGTGCAGGGAATTCGTTGGAAATTACTGCTGAAGCCATTTGGCCACGTGAATCTGTGGCGCTCGATTCGAGCGGTGTTTGCCGGGCTTTTTGCAAACATGATTCTGCCGTTGCGGCCGGGCGAGCTATTGCGAAGTTATATGCTTTCGGATTCGGAAGAAATCAGCTTCGGGCGAATGCTCGGCTCCGTCGGCGTGGAACGGTTAATTGACCTGGTCGTCGCGACGGCGGCTCTCGGAATCGTGTCGTTGTATTTACCTCTGCCGCGGCGTTTAAAGCGCGCCGCGACCGCACTCGGCATTGTGGCGTTGATCCTGGTCGGGCTGATGGTGGCGGCGATCCTCTATCTGGAAATCAAACTGAGTTCCGATCCCGAGCACTTGAGGGCCAAGAGGTTGACAGGAAAATTCATGCCGGCACTGGCCGGCTTGCACGCTATGGGTACTGCGCCCAGCTTTTATCCCGCCGCGGGAATTTCCATGGGTATACCATTTTTTCAAATACTGGCGCTCTGGTGCATGATGCAGGCGTACGATGTCGGGCTCCCGATAGTATCCGCAAGCGTTGTGCTCTTGGTAATCAACCTGGGTGTGTCGCTGCCAAACGCTCCGGCCAATGTGGGCTCGTACCAGTTTTTCTGTGTGCTGGGATTAAGCATGTTCGACGTGGATAAGACAAAAGCCGCGGGATTTTCCATCTTTGCATTCGTGATGGTGACTTTGCCGTTTCTGTTCCTGGGATTTGCAGCCATGTTTCAAAGCGGCATGACCGTGCGTTCGATGCGCGAACAAATCCGCGAATTGCCGGCAGTTGCACGGAAGCCCCTGGCCTAGTGTCCGCGCCTCTTTTGCTCCTCCCTGAGTCACAGATTAGAAGTGCGAACCTGGGAGCCATTTTCGCTTGGACGCGAACAACCCCTACGGTATAAATTGATTATCTCGAGACTCGCGGGCACATCAACCCGCCGAAGCTGATCGAAGTCGAAAAATTAGCTTGAGCAGAGGGCGCTCCCCAGCCGCCCCTTAGAACTATCTGGCGATTCATGGCCCAGGACGTCACCAAACATCTCGAACGCGCGAAACGCTTCCTGGAGAAGAATAAAATCCAGGAGGCTGTGGCCGAGTACCAGGCAGTCCTCGAGGTCCTTCCCTCTCACCAGGAATCCATCCAGGCGTTGGGTGACCTGCACGCGCGATTGAACAATCCCGAAAGAGCGGCACACTACTACGGTATCCAGTTCGACCGGTTAATGGAATCCGGAGACTTGGCGAAGGCCGCCGCCGTTTACGCAAGATTCCTCCGAGCGGCGCCGCAGCCTCCGGAACGGCTTGCGAGCTTTGCGTTTCTTCTCCAGCGTCAGAACCGGACAGCGGAAGCGATCGCGCATTACAGTGCGGCAGCGAAGTTATTCTTCGAGCACATTCGCCTGGAAGAGGCGGTGACCTGCCTGGAGAAGATAGCCCAGCTCGATCCGGAGAATTCAGAATGCCACGTAAAACTTGCCGAGGCTGCCGAACGGCTGGGCAAGAACGAACTGGCGGCCCATGGTTATCTGCGGGCAGGACAACTTGCGTTGGCGGCGGAGGATCTGGAACTCGCGCTCGATTTCTTTGGCCGCGCGCACGCTCTTTCTCCGCGGGACCGCAGCGTCGCGCTGCTCTACGCCGAAGCTTGCCTGCGCAAAGGCGAGCCGGCCGAAGCGGTGAGACTGCTCGAGTCATTTTCGCCCGGGGAGATGGACACTACCTTTCTGGTCGTTTATGGCGAAGCCCTGCTGCGCGCGGGCGAGCTCGACAGGGCGCGGCCAGTGCTCGTGACGTTCTATAAGCAGAAACAGGAGAACTTCAAAAAGCTTTTTGAATTGGCCGACGCGTACCTGGCAGCAGGCGAGGATGACAAGGCTGTGGATTTGTTGGCCGAGACCAAGAAATGGATGTTCAGGCTGCGGCGCGAGAATGAATTCACCGCTCAATTCGATCAAGTTGCTGAGGCGTATCCTGCCTCGCTACTTCTGGCAGAGAATTGGGCGCGACTCTACGAAGAACTAAACCGCGAGTCGAAATATTTCGATGTGCTCGTGAAACTATTCGACCTGTACTACGACGCGGGAAAGCTCAAAGAGGCTTGCGATTGCTTGGACCGGTTGGTCGACATCGATCCTTACGACTACCGCAACCAAGAACGCATCGCGCAGCTCGAAGGAAAAGTGGACCCGGCGTATTTACGCAGCCTGACCTTGCGCGCGGGGAAAGCCATCGAGTCGAACGCGCAGAATGACCAGAGAAGCGCGGGGCAAGAGGCGAGTGGCGATGCCGGCCGGCCTGAGAACGAAGAAGCCAAGACGCAGCAAGTGCTGGATGACTTGATGGTGCAAGTAGAAATTTTTCTGCAGTATTCTCTGCGCCCCAAGGCCTACGAGCGGCTGGAACGGATTGCAGAAATGTTTCCCGGCGAGGAAGAGAAGAACGAACGGCTCTACGCGTTATATGAGCGTGCCGAGTGGTGGCCGAAGGGAGCGCCCCCCGTTCCCAAAGTCGCAGCGGCTGTTGAGGCGGCCAGTGCCAAGAGCGAAGCTGCGAGCCGTGAGACGAGCCGGGACCTGGCGGAGATCGCCGAAATCACCAGCCTGATGTACCGGCAGGCGACGCCGCGCGAAGTGCTGGCCGTAGCGGTGAACGAGATCGGTAAATATCTCGGTGTTGCGCGCTGCCTTGTTTCCATCGGCCCTCCCAACGAGGCGCGGCCGCTCGAGGCGGGATACGTTCGAGCGGGGATGGAGGTTGCCGGCACAGCCGCCAAGGGTGCGGCGCTGGAAGCAATTGTCCGCGCGACGCCGGATTCGCTGGGCGCGATTGGACTGCGCGCGGAAACCACTCCGGCCCTAGTCGATTTGGGCGTGGTTACGGCGCTGGGGGCGCAACTCACGGACAAAGAAACGCAGACGGCAGCAGGCGTGTTGCTGATTGGTGATTCCGCGGGGCGGGTGTGGAAGCCCAACGAGAGTTTTTTCCTGCAAGCAGTTGGCGACCAGATTGTGATGTCTGTAAGCCACACGCGGCTGCGGTCGCTGGTGCGCACACTGGGCGCAGCAGACGAGAAAACGGGGCTGCTGAGCCGTGGCGCATATCTCGATTGCCTGCTCGCGGAGGTGAGCCGGGCGCGGTCACAGAACATGCCCGTGGCGCTGGCGATTCTGCAATTGGATCGGGGCGCCGAACTGTTGCGCGAGCATGGCGAAGCCGCTCTCGAGTCGCACATGGAACTTGTGGCCAAGGCTCTCGAATCGTCGGTGCGGCAAACGGATCTATCGGTGAAGTACACCACGTGGTCTCTGGCATTCATCCTGCCCAATACAAATCTCGAACAAGGACGAGCAGTCGGTGACAAATTGCGTCGTGTCGCTGCCGGGGTAAAAGCGTCGTGGTCCGGCCCGCCGCCGACTATGAGCGCGATTGTCGCCGAAGCGACCACCCGGGCAAACGACGAACGGGAAGACGTGGTAACCGAGTGGATCAATCGCGCTGAATTCGGTTTGGACGAGGCACAGCAGAACGGCGGCGACACCATCCTTGAACTGGCCACTCCACGCTAGGAGTGGAGTTTTTAATATTCGCGGCCAAAAGCGGCATCGCAGCCGCACCGACGTAGCAATCTCCCGACTATCTTACTCGAACCAGCACACCGTCCCCGGAAGTCGATCTTGAAAACTAGAGTAGAATTGTCCGAAGGAGAAAACATGTTTCCGACAGATGTTGTGATCCTGGCTGGGGCGCGCACGCCTTTTGCACGCTACAACGGCGAATTTGCGAACACTTCGGCAATTGAACTGGGTGCCGCTGCATCACGCGAAGCCGTTCGCCGCGCGGGCGTGGACCCGAACGAGTTCGACCATTCCATTTTTGGCAATGTGCAACAAACCAGTTCGGATGCGCTCTATGGCGCGCGGCACGTCGCGCTGAAAGCCGGCCTGAAAATTGAGACTCCCGCAGTGACCGTGAACCGGCTGTGTGGTTCCGGCATGGAATCGATCAGCCAGGCGGCGCAGCGCATCCTGCTGGGCGAAGCGAATCTAGTGCTCGCCGGGGGCATGGAGAATATGACGCAGGCGCCGCATGTGATTCGCGGCGCGCGGACAGGTTTTCGTTTGGGCGAAGGAAAGCTCGAAGACTCGCTGATGACCGCGCTACTGGATACTTATTGCGGCTGCAACATGTCCGACACTGCCGAAAATGTCGCGGCCGAATATGGAATCACCCGGCAGCACGCGGATGAATACGCGTTGCGCAGCCAGCAACTCGCCGAAGCTGCTTTCCGAGCCGGGTACATGAAAGAAGAAATTGTGCCCGTCGAGGTGAAGCAAGGAAAGAAATCAAAAGTCGTGAGTGAGGATAATCACCGGCGGCCAGAGACAACCGTGGAGACGCTCGCCGCACTGCCGCCTGCGTTTCGCAAGGACGGCGTCGTTACCGCCGGAAACGCCAGCGGCATTGTGGACGGGGCGGCGGCTGTGGTGGTGACGCGCGAGAGGACGGCGAAGGAGCGCGGCTGGAAGCCGCTCGGGCGAATCGTTTCTTGGGCCGCGGTGGGAGTGGAGCCGCGCATTATGGGTATCGGCCCCGTTCCCGCGACCCAGAAGGCGCTCCGCCTTGCGGGATTAAAGCTCGATCAAATTGATTTAATCGAAGTAAACGAAGCGTTTGCCGCGCAGTATCTGGCCGTGGAGAAGGGTCTCGGCCTCAATCGAGACAAATCCAATGTCAATGGTGGCGCGATCGCCCTGGGCCATCCGCTGGGCGCGAGTGGTACGCGTCTTGTGCTGACGCTGCTGCTTGAATTGCGCCGGCGGGGCGCGCGATACGGATTGTCGTCCGCATGCATCGGCGGTGGTCAAGGCATCACGATGATCGTGGAGTCGATGGCCTAGAGCTTCTGCGATGCGAGGCTCGCCCCGACAGGAGTCTTTTACTCGTGTGGACCCTGGTGGAGATCCCTGAGGCGAGAAACGGGATTGGAACAAGGAGCGGCTTGAAAGCACTGCTTCCCCTGTGCGACAGTCTCTAGGATCAATTCATACGTTAGCAATGTGCGGGAGGGAATTGGAATGGCAATTGAAAAAGTAGGCGTGGCCGGCTGCGGCCTGATGGGCTCCGGGATCGCGCAGGTTGCAGCGCAGGCGGGTTGTCAGGTCACCGTGCGCGAAGTGTCGCAGGAACTTGTGCAGAAGGGGCTGAGTTCGATCGAAAAGAACTTGGCGCGCATGGTGGAGAAGGGCACGTTCACGGCAGCGCAGAGCGCAGAAATTCGTGGGCGGCTTATCGGCACGACGAATTTGGAAGATTTTCGTGACCGCGATCTAGTGGTGGAAGCCATCATCGAGCAACTGCCCGCCAAAAGGGAACTGTGGACCACGCTCGACAAGATTTGCCCCAAAACAACAATCTTTGCCAGCAACACCTCGTCCATCTCAATTACCGAAATGGCGGTAGTCACACAACGGCCCGACCGTTTCCTCGGATTGCACTTTTTCAACCCCGTACCGGTGATGAAACTCGTGGAAGTGATCCGGACGATTGCCACCGACCCGAAAGTATTCGACGAAATGGTTTCGTTCGCAGGCAGGCTGGGGAAAACAGCGGTCAAAACAACCGATCGGACCGGCTTCATCGTGAACCGGCTGTTGGTGCCGTATCTGCTCGACGCGATTCGCGCCCTCGAAGAAGGCGCCGGCTCCATCGAAGACATTGATAATTCCATGAAGCTCGGTTGCGGCCACCCCATGGGGCCGCTGACGCTGCTCGATTTTGTCGGCAACGATACGACGTACTATATTGCGAACATCATGTTCGATGAGTTCAAAGAGCGCCGGTTTGCGCCACCGCCGCTGCTCAAACGCATGGTGCTGGCAGGTTGGAACGGCCGCAAAGCCGGCCGCGGTTTTTACGATTACGCTGACCCCAAGAATCCGAAGCCGATGAAGCTGGACTGATCGCAAGAAACGCGATCCGAATCTCGAAGTTTGCACTTGCAAGAAAGCGCACGATTCCTGTTTCACAGGTCACGAAAGACGATCCCCGAGCAGCGGAGCGAGAATGGCATACGAAAATCTGCTTTACGAAGTAAAAGATCAAATTGCGCGAATCACGTTTAACCGCCCGAAAGTTCTGAACGCACTGAACCGGCAGACGGTGGAAGAACTCGGCGACGCGCTGAATCAAGCGCGCAGCGATGCCTCCGTTCGAGTCTTGATCCTGACTGGCTCGGGCGAAAAAGCCTTCATCGCCGGCGCGGATATCAATGAACTCGCGGTGCGCACGCCCGTGGACGGCAAGGAGTTCTCTCTGTTCGGCCAAGAGATCTTTCACCGGCTCGAAACATTGGGGAAGCCATCCATTGCCGCGATCAACGGATTCGCGCTGGGCGGAGGTTGCGAACTGGCGCTTTCCTGCACCATGCGCATTGCCAGCAAAACGGCCAGGCTCGGCCAGCCGGAGGTGAAGCTCGGAATTCTGCCCGGCTACGGCGGATCGCAGCGGCTGCCGCGGCTTTGCGGAAAAGGCCTCGCTCACGAACTGATCCTGACCGGCGACATGATTTCGGCGGAGGAAGCGCTGCGAATTGGCCTGGTGAACCGCGTGGTCGAGCCCGCCGAGTTAATCGCCGTCGCGGAAACGATTGCCAAGAAGATTGCCGCGAACGCGCCGCTGGCCGTGCAGTACGCAATGGAAGCAGTGGAGCAAGGCATGGAGATGCCGCAGGAACAAGGGCTATTTCTGGAGGCGACCCTGTTCAGTGTCTGTTGCGCCACCGAAGACATGCGTGAAGGTACCCGCGCCTTTATCGAGAAACGCCCCGCACAATTCAAAGGCAAGTAGGGAATTTACGGTGGGGGCACTCGGTGCAATGCCTGCCGCGGTGAACTTGGCGGAAAAAGATAAATGAACGAGAAGCTGAAGCCCACTGCCATCACCGGTGAATTTCGCGCCGACGGACTGCGCTTCGGCATAGTGGTGAGCCGGTTCAACAGTTTCATCACCGAACGCCTGCTGGCAGGTGCGCTCGAAGCGCTCGGGCGCGGCGGAGCGAAATCGGAGCAAATTGAATTGCTGCGTGTGCCCGGTTCATTTGAAATTCCCCTCGCCGCGAAAAAACTGGCTGAAGCGCGCCAATGCGATGCGGTGATCTGCGTCGGCTGCGTCTTGCGCGGAGAAACATCTCACTACGAATACGTCTGCACGGAAGTAGCCCGCGGCATCCAGCTCGCGCAAATGGACACAGGCGTGCCCATGATTTTTTGCGTGCTCACCTGCGATACGCTCGAACAGGCGATCGAGCGGGCTGGTCTGAAAAGCGGCAACAAGGGCTTCGATTCGGGCCTCGCGGCGCTTGAAATGGCAAACCTATCCCGCAAGTTGTCTCGCACGCAGTCCGGGAAACAGCCTCGCGAGAGCTCGAAAGCAGCGAGCGGCAAGCGCCCCGCGGGTCGCACGTAGTATGTCCCTGCGGCGAAAATCCCGCGAGTTTGCGCTGCAAATGTTGTTTCAGTGGGACCTGGGCCAGCAGAAACCTGCCGAAATCGAGAGAACATTCTGGAAGTCGGCGCGCGCCGCCGATTCTACCCGCAAGTTTGCGACGGAACTTTTCGAAGGGGCGGCAGCGAAAGCGGATGCAAGCGACAAGTTGATCGAGAAATTCGCGAAGGATTGGAAGCTGGAACGTTTTGCCGCAGTTGATCGCAACATCCTACGGCTCGCTATTTATGAGCTGAAAGCCGGCACGGCGCCGCCGAATGTTGTGCTGGACGAAGCGCTGGAACTGGCCAAGAAATTCTCCTCGGCCGAATCCGTGCCGTTTTTGAACGGCATCCTCGATGCTATCCTGAAGTCGGAAGCGAAATAATATTCCACTTCTTCATCTATGCCGCAGCAATCGCGCTGTTCTGGCACAGCATCTTCACGGACCCAAACTTGAAGAACTCGGCGATCGACTTTTTCGATGGCGAGAAAGTGTTCGTCAAAATTTGTTGTCTGCTGATCGCCGTCTTCGGATTCGCTCGCTGGCGATGCGCTGTCCGCAAAGCGCGAGCTCGCTGATTCTCAGGATGGGCAGGCGCCGAATCAGAATCCCACCAGGCGGATAGGAATACTTTCTTTGACATACCCTCTGTTCTCTTCATAGAATCACCGCCGAACATCACTTCAACTCGGTGTCGTACTCCACGAAGGGGGAGCGGAATCATGAGGAAGAGTCTGTGTCTAGCGGCAGCAATGATTTTGATGTTGCTCGGCCTGAGTTCACGCGCCATCGCGCAATCGCCTGATGAAGAGAAAAAGCCACCCGAAGCAAAAGCCGCACCCGCGAATGACTTGATCCCGGCGAAAGAAGAATCCTCGGTAACGGATCATACGATCCGCCTCGGTGGCCAGACGATTCCGTACAAAGCCACGGCCGGCACGATTCTCCTCAAGAATGAGAAGGGAGAGCCCACGGGGCTGATGTATTCCGTCGCATACACGCGCAGCGACGTAAAAGACCTGAGCCAGCGCCCGATTTCGTTCCTCTATAACGGCGGTCCGGGATCTGCCACATTGTGGCTGCACATGGGCGCATTCGGCCCGCGCCGTGTCTCCACCGTCGACGCGCAATTCACCCCTCCCGCGCCCTACAAGCTGGTGGATAACATGGATTGCCTTCTCGATAAGACCGACCTGGTGTTCATCGATGCTATGGGCACCGGTTACAGCCACATCGTCGGCAAAGCGCAGAACAAAGACTTCTACGGCATCGACGAGGACGTTCATGCCTTCGGGCAATTCATCAACACTTATGTCAACCGCAACGACCGCTGGAATTCTCCGAAATTCTTGATCGGTGAAAGCTACGGCACATTTCGCTCGGCCGCATTGGGCAACTATCTCCAGGATCACTACACCATGCACCTGAACGGCATCGTGCTCATCTCTTCGGTTCTTGATCTTTCAACCCTTACCTTCGGCGCCGGCGATGATCGTTGCTACATCTTTTATCTTCCCAGCTATGCCGCGGTCGCGTGGTATCACAAGGTCCTGAAGAATCGTCCCGCGGACATGACCGCATTCATCGAAGAAGCGCGACAGTATGCCCAGGGCGAATATGCCTCCGCTCTCGCCAAGGGCTCGAGACTTTCGTCTGATGAGAAGGCAGCGGTGGCGAAGAAACTCTCGTCCTTCACAGGTCTGAACGAAGATTATTTGATGAAGGCGGACCTCCGCGTGAATCTCGCTCAGTTCAATGTTGAACTGCAGCGCAGCCGCGGACTCACCACCGGCCGCATCGATGCAAGATTCTCAGGCTATACGCCCGATCTGTTGTCCGAATATGCCGAGGACGACCCCGAAGGCCCCGCCGTCGGCGGCGCATTTACAGCGATGCTCAATGCTTATACGCACGATGATTTGAATTTCGGGAAGGATAAGACCTACCACAACTTTAGCGATGGCGCCCGGGAATGGAACTGGAAGCGAGCGGAGCGCGGGAGATTCTTCCCCGGAGCCCCGAACGTCGAACGCGATCTCGCTGGGGCCATGATCAATAACCCTCACCTGCTCGTTCAGGTGGAGAACGGATATTTCGACATGGCGACTCCCTTCTTCGCCACTGAATTCACCATGGAGCATCTCGGTTTGCCCAAGGAACTGCAAAGCCACATCACGGAGGACTACTACGATTCGGGCCACATGATGTACTTGCACGAGGAGAGCCGCGTCCATCTGCACAACAACATCGCTAGCTTTATCGATCGCGCCACGAAGCAGTGACTGGGAGTTCTAAGAAGCTGCGAAAAAATGCCACTAGCGCCGTCATGCTTACGGCCGGGCATTTTTCCGCAAACTGTTAGGTCTGCTCCAGCCTTCCATCCTGTTGCCGTTTCTGGTCGCGGGCTGGCACAACCCAAACAAACAGGTGTAGGATTCACTTAGCCATCGCTAAGGCCAGGCAAGCGACAAAATGATCCGCCTCTTCAAAAACCGCTCTGCTGATAACACCGAGCTGGTCCAGCAATGGGGACTGGGCCATCTGGAAATCAGCGTGATGGAGATTCTGTGGGAGCGCGGTGAGAGTTGCGTGCGCGATGTCGTACAGCGCCTCAAGCGGCCGCTCGCATATACCACGGTAATGACGACGCTGGACCGGCTGTACAAAAAGGGCATGCTCAACCGTCACAAGCCCGTACGGGCATTCCTTTATTCACCGCGCCTTTCCAGAGCGGAGTGGGAACGTGTCCGAGCCGGCGACATGGTGGCGGGCTTCCTGGCTGGGCCACAGCCTTCTCGAGAACTCCTGCTTTCCTGCCTGCTGGATGCAGTTGGCCAACATGACGCCGCCCTGCTCGATGAACTGGAAAAGAAGATTCGTTTGAAGCGCAAAGAGCTTTCCCAGAAGAGCCAGCCATGATTTTTTCTTATCTGCTGCGGCTGCTTTGCCTCTGCTTTGCGTCATTCTTCCTTGTCCACACAGCGCTCAGCTTTATAATTTGGTTCATCGCCCGGCCGGTCATCCGGCTTGCGGAAAGAATAAGGCCGCGTTCCGCCACATCTTTTCTATTCACCCTGCGAATGATTCCGGCGGCGCTGAGCTTGTTCGTCGTGCTCGGTCTCTGCGTGCCCAGTTATCTGTGGCTTGAGCCGGAGAGCGTCGCGGAACGCATCGGCTTTGCATGCTTCGCATCGGCTCTGCTGGGAATTGCGATCTGGACCATCGCGATTGCTCGGAGTCTTTATGCTGCCACGAAATCGCTTCGTTATGCACGCCAGTGCCAACAGGCCGGCCGCGAAACCTGCATCACTGGAGAAATGCCGCCCATTATCGTGGTTGAGAAGGAGACTCCACTTCTGGCGCTGGCAGGCGTGATTCATCCACGGCTCATGATTTCGCGGGGTGTGATCTCTGCGCTTTCCACGGAGCAGTTGGCTGCAGCCCTGCGGCACGAAAGCGCCCACCGGATTTCGCGAGACAATCTGAAGCGTCTGCTCCTGCTGCTGGCGCCGGACGTGCTCCCATTCTCTCGAGCCTTTGCTTCGCTCGATCGCGGTTGGGCACGACTCTCCGAATGGGCCGCGGATGATCACGCTGCCGGAGGAGACTCGCGCCGTGCGCTCTCGCTTGCGGGTGCGTTGGTGCGTGTCGCGCGAATGGGCGCTGCTCCACGCGCGGCAGTCCTCTTTACGTCCCTGATTGATGATGACCGGGATCTATCGATACGAGTTGACCGCTTGCTCCATGCTGAGCCAGCGCAAGAGAATCCGCTTGGCCAGGTGATGCGCGCCATTGTGGGGGGCGCGGCGCTAGTGGTGACCGGCTGCCTCGCTACAGCAATGTTGTGGCCTTCGACGCTCTCCTCCGTGCACCAACTCCTCGAGCGTTTGGTTCACTAAATTTTTGAGCCACAACCTTCAAAGCAATTCAGCCTCCGCGCATCAACTTGCGACGCAAGTGGGCGCGCCTAAATTTGCAGACGGAATTGGGTCGTGGCGTTTTGTGTTCATTGAGGTTAAGAGCCAGGGAATTAATCAGAGGTTCTGGACGCAGCTTTGATTTGAATACTTATCTACGACCTGTGGTAGTAGAACCAGTGCATTCTATAGCCTGTTCCGCACCATGACTACTCTACGGTTAGACAAATGTCTCTGCTTTGTCCTGATAGCTTTTTTGCTCGGCTGTTCATTCGCTCCCGGTACAGCCTGCGCCCAGACGCGTGACCTGGCCGCGCTGCGGGGGCAAGTGCGCGACTCGCAAGGTGGGGCGGTGAAGGGCGCCCAAGTGACCCTGCGCAATGCCTCCACCGGCACCGAGCGCCAAATACAAACCAATGAACAAGGCGAGTACGCTTTTGTCGGCCTCCCGCTCACCGGCGAATATGACCTCTCCGTGAGTGCGGCGCAGTTCAAGCCCGCCGAACAAAAGGGCATTGAGCTCCGCGCCGGGGTTACTGCGACGATCGATTTCACGCTCAATGTCTCCGGCACTCAATCTCAGATTATCGTCTTCGGAACCGCCGGCGAAGGCGTGCAGACCGACTCGAGTCAGATCAGCGATCGCCTCGACCTCCCGAAAATCGAAAACACTCCGGTTCTCAACAATCGACTCACTTCGCTTGCCTTGCTCGATTCCTCCGTGCGTCCTTCGCTGACTACCGGCGATGTCTTCACGAACGAAACACTGATCGTCGTGAACGGCGGGGGGCGCCGCCAGACTACCTACTCGATTGACAACACCAATGCTGACGATAGTTGGGGACGCCAGACGATATTCACGTCCCTGCCTTTTGCTTCTGTCCAGGAATTTACAGTCCTCACGAATTCCAGTTCCGCAGAATATGGCCGCAATGCCGGTTCAGCCGTTAATATCGTCACTAAGTCAGGTTCCAACCAGTTCCATGGCGATTTCCTGGGTATGGGCCGCCCAGCGTTTTCGGAGGCCAGCGCTCCGCTCGCTACCACAAAGGCGGAAAACACACTGGGCCAGGGGAGCGGATCACTTTCCGGGCCGCTCATCCACGACCACACATACTTTTTGCTTTCCGCCGAACACAGTGACCAGTCCCGCGACGCCGTCATTACCTCGCCGCAGGCTCCCGGCATCTTTACCGGGAATTTCGTGCAGACTCTATTCCTGGCTCGCGTGGATCACCAGTTGACTGCCGGAAACAAGCTGACCTTCCGCGCCAACTTCGACCGCTTTTCCGACAGCAACCCACAGGACGGAGTCAGCGGGAACAACCTGCCGAGCACCGCGCGGACGTTCACGAAAAATACCTATGCAGCCGCAGTTACGGATACTGCTTCCATCGGGGCGTCCACAATCAACGAGGCGCGCTTCCAATGGCAGCTTGCCTCGCCCATCACGCAATTTATTCCGCAGGATCCTGGACCACAAGTCGCTCTATCTGGTTTCTACACTTTCGGGGACTCGCGTTTCGCGAACTTGATCAATCATCAGTACCAGGAAGCGGATACACTGAGCTCCGTGCGTGGCCGCCACGTATTAAAAGGCGGGTTTGATTTGATCGAATCTTCTTCTGGCGGCTTTGGGCAGGAATTCGGCAGCGGTTTCCTGGATGGGCAGTGGGCCATCAACAACCCGGCTGGCTGCAACTACTCCACGATTCCCGTGGCGCTGGTGGTCTCCGGCCTTACTGCCAATCCTGCCGGGCCTCCTGCTCAAGCGGTCTGCACCGGCACGCCTCCGCCACTTGTTTCGAGTTACACCCAGTCGTTCGGTAATCAAAATTACAACATCAAGGAAACCCTGTGGAGCGTTTTCCTGCAGGACAACTGGAGCGTGAGTAGCGATCTGACGTTGAATCTCGGCCTGCGCTATGAAGGCCAGACGTTTTTGGACGACAATAATAACCTCGCGCCGCGCATCGGCCTTGCCTGGCGGTTGCCGCACACGACTAGCACCGTGCTTCGCGCCGGATACGGTATCTATTATTCGGAAATCCGTACCGATCTTGCCGCTGGCTATTCTCTGGGCGGTCCAACGGGAATTTTCACTTTTAATGCCACGCCCGGAAAGTGCGGTTTCCCGACAACCTTTGCGCCCTGGGCTTCACTCTCGGCACTGTTGCAATCGCCAGGTTGCACCAGTGGCAGTCCCGCTCCCACGATTCCCATTCGCGACATTACCGTGCAGTTGGGCCATGCCTCGTCCTTGAACCAGTTCTTGAATGTTTCAGCGCTGCACTTTTATCCCAGCGGCCTGGTGAATCCCTATACCCAGCAGTGGAGTCTGGGTGTCGAGCATGAGATCGCGAAGGGCTGGATCCTTTCCGTGGATTACATCGGTTCCCATGCGCTCAAACTCGAGAGACCCACCGACCTGAACGCGCCGGCGCCGTTCATCCGCACTGCGCAAGGCCAGACGCGCTCTGTTGCCGCCGCTAACGCTATCCGGCCCGTCCAACCGGCGGGAACTTGCACTACTGCCAGCGCGAGTTTCAACCCCGCTTCCGGCAACTGTTTCAATAACTACCGCCAGATTCTCGCAATTGTGAATTTAGGCGCCGGGTACTACGACGGTCTGCAGTTCAAGCTCAACAAGCATTTCTCAAATCGCTTGTCCATGCTGCTTACCTACACCTACTCGCACGCCATCGACACCGTTGAGCCTGATGCCGCCAATCAAAACGCGAACGACTGGAATTTTCTGGGTGTGCAGGAGAAAGCCACCAGCATCCTGGATCAGCGCCACCGAGCTGCGCTCAGCGGCTGGTACGACATGCCGTGGGGTTTCACTTTTGCGGCTGACACGACGCTCGCTTCCGGCCTGCCGTACAATATCACCACGGGCACGGACAACAATGGCGACGGCACGAATTCCGATCGCCCGGACGTTAACGGCATTGTGATTCCGCGCAATTTTGGCCGCGGCACGCCGACCTACGACGTCAGTGTGTCTTTGCAAAAGACTTTTCAGTTGACCGAACGCTGGAAACTGAGCTTGCGTTCCGAAGCCTTCAACCTCTTTAACCACTCCAACTTCTATGGGCGCAATGGCACGTTTGGCAATAATGCGACACCGCTCGCGACACTCGGGGCCGCCGTAGGAGGCATCACCAATACCGGCCCGGGCCGGCAGATGCAATTCATGGCTCGAATCCAGTTCTAGCTGTCGAATTCCACACCTGTTATCCCAGCTTCTTACGCCTCCAGGTGGCCTTCGAAGATTCGAACTGCCGATCCGCTCACCAGCGGCACCAGCTTCCCGCGATCCTCGCGTACGCTGACGTGAATCTGGCTGGGCCGCCCCATCTCAACTCCCTGCAAAATTTCGAGCGTGTGCCCCGCCCGCAGGCGCCCATGCTGCACCAAATAGGCGCCCAGCGATCCCGCTGCCGAGCCCGTCGCTGGATCTTCATTCAATTCCCATGGCAGCATCCCGCGTGAAAAGGCTTTGTCACGGCCACCGAGCGCGAAACAGTAGGCCATCACGCCGCTCGCGCCCATCAGGCGCTTAAGCGCATATTGATCCATGCGGATTCTCTTTAGCACGGCTCGATTGGCCAGAGGCACCATTAGATTGTAAATTCCCGTGGAAACATATTCCGGCGGCAGCGACGGTTCCATATCGCTTGCGCGCAGGCCGAGCGCCGTCGCCAGCGCCGCACGCGGCATTCGCGCTCGCTGGAATCGCGCCGCCTTCTGCGTCATGGTGACCAGCGCCGGGCGCCCCTCATGAAACGTGATTTCCACCGGAAGGATTCCCGCGCCCGTTTCTTGCAGGATATGGACGCTGCCTTCCTGTGCCGGCACTGCGCCCAGCTCGGCGAGCAAAAACCAGGTGCCGATCACCGGATGGCCGGCGAGCGGCAACTCGCGCGTGGTGGTGAAGATCCGCAATCGCGCCAGGGCTCGATTATTCTTCGGCCGCTGGATGAACACCGTCTCGGAAAGATTCATCTCGCGCGCGATCGCTTGCATTCTCTCGCCCGAAAGCCCGTCGCCATCCGTGATGACAGCAAGAGGGTTCCCTGCATAAGGTTTGGTGGTAAATACATCGAGCTGGTAAAGGCGTCTTTTCATGTTGAACAGTTACCCTTTCTGCGCGGCCGGCTGGCCTTCTGATTGCCTGACCTGAGATTGTCTCACTTTGGAACGAAAAACTACGGCCCAAATTGGCTGGCAAACAGATTGCGATGAATCAGAGGCTTTTTACGAGGGAGCAGACTTCATCCAGAACACGTCGCGTGGTTTCAGGGCGCGATGTTTCGCAATAAACGCGCAGCATCCGTTCCGTTCCGGAAGGGCGCACCAGTACCCAGCCGGCGTCTCCCAGGTAGGCCTTAATGCCGTCGAGGTCCTCGCGCCGGAAGATGGGCCATTCGAGAACGTGCGTGAGCTTCGGTCCGGCGAAGTATTCGATCGCCTTTTCTTTTTGCCCGGGCCGTAACTCCAGATCCACCCGGCCGTAATGGTGCTCTCCGAATTCGGAATGTAACTGCGCGATCAATTCACCCAGCCTCTTCCCATGCCAGGCCATCAATTCCGCGAGCAGCAAGGCGCAGACCGTGGCATCGCGTTCAGGCAGGTAAAGTTTCGTTCCGATGCCGCCGCTTTCTTCACCGCCGATCAGGATGTCTTGTTCCAGCATCAACTCGCAAATGTACTTGAATCCGATGCCCGTTTCGTGGACCTGGCGGCCATATTTATTGGCGATCTTGTCGATCATCTTGGTGGTGGAAAAAGTCTTCGCCACATGGCCGGAAAGTCCGCGCGTGCCTGCCAGATGCCACAGCAGAAGTGAAAAGATCTGATGCGGCGTAATAAACGTTCCATCCCGGTCCATCGCGCCGATCCGATCTCCGTCGCCATCGGCGCAGAACCCGGCATCCTGTCCACCCTCCCGGATGGCGCGCCGCAGCGCTTCCACGTGCGGCTCGATCGGTTCGGGGTTCACGCCGCCGAAGAGCGGATCGCGCGTGCCGCGAATTTCATCGCAATCCATTCCGTGCCGCGAAAATAGTTCACGGAGCACTCCGCGCGCGGCGCCATGCATCGGGTCGACGAGAAATCGGAACTTCGATGCCCGGATGCGGTCCCAATCCACCAGCTTATCGAGCGTTTCGATATAGGGGGTGCGGACATCGAGCGAATGGATTAAATCTTTTCGCGGGGGCAATTCAGGTTGCCCATCGCGAAGCACGGCCTGCAATTCTTTTTCAATTTGGGCCACAATCGCGGGCAGCGCAGAACTGCCATAGCTGGCCTTGTATTTCACTCCATTCCAGCGGTACGGATTGTGGCTGGCGGTGATCATGATGCCGCCGGCCGCGCCGCGTTGGCGGACTAGCAGCGAAATCGCCGGTGTTGGCGATGCGGCATCGGCCAGCCATACCGGAATACCCGTCCGGGCCACGGCTTCTGCGGCAACACTCGCAAATCGCTCGGAACCGAAGCGGGTATCGTAGCCGATGAGAATGCCATGCTCCGGTTTTTCGGCACGGACTACATAGCGCGCGATCGCCGTGCAAACTTTGCGGACGTTGGCGTAAGTGTAATCTTCGGCGATGATGCCGCGCCAACCGTCGGTGCCAAACTGAATCGTGGTCATCGGCTAGAAGTATATGCGAAGGAATTAGTGGCGAGAAGTGCGCCGCAGAGAATTGTGTGCAAAAGGGTGGTGCTCTGAATGATTGTATTGCCCGGCACGGCTCTGATTCCCGGACCCGATTGTATCCGGCCAAAAAGCCCCGCTCACAACAAGTGCCGCAACTTCTGTTCCTCGATCCATTGCACGATTTTACCCACATCCTGCGTGCGGCTCCGATGACAGACTAAAATCGCATCCGGCGTCTCTACTACAACAAGATTGTGCACGCCGATTGCGGCCACAAGTTTATTGGGACTCCAGAAGAAGTTACCACTGGCGTCGAATTCAGCGATGCGCCCCGGGCACACATTGGCTTCAGGCTTAACAGCGAGCAAATCGTACACGGCCGACCAGGAACCAATATCGCTCCAGCCAATTTCTGCAGGGAGAACGAACACACGCTGCGCGGGGTTCACTCGAGGAGTCTTTCCGCGAGTCGCAGCCAGGGTAGTAGCTGGTTCCATGATGGCGTAATCCACGGAAATATTTTCGAGGTGCGGATAAAGTTTCCGAAGTGCCGCGGGATAACTCCGCGTTCCGATTTTTGCAGCAAGGATCGCGAGCGCACGATCGGTATCGGGCAGAAACTCCTTCAGGTTTTCGAAGAATGTACTCACTCTCCAGAAAAACATTCCCGCATTCCAGTAGTAGCGTCCGGAAGCCACGTAACGCCGCGCCTCGGGGAGAGCCGGCTTTTCCGTGAATCGCCTTACCGCGTAAGCTGGGAATCCGCCAGGCTTTGAAGCCAGCACGCCACGCTCGATATAGCCGAAGCCCGTCTCCGGGTGGGTTGGCGGAATGCCGAGTACCACGAGAATCTCTTTTTGATTCGCGAGCGTCAACGCTGCCCGCACAGTTCTGCGGTAACGGGAGGCATTCGCAATGTAATGGTCCGCGGGAAGCACGGCCATCAGCGCGTCTCCATGATCGTGCGCCAAGTGAATCGACGCCAGGCCAATGGCGGCGGCAGTGTTCCGGCCTACCGGCTCGGCAAGAATGTGCGAGCGCGGTACATCCGGCAATTCACGGCGGACGGCCGAGACCTGCTCTTCATTGGTCACAACCCAGATGTGTTGCGGCGAAAACATCGGCCGCAGCCGTTCTACCGTTTCACGCAGCATCGTCCGGCTGCTGGTGATATCCAGCAGTTGCTTGGGCGTGCGCATCCGGCTGCGCGGCCAAAAGCGGGTACCGCGGCCGCCGGCAAGGATCACGGCACAAGCGGGCAGATGTTTCCCCGTACTCTGGTTCAATGGTGACATTAGTCTAAGGATACACGAGGCGCGACCACGCCGATTCGGGAACATGCTGATCAGCGAGGCGCTGAGCAAGGTCTTGCACGCTCTTGGGTACGTAGGTGCGCAGCAAGACTGTCCGCGATGCGGGAGCAATCTGATATGCGCCGAGTGCGGCAGGCACTAGCCAGGCTTGCGCGGGTGCGTACGCAGTCACCGCGCCAGTGGATTCAAAATTTCCCCGGCCTTCGAGAATGATCATGAGATCGAAATGATCGCTCGATGTTGCCGCAGCGATTCGTTCGGAGAACTCCCATTTTTCCGTCGCGAAATAGCGGCAAGCGACGAAATAAGTTTCCGTCACTGGACCGCGCTCGATTCGGACTGGCTCGACCTTGCCGCCGCTCTGTTCCCTGAAATGAATTACATCGAACGCCTTCTCGATGTGCAAATCGCGCGGTTTGCCTTCGGCAGTCAAACGGCCGTAATCATAAACGCGGTAGGTGATATCCGAATTCTGTTGGATTTCACAGAGCACCATGCCGGGGCCGATGGTATGGACGGTTCCGGCAGGAACAAAGATGACGTCGCCGGGATGAACGATGATTCGCTCTAGGCAGTCTTCCGCTTTTCCTTGGGCGATGCTGCGGCGAAAATCATTCGAGGTTACTCCCGGCTTAAACCCTACCAGCACGGACGCATCCGGCTTGGCACTAACGGCATACCACATCTCCGTTTTTCCTACGCTCCCCGCATTTGATACCTGACGGCGGGCGTAGTCGTCGCCCGGGTGCACCTGCACCGAAAGTTTATCTTCCGGGAAAATGAATTTGACGAGCAGAGGGAACGGGGCGTTCTGAATCGCGCGAAGGCCAGCCCACTCCGGCGGCATTTCCGGCCAGACCTCGCCAAGTCTTTTCCCGGCAAAAGGTCCGTCGGCAAATCGACATTCATTGCCGCTCAGCCAAACTTCACCGATGGGATCGGCGAGCCCCGTTTTTTCCGGGAAAAGCGGACCGAGTTGGCGCACGCCCCAAATACGCGGCACGAAAATGGGCTCGAGCCGCGCGGGACGAACCGGAGCGGGCGTTGCGATCACGAAGCGCCGCCGAAGAAGCGACTGAATCGCCGCAGGCCTTCCTCGATCCGTTCCATGGAGGTGGCGTAAGAGATGCGCAGAAAGCCGGGCGCGCCAAAAGCTTCTCCCGGCACTACCAGCACATGCTCCTCCTCGAGAAGTTGTTTGGTGACGGTAGCCGTGTCGATTTCGCCGGTGCTCGCGAGACCCGCTGTTCCATTGTGCCTGCTGCAGCCGGAAATACTGGGGAAAACGTAGAAGGCGCCATCCGGCGCGGCGCAATGGATGCCGGGAATGGCTCGAAGCCCCTCGACGATCCTGGCCCGGCGCCGCGCATATTCGGCGAGCATGGTGGCCACAGAATCCATCGGACCCGTAAGCGCCTCGAGCGCGGCGTATTGTGCAATCGAAGTGGGATTCGAAGTGGATTGGCTTTGCAGCTTCAGCATGGCGTCGATCAGCGGCCTGGGAGCCAGCGCGTAACCGATGCGCCAGCCAGTCATCGCAAAAGTCTTCGAAAGCGAGCCCGCGATGATGACGTGTTCTTTCGCGCCCGGAATACTCGCGATCGAAAATGGCTTCGCGGCGCCATAGGTGAAGTGCGAGTAGCACTCATCCGACAGCATCCAGACCTTATGCCGCCGGCAGACATCCAGAATGTGCGCAAACTCCTCAGGAGGAATTACGGCGCCCGTAGGATTGCTGGGAGAATTGACGATTACCAGACGCGTGCGAGGCGTAATCGCCTTCTCCACTTGCTCGGCGCGCAGGCAGAATCCATCCTCTGCATCCGTCGGCACGATTACAGGAGTGCCGTTCACATATTTCACAATATCGGGATAGCTGACCCAGTAGGGGGCGGGAATCAGCACTTCGTCGCCGCGATTAATCAGCGCGTTGACCGTGTTGAAGATCACGTGCTTGCCGCCGACGGAAACAATGCTCTCCAGCGGCTCGTACGATGAGCCAAGCTGTGCCTGGTGCCAGTCGCAGATCGCCTTGCGAAGCGGTGCGATTCCTGCCGTCGGCGTGTATTTTGTGCGGTTTTCGTCCAGCGCGCGAATCGCGGCGCGCTTGATGTGATCCGGAGTCGGGAAGTCCGGTTCGCCCGGACCAAAGTCCACCACGTCTATCCCGCGCGCGCGGTACTGTTCGGCTTCCATGATGACTTTCAGAGTGGCTGAAATTTGAATGCGTCCTACCCGGTCGGCGAGCCGCAATGTTCCTCCTGGGGCCGTAGCTAACTGAGCCATCAGAACTCCTCGAACTAGTTTGGTCAAAATTCCGCCCCGCGGGAGCGCCGGTCACGTCCCGGCATTTCCGGAGGGAGGGCTAGAACACACGAATCGCACTATCCAACCTTCGCGGCTACTTTTGCGCGCAAGCGCTCTTCGATCACGGGCGGAACCAAATCTTTTACCGATCCGCCTAATTGCGCAATTTCGCGCACCAGCCGCGAACTGAGATAGCTGAAGGCTTCCGCCGGCATCATGAAGACGGTTTCGATGCGCGGCTCGAGCTTTCGATTCATCAGCGCCATCTGCAATTCATACTCGTAATCCGAGATGGCGCGAATTCCGCGCAAAATCACCTGCGCGTTTTTCTGCCGCGCATAATCCATCAACAAACCTTCGAACACGTCCACTTCTACGTTTGGCCACGTTTTCGTCACTTCGCGGAGCATTTCTACGCGCTCGCTTACCGCGAACAAGGGCTGCTTTTCGAGATTGCGCAGTACGGCGACGATCAGCCGATCGAAAATCTTCGCCCCTCGCTGGATCAAGTCGAGGTGCCCGTTGGTCACCGGGTCGAACGAGCCGGGATAAATCGCCGTAACGGATTTCATTTCGTTGTATGCCTTCGGGCCAACATTCTATCTCAGATTACAGCGTGCCGCCGTGCAGAAAATAGCGCCACCAGAAAGTCGCAAGCACGCGATTCTGCGCGGCAGCATAGCCCGGAATTCTCTTCGGAGGAGCTCGGCATGCCGTGCCCGATTACGTGTGCCGAAGTCAAATAGCTGCTGAAACAGCAGGAAGAACATTAAATAGCAAAAGATTCATACAGCCACGATTAGGATAAGATCATCCAACCACTTGTTAGAACATACGAAGTTGGAGGCGACGAATGCGCCCTTGGGGACTTGGACGATGGGATGTGGTTTTGGCCTGCTTCGCGGTGGTCTCGACGCTCGCAGCCGGGCCTACTGAGCGCGTTTCGCAGAAAACGAAGCCCGCGCAGCCTCCCTCGGCCACTGCTAAAAATGCGGCCCACGATTCGCCCGTAGCTCCCATCCATTTTCAGTCTCTCGATCAGTGGAAGGCTGCGGTCCTGGCCGGTGACAAGTCCTCTTTGGCGGCCTTGTACAGCATAAACCCAGCTTCGATGACCGAGTCTCCGGAAGGAAAAAGTGTCGATTCAAACGTCGAACCCGATTTCTGGGCCAGGCTGAAGGCCGCTGGCCTCACGGGACTCGACGTCAAGGTTCTGGAGTTCGTTCAGGCGCGGCCCGGAATTCAGGCGGTGAACATGCGCATCGAATTCGACCTGACCGCAGCCTCCCAGTCCCAGCATTTCGTGGTTTCGCTCTTGCAATATTGGATCGATACCGCAGGAGCATGGCGGGTTGTCGCCTCCAAGCGGGGCACGATGGCTGCCCAAGTGATCCATCCGCGATTGCCGCAGCCCAAGGTCACGAATCCAAACCTCTATCCTCCCGCCGAGGAGGCCCAGGCCGAGCTTACAGCGGCTCTTGCCGCCGCCGGACGCGATCACAAGCGAGTGATCGTGGTCTTTGGTGGAAATTGGTGTTATGACTGCCACGTTCTCGACGCCACGTTTCACTCCAGGCAAATCGCTCCGCTGGTCAGGCAGTATTACGAGGTCGTCCACATCAACATCGGCGAATACGACCAGAACCTCGACATCGCCCAGCGCTACCAGATACCGCTGAATAAAGGGGTCCCATCCCTGGCGGTTCTTGAGAGCGACGGAAAGCTGGTCGTGCGCAGCGGCGATTTCGAAAACTCGCTGAAGGTCGGCCCCGAAGATGTCTCATCCTTCCTGAATAAATGGAAACCGGCCCGAACCAAGCAGGGGACTTAGCGCTTGCCTTCCGTCCGATCGACGTCCCATGGGGTTTGTGGTTGGGAAGTCGCTCCGAAGAGAACAGCCTGCCCACCAGAGGTTCAGTCCATTGGGCAATCGAAAATCACCTTTAAGCATCGAAAAAACGCGATTCGCTGCCATCAAGATTGACTAATGCGACCAATTCAGTCTTAATTCTAACGTGTTGCTGGCACTCGCTTTGACCCAGAACACAGACTTGACTTTCGACTGGTTTAAGGCGTAAAATTCAATTGCGACTGAAATGGTCGCATATGGATTGAGTGACCCGGTACGGTGATGGGGGAAGCAAATCAGTTCTAGATCACCGTTCTTGCCTTCCACTGTGTCACCAACATGCTGCCGTGCTGAAACTATCGAAGAAAGCGGATTATGGACTCATCGCCCTGAAGCATCTGGCGATGCACGGCTGCGAAGGCTCTGCCAGCGCTTCCGACATCGCGGAGTTTTATGGCATCTCGGCGCCATTACTGGCTAAGGTGCTGCAGAAGTTGGCAAGAAACGGGCTTGTGGCAGCCAAGCACGGCTCGTCCGGTGGTTACACACTTGGACGGGACCCGGCGCGAATTACGGCCTTGGAAGTGATCACAGCGATTGACGGCCCGCTGTTCATCACCTCTTGCGTCACGCATCGCGGGCATTGCGATCAAGCCGGCACCTGCACGGTGCGGGAGCCTTTGCGGCGCGTGAACGACAGCATCCTTGAGGTGCTGAATAAAGTCACCATTTCTCAGATGACCGACGACTCGCCGTCGTCCGAGGTTGTCGAGTTAAGAGCGTAGGAGAGCAAGATGGCTATTAAGTTGCCGATTTACATGGATAATCATGCCACGACGCCGTGCGACCCTCGCGTCCTTGCGGAAATGCTGCCCTATTTCACCGAGAAATTTGGGAATGCCGCGAGCCGAAATCACGCCTTTGGCTGGGAAGCCGAAGAAGCTGTGGAAAATGCGCGCGGGCAGATCGCCAAGCTGATCAATGCCACGCCGAAAGAGATCATCTTTACCAGCGGCGCCACCGAGTCCAATAACCTGGCGATCAAAGGCCTCGCAGAAATGTATCGGGAGAAGGGCAACCATATCATCACCCAGGTCACCGAACATAAGGCGGTGCTCGATACCTGCAAGCGCCTCGAAAAGTATGGCTACGAGGTGAACTATCTGCCGGTGCAGAAAGACGGCCGGATCGACCTGGATGATCTGCGGCGCGCCATTACGCCCAAGACGATCCTGATTTCGATCATGTACGCCAATAATGAGATTGGCGTTGTCCAGCCCATTGCGGAAATCGGCAAGATCGCCAAAGAAAAGGGCGTCTTTTTCCATTCAGATGGCGTCCAAGCAGTAGGGAAGATCCCGGTAGACGTGCAAAAGGACGGAATCGACCTGCTGTCGTTGTCGGGGCATAAGATTTACGGGCCCAAGGGCGTCGGCGCTTTGTACGTGCGGCGCAAAAACCCGCGTGTGCAGCTTTCGGCGATTATCGATGGCGGCGGGCACGAGCGCGGAATGCGTTCCGGCACATTGAATGTTACGGGCATCGTCGGACTGGGCAAGGCCTGCGAACTTTGCATGCTGGAAATGCCTCAGGAAAGCGAAAAGATGCGCCGCCTGCGCGACCGGCTAAAGGATCAGATTTTCTCGAAGCTCGATGAGGTGTTCATCAATGGCTCGATGGTTCACCGGCTACCGAACAACATCAACATCAGTTTCGCGTATGTCGAAGGCGAATCGCTCCTGATGGGCATCAATGACATCGCGGTGTCGAGCGGCTCAGCCTGCACTTCCGCAACGCTGGAACCCAGCTACGTGCTGAAGGCATTGGGCGTGGGCGAGGATCTGGCGCACACGTCAATCCGCTTCGGCATCGGGCGGTTCAATACCGAAGAGGAAGTGGATTACGTCGTCGCCCGGCTGGTCGAGACGGTCAATAGGCTGCGCGAGCTTTCGCCGCTCTATGAGATGGCGAAAGAAGGCGTGGATTTGAGCAAGATGAACTGGAAAAGCGAATAATAAATAAAATTAATAAAAGGTGATAACCCGTGGAATACGAAGGAACACTAGCGATTCATCAATCACTCGGCGGCAATGGGGCACGGTTCGGCGTTGTTTTTGCGCCTTACGTGCCGAAGGAAGAGGGCACCACTTCGGTCGTGCGCCGCTTCAACGAACTGCAACAGGTGGGGGCGTTTCTCAAAACCCTCGGAATTTGCAAGGACATGATCTCGGACGCGCTGCGGCAGCTCTTCGCGGGGCGTTCGGTGGAAATTCCTAGCGTAGTTCTATCGGAGAAGGCCGTTCAAAAGCATGGTCTGGACAGCCTGCCTCCCGTGAAGAGGAGAAATAACTAATGGCTTACTCGGATAAAGTTGTAGACCACTACAAAAATCCGCGCAACGTCGGATCGCTCGATAAGAGTGACCGCAACGTGGGCACCGGCCTGGTCGGCGCGCCGGAATGCGGCGACGTCATGAAGCTACAGATGAAAGTGAATCCCCAGACCCGCGTGATCGAAGAAGCAAAATTCAAGACCTTCGGTTGCGGCTCGGCAATTGCCAGTTCATCCCTCGCCACCGAGTGGGTGAAAGGCAAGACAGTCGAGGAAGCGCTGGCGATCAGCAACACGGACATCGTCCGCGAACTCTCGCTGCCTCCAGTGAAGATTCACTGCTCCGTGTTGGCTGAGGACGCGATCAAGGCTGCCCTGTCCGACTGGAAGAAAAAGCAGGTCGAAACGAAGCCGGCTACCGAAGCTGCCGCGTCGCAGCATTAGACCGCAACTGGTCTCGCAAGAAGTCTCTTGTGCCGCCGATGCAACGGCGGCAGAAGAAGCGGCCAGAACACGGAGCTCCGGTTCCCGAATTTTAGTTTTGATTCGTTCTCCAGCTATTGATGTGCTTAGTATGTCGAACATGATTCATGTAACCGAAAAAGCAGCGGAGCAAATCCGCGTATTACTCGCCAAGGATGGCGTGCCTGCCGAAACGGGCGGGCTGCGCGTGGGCGTGCAAGGCGGCGGGTGTTCCGGACTGACGTATGCAATGCGCCTGGATACTCAGCAGCGTGAGCGCGACAAAGTGTTCGAAGAAAACGGCGCGCGAATCTTTGTCGATCCGAAGAGCTACCTTTATTTGAACAACACCACGCTCGATTATCATGAGGATCTAATGCGTCAGGGCTTCGTGTTTCAGAACCCGCAAGCCGCACGAAGCTGTGGTTGTGGTAGCTCCTTCACTGCGTAATCTCCTCGCGCGGGACGCGGGGCTGCTAGACACTCCTCCGCAGGGGCCCGGAATCGAACCGAAGATCCTAGAGCGTGACGAATGAGTGTGACAAAAACACGCACGGACCCAAGCCCCAGCTTCGCGTGCTGGAGCTGCGAGGCGGCCGTAAACGCCGGGCATTTCTGCGCGGCTTGCGGAAAAATTCAGCCGCTCCCGGCCGGCACGGATTATTTCGGTGTTTTCGGCCTGCCGCGAAAACTGCGCGTGAATCTCGATGAACTCGAGCAGCGCTTTCACCAGTTGAGCTGGAAGCTGCATCCCGATAATTTTGTGCGTGCAAGCGAATATGAGCGAAATCTTTCGCTCGACCGGTCATCGGAGTTGAACGACGCCTATCGCACGCTGCAAGATCCGATCGCCCGCGCCGAATATTTATTGGCGCAGGCGGGTCTCCGCAAGGAAGGCACCACCCGGCAGCAAGCGCCGCCCGCATTGCTCGAGGAAGTTTTCGAATTGAATGAATCGCTCGACGAGTTGCGAGAGGCCCGCGAATCGGGCGGTGAATTGGGCCAGCTTCGCGAGCGCCTGAACGCCGTGCAGAAGAATTTCCAGGAAAAATTGGACGAGGTGGATGCGGAGCTCCAGAACATTTTCGGCGAGTGGGACCAAGCCGTCGATTCGCATGCCAGTGACGCGGCCGAACGCGATCTGATGGCGCGAATGAATGAAGTGCTGAACCGTCGCTCTTATATCCGCAACCTCGTTGCGAACGTGCAAAAAGAATTGGTAGAGGAGTAAGGAATGGGGCGTGTAGTTGGAATTGACTTGGGAACGACGTTCAGCCTGATCGCATACCTCGACGCGGAATCAGGCCAGCCGCGCTGTATTCCCGGCCCATACGGCTCGGCGCTCTGCCCCTCCGTCGTAAGCGTCGATCCCGATGGCGGCATCGTGGTGGGTGAATCCGCGCGTAGGCGTTTGCTCACTCAGCCCGAGCGCACGATTTATTCCGTCAAGCGCCTGATGGGCCGCGGAGTCGACGACGTGCAGAATGAGCTGAAGCTCTTTCCCTTCCGCATCGATTCCGAAAGTGGCAATGTGATTCGTGTGCGCCTGGGTGAAAAGCGTTTCACCCCGCCGGAAATATCCGCCTTCATTTTGCGCGAGCTGAAAGGTTGGGCCGAAGAATATTTCAAGGATTCGGTCGACCGCGCCGTGATCACCGTGCCCGCCTACTTCAATGACGCCCAGCGCCAGGCAACGAAAGACGCCGGCCGGCTGGCTGGCCTTGAAGTTCTGCGCCTGGTGAACGAGCCCACGGCGGCCGCACTTGCCTACGGATTGCACAAGCAACGCCGCGGAAAAGTGGCCGTATACGATTTCGGCGGCGGCACATTCGACATTTCGATCCTGAAGCTGATCTCCACTACCGATGGGGATATATACCAGGTTCTTTCGACGAACGGAGATACGCATCTTGGTGGCGACGACATTGACAATGCGCTGATGGCGCTGGCCCGCGCCGAGATCCGCGAAAGATTCGGCGTCGACCTCGGCCAGCAATCCGAAGAGCTGCAAGAACTGCGAAACGCCTTGATCCGAGCGAAACATGATCTCTCCGCTGCGGAAAGCGCCACTGTGGAATTTGCGCTCCCCAGTAACGCCGGGTATGTGCGCGAAATCGGCCGCCCGGAATTCGAGGATCTGATTCGCCCGATCGTCGCACGAATCATGGCGCCGGTGAAAATGGCGCTGGCCGACGCGAAGCTCCGGCCATGCGAAATGGATGAGGTGGTAATGGTGGGCGGCTCGACGCGTATTCCGTTGGTGCGCCAGACCGTGGGCGAATATTTTGGCCGCGCGCCGCACTGCGAACTGAATCCCGATGAAGTGGTGGCGCTCGGCGCCGCAGTGCAAGCCGACATTCTCGAATCCGGCGTGAAGAATATGCTGCTGCTCGACGTAACGCCGCTCTCGCTCGGCATCGAAACCATGGGCGGGGTCGTGGCAAAGATAATCCCGCGAAACTCCACCATTCCCGCGAGCGCGTCTGAGCTTTTCACCACCGGCGTCGAGAACCAGACCGGAATCGATCTCCACGTTCTTCAAGGCGAGCGCGAATTGGCGAAAGATTGCCGCTCGCTCGCCAAGTTCCAACTTAAAGTTCCGCCCGGCCCCGCTGGACTGGCTCGCGTGGATGTAAAATTCCTGATCGATGCGAATGGCATTTTGCAAGTGGCCGCGCGCGACCTGCGTACGAACGAGGAGCGGTCCATTGAAGTGCAGCCGAGCTACGGCTTGAATGACACTGAAGTCGAGCGAATGCTCGAAGAGTCCATTGAATACGCCGAGCAGGATTTCGCCGAGCGCCAATTGATCGAAGCTCGCAACGAAGGTGAAACAATCCTTCACGCCACTGTGAAGATATTATCGGAGCAAGCCGATGTTCCGATCTCCGCCGGCGAGCGGCGCTCGATCGATCAGGCGATTGCGAATCTGCGCGCCGCGATGGCCGGCACGGATTACAAACTGGTCCGCACGCGCATCGCCGAATTGAACGAGGCTACGATGCACCTGGCCGAAGTCGTCATGAACAGCGCCCTGCATACGGCCCTGGAAGGTAAGCGCGTCGAAGACGTCTAGAGTTCGTAACGCTGGTGCTTTTGTAGGGGCGGGTTTTAACCCGCCCGCTCGCGCGAGCAGCAAGAGGAGCAAAAATATGGGCGGCAAGAATCCGTACATCGAAGAAGTTAAATATACGCCCGCGACCAAGAAGTTCAGGGTCACCTTCCTGAAGGAAGGCAAGACAGTCGAGGTCGATCCGGAAAAATTCCCCATGGGTCACGACGGCCTCCCCGGCAGCATCCTCGACATTGCCCAGGGCAATCATATCCCGCTGGATCACGCCTGCGGTGGCGTGTGCGCCTGCTCCACCTGCCATGTGATCGTCCATCAAGGACTTGAGTCTTGCAACGAGCCCTCGGATCCGGAGATGGATCAACTCGACGAGGCTGCCGGCGTCACCGCAAAATCGCGGCTCGGATGCCAGTGCATTCCCGATGGATCATCGGACCTGGTCGTCGAAATTCCAGAGTGGAATCGTAATTTCGCCAAGGAAGCCGACCACTAGAGAATTGTTGACTGCCGCCTTCGAAGGAGACGCAATGCCCGAAGCATTCGATTGGGATAATGCAGAAGAAATCGGCATCCGTCTCGCTGGAAAATTTCCAGGTACTGACCCGCTCACTGTCCGCTTCACCGACCTGCACAAGTGGGTGACAGAACTGCAAGGCTTCACCGGCGATCCCAAACTCTCCAGCGAAGGTAAACTCGAAGCAATTCAAATGGCCTGGCACGAAGAATTCCAGGACAGCCACTAACAAGCTTCATTCCTAATCCACGCTCTTGGCAAGCCAAATTGGATTTCATTTGCGTGCACAACTCTCTTTTCCGTTCTCGCCACATCGACTATCCTGATCAACGGCCCATGCGCACCTGGAACCCGAATCAATATCTAAAATTCGAAGCAGAACGCACGCGCCCTTGTCAGGACCTCGCGAACCGCGTTTTGGTGGAGCAGCCGCGCCGCGTCATTGACTTAGGCTGCGGCCCCGGTAATAGCACAAAGGTCGTCGCCGGCCGCTGGCCTCGCGCCGAAATCGCCGGCCTGGATAGCTCCCCGGACATGATTGCCGCCGCCCGTCAGTTGTCGCCGCAGGTCAAGTGGATCACCGGCAGTATCGAAAGTTGGGCCGCCGGCACAACTGTTTCGGATCAGTATGATGTGGTCTTCTCGAACGCAGCATTTCAGTGGATCGCGGATCATGCTACAGCCTTCCCGCAAATTTTCAAGCACGTCGCGCCGGGCGGCGCACTCGCCGCACAGATGCCCGGTAATTACGGAGACCCAGTCCATCGCCTCATGCGCGACATAGCCAGTTCGGCTGCCTGGCAACGCTCGTTTCCGAACGGAGCAAAGGAGTGGCGCACCGAAGAATTGGCATATTATTACGACGTTCTCGCGCCGCTTGCCGCCCACCTCGATATTTGGGAAACCGAGTATCTTCAGGTGATGCCGGACTTGGAAGCGATCGTCGAATTTTTCAAAGGCACGGCGCTCCGGCCTTACCTTGGCCTTCTGCAATCGGAAACGGACCGCGAACGCTTCCTTGCCGAATATTTAGAGGGCATCCGGCCTCTGTATGCTCCCCGCCCCGACGGTCGCGTCCTATTCCCTTTCAAGCGCATCTTCATAATTGCCTACCGCGCCGCCAGTTGACGACGAACCAGACTGCTCGAATATTCTTGT
>JBGQGW010000008.1:0-34994 GCA_041497605.1 Terriglobia bacterium | reverse complement strand
GCTTCGGTGCCGAGGCCGATCCACAAGGCGATTTGGCCGCGCGTTTCCCCCAATTTCAGATCATTCACGATTAAGCAGGGTTGCGAAGCGCCGTTGACGTAGAGTTGCGCGCGCACGCCGTCCACAACGATTCGTAGTTTCGTCCAGACTCCCGGTTCAAGGTCCACGTAGGATTCGTAGACTCCCGGATTTTCCTTGCGAAGGCGTTGCCAGGGATAATCGGGATCGGAAATGTATTGGGTGGAATGATTGCGGCGGAGCTGGTCATCGGCACGGCCGTTGGTGGGGCGAAGGTAGAAGCATTCGAATTTCGCAATCTCCGGCTGGACTCGGAAAGCGATGCCGACGAAACCTCTGACGTCGGCGCGGGCGCCAGCGGCGGGGGTTCCCGAGACATCAACCTCGATAGTTCCATTTGCGAAATCGGTGCCTTTTACTAGCGCCACTTCCTCGCCAGTTTTCGAAGGCGAGTCGAGATCCTCGTTTATGCGCACCGCCTTGCGGCCCTTGTAGGTGACGGCTACCGCCTTCGTGCCAATCAGGACCAGATCCTGCGTGGAGGCGAGCGCGAATTTTTGCGGCGAGGCGGAATCCATCTGCCGCTTGGGATGGGAGGAGATTGCTGTCGACGTCAGAAGCAACAGAATAGCAACGACAGTTTTCTTCATCGCGATCTCCAAGCTGTGACAGCGCAGTTTGACGGCAATAGCTACTCGATGGGGCCGGCCGAACATCCCGGCCGGCCCCGGGAGCATTCTTCTCTACAAGTCGAACGGCTACTTGTTGATGTCCTCTTTTGCTTCCACACGCTTTAGAAGCCCCTGAATGAACGGCTTTTGTTGATCGGGAGCGCCGGCCAGGCAGAGCTTCATCTCTTTCACGGCAGTGTCGTAGTCTCCCTTGGACACGGCAATACGCGCGATTTCGGAGTGAACGAGCCAATTGTTTGGATCTCTCTTGATATTGATCTGGAAGGCCTCAAATCCCTGCTGCTGATGGCCCGCGATCATCAATTGACGGCCGTACGAATGGACCTGAATGATGGTGCCCATGGCAATCGCCTTGTTCCGAATTGCCGCTGCCTCGTCTTTCTGACCGAGCGCATCGAGGATGCGAGACTTGGTGATCTCATTGTCAAAACGATCTTCGGCCTGGATCGAGTGGTCGACGTATTTCAAGGCGTCTTGCAGGTTTCCCTTGTTATCGAGCAGGTATATGGCTGCGTCGTCCCATCCACTCCAGGTGTATTGCACCAAACCGCGGAACTGGTTGCGCAAACTCTGCTCGACGGCTTCGTTCACATTGACGGCGACCTTGAAGGGCACCGCAGTCTTCTCCCAACGGAGAGTGATGACCGAGGAATCCGCTTTCAAATCGTCGAAATCATAGGTCAGGGCCTCGTGCATATCCGTGGGCTGAGGCTTTACCGTCACGCGCAAGGCGTCTTCCGCCTGGTCATAGGTGAAACTGCCCCAGGCGACGGCCATTTTCGAAAAAATGATGGTCCACTCGTTCTCTCCCGGGATCATGTGCAGGCCATAGATGCCCTTCGCCAAGGGCTTCCCTTCAATGGTGACCGGGTCGGTGAATTCGATGGTGGTGTTTTCATTGGCGCCCGCCCGCCAGACCTGGCCGTAGGGCACGATGCCGCCCCAGATTTTACGTGCGTTGACCAGAGGGCGGTGATAATTGATGGTGATGTCGGTGATGCCAATGCGCTGAGCCAGCTCTGCCCGTTGACTGGCACGAGGCAGATTCATCAGGAAAGACTGCGCCTGGGAACTTCGTGCGCCGAGACTCAGAAATACGACTGCCGCGAGCAAAACAAACACGAAACGCTTGTACATGAAGGAAGCCTCCACGCTTCTTTTTTCGAGTGAAATTCCGGACCTAAAACTTGTCTGACGGGACCCCATACCCTCACCCCAACGCGCGAAACTATATCATTGGACGAAACGATTTCCCGCAGGCGAGCAGCCAAAATGGAAAAGTTTTAAGTAAAGGCGAGGGAAGGTGTTGGAGTTGAATCAGACAAAAATCACATTGCGGTCAGCGCGTTTTTGGGATTGGGATGTTCGTTGCTGGCCGGCGAAGCATCCAATTAAGCGCCTACGAAATCTGTTACGATTCGTGATTCGGAGGAGCCGGATGAAACGAATGTGCGCTTGGATGGGAGTGGCGGCGTTGATCGTTGTTGCCTCAGCGTGGAGCCGCGTGGGAGCGAAGGGGATTCCCGCGGACGCGGCCCCACAGTACTCGATCGATGCGATTCGATATGCCACGGTGCGGGAGTTTCCGGTGGCGGGACTGGTGGTGGGGGCGCCGAAGGATGAGAAAGTGGACATCGCGATGGTGATCTGGCTGATTCGCGGGGGCGGACACACCATTCTGTTTGACAGCGGATTCCACCGACAGATATGGGTGGACAGATTTCATGTGGTGGAGTTCAAAAGCCCCGAGGAAGTGGTGCGGCTTGCGGGAGTTGATCCTGGAGAAGTGACGGACATCATCATCAGCCACGCGCATTGGGATCACATCGGAGGAATCGACCTGTTTCCGAAAGCGGCGGTGTGGATCCAAGAGGCAGAATACGAATACTACACCGGCGCAGCCTGGCAAGCGAGCGGACATCACGGCGGAATCGATCCCGACGACATGCTGGCGCTGGTGAAGCGGAATCTGGATGGAAAAGTGCATCTGATTCCAGGCGACGACGTGGAGATTCTGCCCGGGATTCGCGTGTATACGGGAGCGCGGCACACGTACGCATCGCAGTACATTCGGGTGGATGGAAATCCGCCGTTCGTGCTGGCTTCGGACAATTGTTACCTGTATCGCAATCTGGAGACTCACGCATCGATCGCGACATTTTTGCCCGAGGACCATGCGGCGAACCTGGCGGCGCAGGCACGCATGGTGCAACTTGCGGGATCAGCCGATCGAGTAGTGCCGGGGCACGACATGCTGCAATTTCAAAAATTTCCCACGAAAGATCGCGTAGCGCACATTCGATAGCAAGCACGCGCCGCACTTGAGTCTGCTCCGGAGAAAACCAAGAGAGCCAGCGGGCTGAATTTAACTCCTCATCGACGTAACTGCATGGGAATTCCACAGAGCCAGCCGGGGGCGAGCGAAGATTGACGCGAGCGACGGCGAGGCGTATCCTCTGGCCAAACCGAGAGGGTAGGTCTCGGCCAGTAAACCAGGCGATAAAGTCCCCTTCGAACCGATGAAGGATTGTGAGTCCTTCCGGTCTGTCTGTATCTGACTGCTCGAGTTCCACCAACTGTATCTGGCGGGCCCCGATACCGAAACTTTGTTCCGGGGGTGCATCCCAGTGGCACCTCTTAAAGCCGGGCGCTATCAATTGCTCGAAGAACTCGGGCGTGGCGCTATGGGTGTGGTTTATCGAGCGTTTGACCCGGTGATCGGCCGCAACGTGGCGGTGAAGACCCTGCGATTGAATGCGGGCGGCTCCGGAATGAGCCATGCGGAGCTGCTGAACCGCTTTCAAACGGAGGCGCGCGCCGCCGGGTCGCTGACACATCCGAATATCGTCTCGGTGTATGACGCCGGCGAAGACGAAGGGCTGTTCTACATCACCATGGAGCATGTGGACGGGCCCAGCTTGCAGGAACGGCTCGATCAGAAACAAATTTTCCCGCTGCCCCGCATTTTGAAGTTGATGGAGCAAGCGTGCTCGGCGCTGGGCACGGCTCATCAGCACAACGTGATTCACCGCGACATCAAGCCTGCCAACATGATCCTGACGGCGGACGACACGCTGAAGATCACCGACTTCGGCACGGCGAAAATCATGCAACTGGGAACGACGCAGAGCGGTCACATTGTAGGCACTCCGAGCTACATGTCGCCGGAACAGGTCAAGGGGAAATTGGTGGACGGGCGCTCGGATCTTTTTTCGCTGGGCGTGATTCTCTATGAGTTGATCACGGGCGAGAAACCGTTTCCCGGGCAAAACGTGACGACGGTGATCTATAAGATCGTGAACATCGATCCGATCCCGCCGCGGGAACTGGATTCGTCCATTCCATCCGGGCTGAACTTCATCGTAACCAAGACGCTCTCCAAAGATCCCGGGTCGCGCTACGCAACGTGCCAGGAATTCTGGGATGCGCTGCAAAATTATGGGAACATCGAGAGCAACGCGGAAGACACGGTGAAAATGGCGAGGCTTGCTCCCGCGCATCCTGCGCCAGCGCAAAGCCCACCACCGATGCGCCGGTTCGAAGGAAATGCGCCGAGCCGGTCTCCCCAACCGCCCGCGCAGCAAAACACTCCGGTCTATCCGTTCACGTCACCACCCCCAGCAGCCGCGCCGCTGCAATCCAAGCCGCAACGAAGCAGCCACGGCTACCTGGGCGGAATCGTGCTCCTCCTTGTGGTGATTATTGCCGGCGGCGGAGTGATGGCCTGGCCGAATCTGCACGATGGACTGCGGCGAATCCGGGCAGATCTGTTTGGTTCCGCGCAAGGCGCATCAAGCACAACTCAGGGCACAACTCAGGCGGCCACGAATAACCCCGCGCCCCCGCCCGCGGAGCCACCGGTGGATGTGCTGCACACAGATGGGGCGGCCCCCGCAACCACCAACCCGCCCGTGCAACCAACGTCGAACAGCGTAGCGGGAACAACCGCGCCGGCCACCGAGCCGGATCTAACCCAAGAGCAATCGCAAGTCCAGAAACAGTTGGAGCGCGCGGGCCTGTCGAAAAAGGTGCGGGTGGAAATTGCAGAAAATGGTTTGAGCGTTTCCGGAACCTTGACGCGCTCCGAGCATGAACAACTCCTGAAGCAGCTCCGGGGATTGCCCACCGGACTCGCATGGAAGGACCGCACACAAATCGCGCGCGCCAGCACCGCTGCCCCAGATTCGCCCGATGAAGAAGGGAAACCCAGAACTGCATCGGGCAAAGGAGAGGTGGAAGTGCTGACCGATGTGATGGGCGCGCGGGCCGTCCTGCAAGGGCCCGATGGGAAGGCGAACCAAGAATGCAAGACGCCCTGCCGTTTCGAGGACCTATTGCCCGGACGTTACACGATGGAAGTGAACCTGGCCGGCTACCAAATCGAGCGGCGCATATTGGAAGTGCGCGCCGGAAGCATCGTGGCAAAGGAGATCAGCCTGCAGCCACTGCGCGGAAGCATCGTGGTGGTCACGCAACCGGCTGGCGCCGATATTTATATCAACGGCCAGCGGCGAGCGCAGCAGTCCCCCGCCGAAATCACTTTGCCGCCCGGCAACTATTCCATCCGCGTGCAGAAGGCCGGTTACCGGGACGCCGAGAAGGCGGCGGCGCTGGAGGCGGATCAAATGTTGCAATGGAGTGTGACTTTGCCGCCGGTGACCGCGACGGCCTCGACGGACGCTTGGGTGAATGTTAAGACGGTTCCGCCCGGAGCCGACGTAGTGGTGAACGGCAAGAGCATGGGGCAGCGCTCGCCGGCGCTTTTGAAATTGCCGCCCGGGCAATATGTGCTGACGCTGTACCTGAGGGGCTATAAAGCGATTCAGAAGACAATCGTCGTGAATGCAAGTCAGGTCCAAGACGTGAATGAGGTGCTGGCCAAGCCGTAGAGGCTTTCTCACCGCAGGCCTTCAAACGAAACCAGGAGGAACACAGATGAGAGGGATGTCTATTCTTGTGGCAGTGGCGCTGGCACTGCTCGTTGCGCCGGAAAGCCGGGCACAGAAGCAGAAAGATGAGACGCTTCACCGGTACCTGATCGAGGAGTTCGGCAAACTGAACGACAAGCTGGACAAGCTGAACGAACGGGTTACGGCAGTGGAATCGCAGGCGAATCAATTGAAGCAGCAACAAACCGTCCTGAGCGATACGGCAAAAGACACGCAAAATTTCGTGAAAACGACCGACGGATCCCTGACGTCATTGCGGCTGAACACGCAAAACGATTTGCTGGGATTGAAATCGGACGTGGCCCAGGTGCGCCAGGTCATGTCCAGCCTGGCGGACACGATCCGGCAGATGAATGCTGCGCAGTCGCCGCGCGAGAGTGCCGCGCCAGTTGCGCAATCCGGAGGACTCGAGGGCTACGTGACGAAGGTGGACGAAACGGGAGCAACAATCAGCCTGGGATCGAGCGACGGAGTGCGACTGGGGCAGCAGTTCTCCGTCTACCGGTCGAATATTCCTGGTGTTGAGATTGGCGTGTTGGAAATTATCCAGATTTTGGACGCTCATAATTCGCTTACGAAAATCGTGTTCAATAAGCCGAGTTCCCCTCTTCAGTTTTCCGACATGGTGAGAACGAGATAGGAGCGCACGATGCCCCGCCTGATCATCCAACGCGCCGATGAAGAAGCCCGCATGTTCGAACTGCCGGAATCCCATGCGGTGCAAGTGGGGCGCGGAGAGATCAATGGCCTGATCCTGCAGGATTCCAGCGTTTCGCGACGGCATGCGACATTTCTGCCGGCGCGCAACGGCGGCTGGAGAATTGTCGACCTGAATAGCGCGAATGGGATCGGAGTGAACGGCGTGCTGGTTCCAGAAGCCATCCTGAAGAATAACGACACGATTACGCTGGGTGTCTACACGCTGCGCTTTGAGGCCCCCGAGTCGCGGCCCCTGGTGGTGCATACGCCCACCAAAATGCCTTCGAGACTGACGCAGATGCTCAAGGCCCAGCAGCCGCCGACCTCGATGATCCGGGATACAACTCCTGCCCGGCGATTCGGCCAGCCATTGACGCCGCCGGGCGCTCCCAGCCTGCCGCGGGGCATCGAACAGCGATTGAACTCGCTGGAACATGAGAACGGACTGCTCACTCTTTTGTATAACGTCAGCCGCACACTGGCGGCGCTGGGAACGATCGAGGAAGTGGTGGACCGCGTTCAGGATCTGGCGCTTCAAATCGAAGGGGCCGAACGCGGCTGCGCGATGCTGCTCGACGAACGCGGCAACTTTCTGCCGGCGCTGGTGCGCTACCGGAATTCGCGCCCGAGCGACCATGGCCCGCAAATGATCCTGTCGCAAAGCATCATCCGGCAGGTGATGGAGGAAGGATTGCCGCTGGTGGTGCAAGATGCGCAGGCCGATGCACGGTTTCGAACCAGCGAAAGTTTGACGCTCGCGGGCGTGCAATCCGCCATGTGCGCTCCCTTGAGCAGCCACGATCGAATCCACGGCCTCCTCTACGTGGACAACCTGAACATGAGCAGCGTTTTTTCACAGGAAGACTTGAACGTGTTTGCGGTGATTGCGGCGCAAGCGGGACTATCGATCGATCATGTGCGAGCACGGCAGGAAGTGGCGCAGCGGATGATCCAACAAGCGGCGCTCGAACGATTCCTTTCGCCGGGAGTGGCTCGGAAAATCGTCGCCGAAGCGGGGAACCTGTGCATGGGCGGCGAGACGCAGGAATTGACCGTGCTTTTTTCCGATATTCGCGGCTTCACGCATATGGCTGAATCGCTTCCGCCCGGCACTGTGGTCGAAATGCTGAATCATTATTTCGAAGGGATGGCGGAACTCGTCTTCCGGCACGAGGGCACGCTCGACAAGTTTCTGGGCGACGGGCTGATGTCACTGTTCGGGGCGCCGCTGGCGCAGGAACAGAATGCCTTGAGGGCGGTGCAAACAGCGATTGAAATGCAGGCTTTGGCGCAGGAGATGAAGCGGGAAGTCGCGGGACTTCCTCTTTCGATCGGAATTGGAATCAACACGGGGCCTGCCGTGGCCGGGTACATTGGGGCCGCGAGGCGGCTTGATTACACGGCGATCGGGGATACGGTAAACGTCGCGGCCCGGCTTACGGAACAAGCTGAGCCGGACCAAATTCTGATTTCAAGCACTACCTCCCTAGAACTCGCGGGCCAACTTCCGGTGCGCCGGCTGGAACCGAGGAAACTGAAGGGAAAGTTGGAGCCGGTGGAAGTGTACGAAGTGCTGTGGAGAGAAGCGGGGCAGCAGAAAGCAGCAGCCAGCTAGCATTGAATCGAGGCGGAAGCAAGCAAGGCGCCGGCAATTATTTCGATTCGATTGAGCGGAAAGATAGTTTTCAATGCTGCCGGGTAGAACGGTCAGGAGTCTTCGAGTCATGGGGCTTCGCTTCCGGGGATTTGGATTCGCTGGGAGCCGGGTTCTCGTCCCCATCTGTTTTCGATTGATACTGCACGATCAGCGAAATGCGGCGATTCGAAGGGTCGAGTGGCGCGTCGGGTTTACGGAGGCGCTGATCGGCAAAGCCTCGAATTTGCGTCACTTGATCGGGACGAACGCCGTTCTGTTGCATCAAACGCCGGGCTGAATTCGCGCGATCCGCCGACAGTTCCCAGTTCCCGTAGCTGCTTCCCTTGACGTACGGCTTGGCGTCGGTGTGCCCTTCGATAGCCAGATTGTTCGGGAGTTTGCCGAGTTCCTGAGCGAGCTTGATGACAATGTCTTCATTACCGGGAACAAACTTGGCGCTGCCACTGTCGAAGAAAGTGCCGTTTTCGGATTCGGTCAGCTCGATGCGAAGCCCTTCATGGGTGACCGTCATGTCGATGTGATTTTTCAGCGCGTCGAAATTGGGGACTTCCCGGATCGCTCTTTCCAATTGATCCTTGAGCTGATCCATATTGTCTTTCGTGACCGTGAAATTTTCTCCGGCGCCGGACATATCGCTGCCGACTTTCCTGGAGGTGCCGCTGGGATCCTTGAAGTAGCCGGCGACGGCTTCCTTGACCGGCTTATTGGTGTTCAGCAACCAGAGCACGATGAAGAGCGCCATCAGAGCGGTCACGAAATCGGCATAGGCGACCTTCCAGGCGCCCCCATGATGCCCGCCATGCGCGGCCTTCTTCTTGACGACGATGATGGGAGCTTTGGTAGCCATTCGATTGGGAGTTTCCGCTAAGCCGCGGCTTCCGGAGTGGGCTCGGGTTCCGGCGCAGCGGCTTCGGCCTGGGGTTCGGTCCTGCCTTTGATGTAATTCTCGGTTTCCTGGAATTCGGGCCGCACATTTCCTGGAATGGCTCTCCGCCCAATCTCCACGGCCAAGCTGGGCGCGGTGCCTTTCATGAAGGCAACGATGAGCACGCGCAGGACCTGGTAATAAGCGTGCTCCTCATCGGCCGCCTTGGCCATGTTCGAAGAGATTGGCCCGACCAATCCGTAACACAGCAGAATTCCGAGAAATGTGCCGACCAGGGCAGCCGCGACTTTCTGGCCGATTTCTTCCGGTGGTCCACCCAGCGCACCCATGGTGATCACAACTCCAAGGACGGCGGCAACGATCCCGAGGCCGGGCAAGGAATCCGCCATGGTGGCCAGGGCAGCGACAGGCAGGCTGGCTTGCTGGTGATGGGATTCCATGTCGTTTTCGATCATCTGGTCGGCATCGAACGGCTCGATGCCGCCGCTGGAAGCCATGCGGATGGAGTCGCAAACGAAGGCGAGAGCATGGTGGTCCTTCAGGAACTTCGGGTATTTGGAAAAGATCGGACTCTGGTCCGGCATGTCGCTATCCGATTCCAGGGCCATCAGCCCTTCTTTGCGCGCCCGGCCGAACAATTCGTGCATCATTTTCAGGGAGTCGAGATAATGCTGCTTGCTGAATTTCGAGGCGCCAAAAATCGCACCGATGCCTGCCACAATCTTCTTGAGAATATGCCATGGATTGGCGATGAGAACGGTTCCAAGGGCGGCCCCGCCAATGATAATCAGCTCCGCCGGCTGGACAAGCACCAGCAGATTGCCATGCTCCATTTTGTATCCGGCGGCCACAGCGCCGAAGACGATGACGATTCCGATGATTATGAACATGGAGATTCAGCCTCCAAGCAATCGCCGTCGTCATTCCAGCGGGCCGTGACACGGTCCCCCCCGGTTGCCAAGCTCTCGCTCAGGGATTTTTTCGCTCGTTCGAGAAGCATTGGCAGCTTGTCCTCAGGTTTTACGGTGGTTCCTCCGAACGACGCCGTAATCGGCAATTCGTCGCCCCACCACTCCACTTGCGTTTGACTGACCATCTTCCGCAGACGATCGGCTACCCGCTCGACCTCCGAAGCGCTGCACTGCATCAAGATGATCAGAAACTGATCGTCATTGAAGCGGCCGAGGAAGTCGGTGGGCCGCAAACTATTTTCGAGCGTCTGGGCGACCTCGCGCTGAATGGGAGCGATAACCGCGGGTCCATAAGCCGCCCGAAGATGTTCCAGGCGATCTACCTGAACGAAGACGAGGCTGAAAGGAACCAGAGTTACAGCAAAATTCGAAAGGTTTTCGCGCAAGCAAGACTGGATGAAGCCCTGGTTGGCGACTCCAGTAACCTGGTCGAGATGGCCCAAATCGGCAAGTTTTGTCTGACGACGATCCCAATCTGAAACTGCCGGGCTCTCATCGAAGCATTCCACAGCGCCGATGATGCTTCCGTGGCTATTCCGGATGGGGGCGGCGCGCATGCGCACAGGAACCCGGTGTCCGGATTTGTGGCGAAATGAAACTTCATCGGACGCAGGTTTTCCGTCCCGGAACGCGGTGGCGAGGGCGTCGGCCGCTTCCGACAATATGTCCTTGTTCTTTATGTTCTTGTTCTTTTCGTTCCGGGCAAGCAGACTTTCACGGCAGAAACGCCCCACCACTTCCTGACGCAAATAGCCCGTTATCCGCTCGGCGCCGTCGCTCCAGAAGACAATCTTATGGTCACGATCCACGAGATAGAGGCCGGTTTGAAGGCTCTCGAGTACAGATCGAAGGACATCCGGGCTCTCAAATTCGGACATACGATGGCTCCACAAAGAGACTTATCGGCCTGAAACGGATAGAGATTAGCGAACGAGCAAACCAACGGCTTCCTGCCAACCGACGCCGGGGAGAAACAGTGGATATTCGGTGAATAAATATATTGCAACGTGTCCGCTGCTTGGAGTACAAGCCCGGGTACGGCCTTGATCTGGGGTGCCATCGTTCGGGCGACCGGGGGTTAATCGCAGGGCGATCGGGGCCATCCGAAAAATCCGCCTGGAGGTTCAATTTGATGCACTTACATAAATGGGTGTGTCTAATCGCGTTAGGCTTGGCAGGAATCCTATCCACAGCGAGACCAGCACTCGGGCAAGTCAATACCGTGAACCTTTCTGGAACTGTGCTCGATCCTCAGGGACTGGCAGTGGCTGGAGCAAAAGTCTCGGTGAAGAGCCTGACAACCGGAGCGACGCGGAGCGTAGAGAGCGGCGGAGATGGGCATTATCAAATCATCGGATTGCCGCCGGGAGATTACGAATTGACGGTGGAAGCGAAGGGAATGTCCAAGCTCGTGATGCCTGCCTTGCATCTGGCTCTGGGTGCAGCGGCGGAATTCAATCCGCAGATGACCCTCGAGGCGGGCCAGCAAATCGTGACAGTAACGGGCGAACCCGAAGTGATCGAGACCCATCGGACGGATGTCTCGCAGAGCGTGACGACGGCGCAAATCGACAACCTCCCGATCAATGGCCGCAACTATATCAATTTTACTTTGCTCAATTCGCAGGCGGCGCGCGACAACACGCCCTCCATCGGCGCTGCGCCGACGAGCGGCCTCAACTTTGGCGGCCAGCGGGCACGATCGAACGAGGTCTCCGTGGACGGGGCGGATGCGGTAGACAATTCGACCAACGGCATTCGCGCGACGGTCTCACAGGAAGCGGTGCAGGAATTTCAACTTCTGGTCAGCAACTTCATGCCCGAGTACGGCCGGGCCATGGGCGGCGTGGTGAATATCGTCACGAAATCGGGATCGAACGATGTTCATGGGAATGCATTCGGATATCTTCGCCAAAGCGCCATCCAGGCCCGAAATCCTTTCTCCGTAAACGTAGTCTCAAGCCCCACCACCGGCTTCCAAGCCGTTCCCGTCAAGCAGCCATTCACGCGCGTGCAGGCGGGCGTCACGCTGGGCGGGCCGATTCAAAAGGACAAGACCTTCTACTTTTTCAGCTACGAGACGACGCGGCGGCAGGAAACCGGTTTTTCGAGCATCGGCGCAAATAACTTTAATTTCGTGAACACGGCCGCGCCCGCTGCCATCGTGCCCTTTCTTCCACCCGGGGTGCCAGCCGCCGGATTGCTGACCACAGGGCAGGCAGCGTTCGTCAATAACGGCCTGGTTCCCGCACCCGTCCGAGCCGGGTATTTCGCGGCAGGAACAAGCAGCGCGGCGGTGGCCCTGTTTGGGAACACTCCGGGATTCCCTGCCAACTTTTTCCCGAGCAGCGGCGCGCCCTTGCCCGCCTCCTACGTCGGACTCGCATCGATTATCGGCAACTATCCGGTGTCGGAGGGCACCAGCCTTTATTCGCTCAAGCTCGAGCACATCTGGAATCAAAGAAACACCTCCTTTGTGCGAGTGAGCGTTTCTCCTTCGACGATCAGCGGCATACAAGTGAACGCGCAAAACCAGAACTTCGGTCAAAACGCCGGATCGCGCACTTCGGTTCAACAGACGCGCGATCTAGCCATCGTCGGCCAGCACACGACCGTCATCGGCGACAGCCTGTTCAACGAGTTTCGCTTCCAGTTTGCGCGCCGCGGCTTGCACTACGGCTTTGCCAACCTCCCCGGCGGCAGCTCTGTGGCCGTCAATATCGCGGGCTCCGCTTTCTTTGGCCGCGAGCCATTCTCCACCGAGGACCGCATCGAGCGCCGCTTTCAGTGGACCGATAACCTGACCTGGACGAAGGGATCGCACACCCTCAAATTCGGCGCCGACACGAACTTGATCCAATTGCGTTCCGCCACATCGCAGATTTTCACGCTGAACTACGGGGGCGTGTATAACTTCGGGAGTCTCAACTCCGGATCGCTCAACTCGGCATTCTCCGCCTTCCAAGCACCCGATTTTTCAGCCGTGCAAGCGTATGGTCTGGGTATTCCCACCGTCTTCTTCCAAGGCATCGGCCAATCCAACCACCCCTTCAATAACAAGACGCTGGGCGCCTTCGTGCAAGATAGCTGGAAGGCGAATCACAAACTGACCATCAACTACGGGGTGCGTTACGACATCGAATGGGTTCCCACCTTCCCCGCCGGCACCGCGCTGAACGCGACGGCGGAGCAGGCATTGGGAGTGGTCGAAGGAATTCCCGTGGACTCGAACAACTTCGCGCCGCGATTCGCGATCGCCTGGGATCCGTGGGGCAATGGCAAAACCGTTGTGCGCGCCGGATTCGGGCTTTTTTACGATCATCCGGCGCTCGCGCTGGCCTTCCTGGCCACGGCGGAAGACGGCGACGTTTCCACGCTGCTGGAAGCCGCGGGGGGCACGCCTTCGGCAGCGCACATCGATAATCCGGCAAATGTGGGTGCATTGAACGCGTCATCGATTTTTCAAGGTATCCTGACGGGTCCGAACATTACGGGCTGCTCCACGTCCACGCCTTCCATGTGCTACCTCCCGTCACAGCAGCGCTTCAACGCGTTCCAGCCCAATTCGCTGTTCAACAATCAGAGTTTTCTTACGCTTCCGATTGCGCCGGGCGTGCAGGGCTATCCGCTACCGCTGCTGCCATTCACGATTCCGGTGGAGAAGAATTTTCAATATGCCTATGCCGAGCAGGCCAACCTCACGATCGAGCGGGAGATCGCGAAGGACTGGAAGCTCAGCGTCGGGTACAACTACACGCATGGAGTGCATCTGGACCGGGCGAGGAATATCAGCGTGACAGACCCTGGCCAGCTCATCGCCAACGACAATAAAGCCGTGGCCATCGGACTGGTCACGCCGGGAACAAATCCGCTGACGGTGGCGGTGCCCTCCACGCCCAACACTCTCTGCGCGGGAGGTGTGCCTGCCGTCAATCTTGCCGGCGGAAGCATCGCCTTCGCAACTCCCACGGGCTCGCCGCTCGCTCCGGGCATTCTCGGCCTGGGTTACACGGGACAGAATTGCGGCGGTGCGATCGTCGGATTGATTGCATCGCCGGCAGTGTTCAATTTCTTCCGGCCGACTGGTCCGAATCCATCCTTTTCCGGACTGGTGCCGGGCGGATACAACACGTTGGTCGCGCTGGCAAAAGCGGGCGGGTTCCCCACAGGTTTTTCTGGTGTGCAGGTCCCCTGGAGCGACGTGAACCCGCAGGAATCGAGCGGGAATTCCGTCTATCACGCATTCACGATGAGCGTATCGAAGCGGTTTTCGAGCGGCTTCCAGTTGTTTTCGAGCTGGACATACTCACATGCAATCGACGACTCGACGGACTTGTCCACGCTCCTCAATCCTCAGGACAACAGCTTCCCGAATCAGGAGCGCAGCAACTCGAGTTTCGACCAGCGCCATCGCTGGATCACCAGCGCGGTATTCCAGAGCCGCTACCACATGCGCGATTCGGGATTCTGGAAGAAACTGCTTGCCGATTCCACCGTGGCGCCGATTATCGAAGTGTCTTCCGGGCGGCCCTATAATGTGCTGATCGGCTCGAATACGAATTTGGACTTCGGTTCGGCCACAAACCGGCCCTCCGTTCTTCCGGCGGGGGCGGCAGTGCCGGCAGGCCTCCCTCCGGCCGTCAAGTCTCCCTTCATCAAGAACGCTGAATTCATCCTTCCCACAAATTGCATCAACAGCGCGGGAACACCGTTCGGGCCGTTCCCAACGGTTCCCTCGCCGCCGTTCGGCTGCACCGGAAACCTGGGCCGGAATGCGTTTACAAGGCCGGGATTCTTTCAATTCGACTTGCGGCTGTCCCGTCAGTTTTCGATTACCGAGCGATTGAGACTGGAAGTGATCGCGGACGGATTCAACCTGCTGAACCGATATAATGTGAGCGATGTCAATCCGCTGTGCGATCCAACTTCGGGCGTATGCACCGCCGGGCAGCCGACTGCTTCTTTCGACCAGCGGCAGTTTCAGTTCGCGCTGAAACTGAACTGGTAGAAAGAATTCAGCAAGCCGCCTGGGCGGCGAACAGTCTGTAGTGGCACAGACACACTCTTGCCTGTGCGCAATTGCAATACTGCTCATGGCATATGAGCCGCTTTCTGGGACGTCATCAAACGGCTGACGCATTTCTTCCTCATCCCACACCGTTCCGCCGCAAAACGGCTTCCCGCGCTGTGCTATTCTCGCTAAAGTGAAGTAACTAGATTAAAATGTTTGGGAGGCGTGAGAGTTCGATGATTCTCGCTGCAAGTTTGGTACTGGCTGTGGTCCTGGCAATTGGCCTGGCGCTCGTGGTGCTGCTGCGAATGCGCCCAAGCGCGCAATCGGAGCAATCCATGGCTTCGCTGCGGCAGGAAATCCAGGCGCATCTGGCCACGCAAGCGCAGACGTTCAGCACTCAGCTCAGTCAAATGACGCAGTCGATGACGCAACAACTGGGGCAGGTACGCCAGGAATTACAAAGTGGAGTGGCTGCCTCCGGCCAGTTGGCCAGCAACGCGCAGAGAGAAGTGGCGCAGCAATTGCAATCGGCCACGGAGGCGGTGCGCAAAATCAGCCAGCAGATCGGCGAAGTGCAGCAGGCGGGACGGGATCTTTCGCAAACCGCGCAGACGCTTCAGATGGTGTTAGGCGGAGCGAAAACGCGCGGGTCGCTGGGAGAAGCGGCGCTCGAGCGATTACTCGAAGACGCATTGCCGCGAGCGGCCTATGAAACCCAGTTTCGTTTTTCGACGGGGAACATCGTGGATGCCGTCGTCCATAGCGGCGAACGCATGCTCTCGGTCGATTCCAAGTTTCCGCTGGAGGCTTACCGGCGGCTCGCGGAAACGGGGGAAGAAGCCCGCCGTGAATTCTCCGTGGCGGTGCGGAAACATGCGGACTCGATCGCCGAGAAATATATTCTGCCGGGCGAACGGACTTTGGATTATGCGTTGATGTTCGTGCCTTCCGAAGCGGTCTACTATGAACTGCTGATGACGCAAGATTCAAAATACGGCCTGCTCGATGAATATTGCCGCAGCAAACGGGTTTTTCCCGTTTCGCCGAATACTTTTTACGCGTGCCTGAGCGCGATTGCGTTGAGCCTGCAGGGCCAAAAGATCGAAGAGAACGCGCGGCACCTGATGGCCAACATGTCCGGACTCAAGAAACAACTGGAATCGTTTTCCGAAGTGTACGACAAGCTGGGCACTCATCTGCGCCACGCGCAGCAGAGTTACGAGGAGGCCGATAGCCGGCTTTCCAAGACGCGCAATACACTCGAGCAAATGAATCAGGGCGTGCTGCCTGACGCAACCTTGAAAGCCCTCGAACCCGCCTCGAACGAATAAGTTCTTCCACCACAAACTCGACGGGCTTGTGAGAAATGGGGATCAGGGCGTGATGAGAGACTTGCGGGCAGAATCGAGAAGAATGGTGAAATCACCGGATGGAACGGCGAGCATCTTTTCGATGTCGGCGCGGACTCTTGCAACATTCTTATTCTTCTGGAGGCGCGACAAGCATTTTTGCACCTTGCGCTTTTCTTCCTTCGGGGCAATTCGTTCGGCCGCTTCGAGGTATTGTTTCGCGGCTTCCAGATCGGGCGAGCCGGCTGGGGGCGAGATCAGCCTGACGCGGAATCCGAAATCGCCCGCCTGCACGCCCTCGATATCGATGGAAGCCGTATTTTCCGCGCCACCGCTGGTTTGGACGCGTTGTGGATTTTCCCCGAGAATGCGAACCACCTCGGGTGCGAGACTCCGCGCCTCCACCGTGAGGGATTGATCGCTGCCGAGCACGCGCACGACCAGTTTTATTTTTTCATGAGGAGTGATTGCCTGCCCGCCCGTCTCGAGAGAGAGTTCGACCAGAGTCGTCGTAGTCGAGGACGTACCTGCATCCGTCCGCACGGTGAGCCGCTGCTGTCCCGGAGAGATGCGCGGCGCCGTCAGCACGACAAGCGCCACTGGTGAAGCAGCAAGCACGAGGGCGGTCTTTTCCCCCACTTCGACGTGATTGGCATCGGCTTCGCCCTGAAAACCAGTGCCCAGCAGCGTGAATCGATCGCGAGAGGAAATTATGGGAGATATTCCGGTGAGCGTTATTTTCCCGGTGGGCGGCGCCGGGAGGATGACAGCGGCTGCGGAAGATAGTCCAGAAATTTTTGCGAATAGCACGCCCGGTGTACTGGGCGCGGTGAAGATGGCCCGGCCAGTGGCATCTGTCACGAGATGCTGTCCCCCGGAAATATCCACGTTAACGCCCGGGGCCAGGTGTCCATCCGCGCCGATCACGGCGAGAGTGGCGGTCTTGCCGGCGATGAGCTTGGGAGGAAGCACAATCGTGTTTGTGGATTCCCCGGCAGAAACAGTTTGAGGGGGCTGTTGTGCTGCAGCCGGTGGCGTCCAGGCCAAGAATGCGGTCAGCAAGAGGAAAAGCCACGAGGATCGAGAAATCATCAACGCGATTTTAGCTTCCTCGCGTTGTCAAAGCGAAGGAAATATCCGCGGAGGCCTGATGCGGCTTCCCTGCTCGCCAGCCGTGTCACGGCGAAATTCACGATCTTCGATTAGAGATTCCCAGACGGAGGCTCAGGAAGGTTTGACGGTGCGGGTATAAATCTTGGCATCGAGGAAAAGTTGGAACAGATCGGCATCCAGCTCGTTGTTGTGGACGGCCTCGTCCAGAATGGTCAGAGCGCGTTCGACCGGGACGGCCTTCTTATAAGGGCGATCGGACGCTGAGAGCGCGTCGAAAATATCGCAAATGGTCATCATTTTGGCTGGCAGGGGAATTTCGTCACCCTTGAGTTTGTAGGGATAGCCGGTGCCGTTCAACGTCTCGTGATGGGCGCGAGCGATTTGGGGAACTTGTTTCAGTTCCTTGGTCCAGGGGATCTGCGAAAGAAAATTCACGGTATGAACGACGTGGGATTCGATTTGCGTGCGCTCTTCCGGATCGAGACTTCCCTTCGGGATCGAGAGGTAGCGCACTTCTTCGGGGCTCAAGTACGGACGCTGTTCCCCCTGCGGATCGGTAAATCTCTTCCGGGAAATTTCGAGAAGCTGGTCGAATTTGCCCTCGGGCATCACGGTGGGCTCGTTGACCCGCAGAATAAATTGAAAATAATCATCCACTTCCTTGAGCGCCTGCTGATATTCACTGTCGATCAAACCGATTTGCGCCAAAGCTTCTTCGCGCTGGCGTTCGAGCAGGAGTTGGAACTTTTGTTGCGCGGTGCTCGCTTCCATCTCTTTCCGGATGTAATCAAAGCGCTGGCGGACAATTTCGAGCTGGAAGGGATAGAGTTTTTTCGCCTTGACGAGCACTTCCTCGCGCACGCCAACCTTGCCGAAATCGTGCAGCAGCGCCGCGTAACGAATTTCCTTCATCTGTTCCCGGGTGAAATGGGCCGCGGCGTAGCGGCCGGTCTCCGCCCGGTTCACGGTGTCGGCCAGGCCTTCGGTCAAGGTGGAAACGCGCAGCGAATGGCCCGAGGTGGTGGGGTCGCGTTGTTCAATCGCCGTCACGGCGGCCTTGACGAAGCCCTCGAAGAGCGATTCGATCGAGCTATAGAGTTTGTTGTTTTCGTAGGCGACTGCCGCTTGCGAAGCCAGCGAGAGTGTCAGGCGCGCCCAGCGTTCCGGAAACGGCTGCACCTCGCGCTCGATATCTTCGAGCGTCTCCAGCCGCGCTTTCGGATTCCGCTTGCTATTGATCAACTGGAGCACGCCGAGAACCTCGCCCTTCGGATTTTTCATCGGCAAGGTAAGAACGGAGCGCGTGCGGTAGCCCGACGTCTGATCGTATTTCACATTGAACTTAAAAGGCCGATCCGCTGGAATTTCATAGGCGTCCGGCAAATTGAGCAGCTCGCCATGCATTGCCACGAAGCCGGCCATCGAATTATCGGTCAAGGGCAAATCGAATTCGCGGAAGGGAAATTGCTTCGTATCGTTCTGAGTAAGCTTGAACCGCAATCGCCGCGCACCCTCCCCGGCATCTTCCACCAGATAAAGCGAGCCCGCGTCAGCGCCGGTGATCTCTCGCGCCTTTTGCAGGATCAAATTCAGAAGCTCTTCCACTTTGTGCTGGGCGGAAAGCGCTGCTCCGATCAGGTTCAGCTCTTCCATTTCCCGCTCAACGCGTTCGAGTTCTTCGCGAGCGGAGCGTTCGCGGGAAGCGAGTTCGATATTTGCAAACGCAGCCTGGATGGCTTTCTCAACCAGTTCCTGCGGGGCTTGCCGCGGGAGATAGGCGAACACTTGCGAATCTTCCGGAGAGATTTGATCGGGCGGCGGAGCGGCGCTATTGCTATCCACCACGCCGATCAAGCGGACATCTGAATTTTCGCGAACCGCCTCGAGCCAGTCGAAAGAACGATCGGCTAACAGATCGACCAGCCAAACGGCGGGCGCTCCGTTCCCCGCGATTTCCGGAGAGTCAGGCGGATCGGCGGATCGCAGTGCGCTGTTTCCCCCTGTTTTAGGGAGGGCAAGCAAGGAATAGTGGCTGCGCAGCGGCTGGGCCAAAGCCTCAGCGGGAGAGCCCTTGAAATAGCGAACTTGTGACTTTGCGTGCATTTCAGTAGACAGGAACCCAAAACTGCTATCGTCCTAGTATAGCGATTTGCCGCAGAGAGACGGATGAAAGGGCAAGAGTGCGTAACGAAGAAGATACTGTACTAGGACTGGGCTAATTGCCCACCTTAGTTGGGCTTATGGGTAATTTGACACTTTGCTTCGTAATGCGGAGTTCCGAAATGGCGCAAGGCTTTGAACAAATACCCAAAGAGGAGGGGGGACATCGTTTCGCGTAAGTGGCCACGCTCGATCGGCATCCAGGCGCTCCTTGAATTGACGCAACCCGTTTGTTAGCCTAACGCCGCAGTTGCCCGCTGGAACGATCTGTCATTTCGTGCGTTCGTTCCGCGTGATGTCCCTTTGTGATGGCGATCACCCAAAGAATTTCCGGTATGTTGCGGGCCTGGTGGCGGCACAGAGGCTCGCTCGCGATCAGCCTGGCTGTGACCATTGGCGCGCTGGTGATCTATTTCGCCACATTTGTGGGCGAGCGCCCGACGCCGGTGTTCGATGCCATCGGCCGGCTGGAATTGAACTCGCTCGACTACCGATTTCGCGTACGGGGCCGGCAAAATCCCGATCCGCGCATTGTGATCATCGATATTGACCAGCGCTCGCAGGAAGTCCTGGGCCGCTGGCCGTTTCCACGCATCCATTTTGCGCACATGCTGGACGCGCTGCACGAAGACGGAGCGCGCGTGGTGGCGTTCGATATCACCTTCAGCCAGCAAGATGCCACCGCGCTGCCGCTGCGGACGCTCCGAGCCAATCTCGAAAAGCAGAAAAAAGAAGGCCACCCGCCGAACCCTCAGATGGTCGAGCAAATCAAGCAACTCGAAGAGCAATACAACTACGACAAGCTATTCGCGGAATCGATCAAGAGATTTGGCAGCGTGGTTTTGGGAAACTTTTTTCTGCGCACCGAAGCAGACCTCGCAGGGGTGGACAGCGGGACTCTCGATCGCTATGCCAACCTGATTGCGTTTTTTCCTTTCCCGGAAGTGCGGCCAACGCGGGCTTCCCAGGGAGAGCAAGACCGCCTCCGCCTGATCCAGGATTTTGAAGATCTCGATCTGATCTATCGAGGCGCCGAAGCGAACACTGAAGTTCTGACGGGCGCGCTTTCGGCGGACAAGGCAGCCTGCGGATTTTTCAATGTGGCGCCGGATGCAGATGGCGTGGTGCGCCGCGCGTTGCTGGTCCTTCCCTACGGGCGCGATGAGGACCGGAAGCAATGGGACTTCTACGCATCCATCGATGTGCAAACCTTGAGACTTTACCTGGGCCTGCCGAACGAGCAAACCGTCCTCAATTTTGGTCCGGCGGGAGTCGCCGGAATCGAGTTTGGCCCGAAACTCTCCGTCCGGCCGGACGACGTGGGCCGCATGATGGTGAACTATCAGGGCCCCGCTTACAGCTACCTTTATGTTTCGCTGGCTGATGTCGCCAACAGGAATTTCCCTCCGGGATTATTTCGCGACAAACTGGTTCTGGTCGGCGCTTCCGCCACGGGCATTGGAGATCTCCGCGCCACGCCGTTTGGCGGCCTGAATTTCCCGGGGGTCGAAATTCACGCCAACGTAATCGACAACATTTTGAATCAGCATTTTCTGCTGCGCGGAGCCGATCAGCACCTTGCGGATCTGGCGTTGATACTGCTGTTTGGTCTCCCGGTGGGATTGTGGATGGCGCTTGCACAGCCGCGTTGGATGGCGCTGCCGCTGCTGCTGGTAGTGCCCTTCGGATGGCTGGTCTACGTGGCGTTCGAACACGGCTGGTGGCTGAATTTCGTCACGCCGACTTTGTTCACACTCTTGCCCAATGTCGGCTTGGTGGCGCTTTTTCGCGTGTTGATCGAGGAACGCGAGAAGCGCAAGGTGCGCGGCGCGTTCCAGCAATACGTCAGTCCCGAAGTAATCCGGCGTTTGCTGGACGATCCAAAGCAGGTTCAGCCGCGCAAGACGGAAGTGAGCGTGATGTTCAGCGACGTTCGGGGCTTTACCAGCATCTCCGAAAAACTCGATGCGCAAGAATTGGCCGACCTGCTGAATCAGTATCTCACCGAAATGACGCGGATCGTGTTCCGCAACCAGGGAATGCTCGACAAATATATCGGTGACGCCGTGATGGCTCTGTGGGGCGCGCCCTTTGAAGAGCCCGCGCACGCCAAGCGCGCCTGCCAGGCTGCGATCGAGATGCTCGAGCGCCTCAGCGAATTGCAAAAAGAGTGGCGCGAACGGGGGCAGCCGGTGCTGGAAATCGGCATCGGCATCAATTCGGGAATCGCTTCCGTGGGAAACATGGGCTCGGCGCTGCGTTACGGCTATACCGCCATGGGAGACACGGTGAACCTGTCGTCGCGCCTCGAGGGGCTGAACAAGGAATATGGCACGCGCATCATCGTCAGCGAAACCACGCGCGCGGGGGTGGATGGCGCGGGAATGCTTTTCCGCGAACTCGATCTGATTCGCGTGAAAGGCAAAGCCGAGCCAGTGACAATTTATGAGCTGGTGGGCATAACGGACAGCGATGAGAAATTAGCCGAAATGTGCGCGCTGTTCATGAAGGGCCGCGAGGCATACAAACGCCGCGATTGGCGCGAGGCTCGCGGTTCATTCGAAGCCGTGCTCAAACAATGGCCCGGCGACCGTCCCTCGCAAGTGTTTCTCGCGCGCTGCGATGAATACCTCGCCGAGGAACCCTCGACGGAATGGGACGGCGTCTACGAGATGAAACACAAGTAGCTCCAGTGATTCAGAGTGATTTTTTCCGCAGTCCAAGAAGGGCTCCTGAAGAATTCTTATTCATCCAGGCGAACGACGAACGTGGCGAACTGCTCGTTGGCACGCAATTGTTCCGCAAGTTGCGAGGCGGCAGCCTCACTTGGCAAGCGTCCGACGCGGACGCGGTAGAAAGTGCCCGTGGGCAAGTCATCTTTGTGAATGGTCACGGGCGAGTAGTTCAGGCTGAGGCGATTCTTCAGGCGTTCGGCATTCTCGTCATTTTGGAATGCTCCCACCTGTACCCCAAAGAATCCAACTGTTGCAGCCTGCCCGGAGACAAGTTCCAGCCGTACCTGGGCGGTCCCCGGTCCAACCATGTCAATCGCGCGTGCGGCTGCGAGCGATAGATCAATCACGCGATTGGCGACGAAGGGGCCGCGATCGGTGATGCGGACATCGACTTGCTTACCGTTGAGCAAGTTTGTCACGCGCACAACGGCGTTGAACGCGAGCGTGCGATGAGCCGCGGTCAACTGATACATGTCATAAATTTCGCCATTCGAGGCACGGCGGCCATTGAACGGCGGCCCGTACCAGGAGGCTACACCTTCCTCCACATATTGCCCCGACACGGGCGGCTGGGTCTGCACTGGCGGCGCTGAGGGCGCCGGAGGAATAGGAGATGGCACCGGAGCTTGAGCGGGAGGGCGGGATGTAGCAGTCCTGTGCGCGCAACCTGGGCCGGCTAGAATTGCAAATAGGATCAGTCCCAGGGAAAAGCCGATCCGGGCTCGGATCATTGCTGTCTTAGATGAATACGAATGACCCCCTGTGAGCCTCACTTCGCATCCCGATTCAAGTTTTCATCCTCATTTTCCGGTATTATAGTGGCGAAACAAATTATAGCAAGGATACCCGTTGCCTCTACCCGTTCGTTGGAGATACAAGCTCGATCGCTGGCGCGAAAGCGCTCGCGCCCTTTTTCGATCCAGCCCGCCACAACAAGCCAGCCCCAAGATGTGTCCCGCGTGCGGAATGCTGGTCGGCGCAACCTCCGCTCGCTGCCATCAGTGCGGCGCAAGCATGACGTTTTCGATCGCGGCTGCCAGCCGTTCGCTTGGCCGGCTGATGCCGGCTACCTCGCCTGTTACATATGCGATTCTCACTCTCAGTTGCCTGCTCTATGGCGTGAGCCTGCTGCGCTCGATCCAGTTGGGTGGCGGAATGGGCGGAGGCGGTGGACTTGGCGGTCTGATGAATCTGGGCGGCATTGCGCCGCAGATTCTCGATAAATTGGGCGCATCGGAACCGCTGCCATATAACCTGCACGCGCCGTGGCGATTTATCACTGCGGTCTTTCTCCATGGAAGCCTGATGCACATCGTTTTCAATATGTGGGTGCTAATGGACATCGGTCCACAAATTGAAGAACTGTACGGCTCGGCGAGATATCTTTTTATCTATGTTCTCACCGGTGCATTCGGATACGTCTTCAGCTCAACCTTGGGTCACTTCAGCGTGGGGGGCTCTGGCGCGCTGCTCGGATTGATCGGCGTGCTGCTGGCGGTGACCACCCGGCGTGGTGGGGCATCCATGCAAATGCTCCGGAGCCAGCTCATCAAATGGATTATTTATATTGGCGTACTTGGATTCCTCTTCTCTGGCATCGATAATGCCGCGCACCTCGGTGGCTTGGTTTCGGGCTTCCTGCTTGGAAAGGTGATGGCCGACCGGGAGCCGATGACCTCGAGCGAACGCACGATGGCCTACGCGATGGGCTGGATTGCCGCACTCGCCATTGTTGGCAGCTTTGCGGCGCTCTTCATTTTTGCTCCCCCCACAAGCTAAGCGGCTTTCCCCATCCGATTTGAACAAATTCAATTTCAAGTGATCCCAAATCCGGCGAGGAATTGGTACACCGCTGAGCTCTTCAGGAAAGAAGAACCCTCAGCAAATCTATTGCGCCGCGTGTGATCTACTTAAGCGCTGCGCCACAACGATGCTGTAGTGTAAGCCGGAAAAAACTGTGAAGAAGGCTACCAGGTCAATAAAAATGTGCCTGACCAGCTTGAGCCAGGGGTATGGGGCCAACTGCGAAATGAGGACCAGGAACACCAGAATAATTTGGACGAACGTGTTGATCTTGCCGTAAATGCTCGGTGGAAACGTCTGATAACCGACGACCAGCAGGATCACCGCCGACGCCGTCAGGAGGATTACGTCGCGCCCCAGCACCAGAATCGCCAGCCACCAGGCAATCTTTTTTTCGAGCGCGAGCATAAAATACGAGGACGACAGCAGAAGTTTATCCGCGATTGGGTCGATGAACATGCCGAGCGTGGTTCGTTGATTCCAGCGCCGCGCCAGCCAGCCATCCACTCCGTCACTGAGTCCCGCGGCAACCAGGATTCCTAATGCCCAGCCGTAGTGGCCATATCGAATGGTGATCAGAAAAAATGGAAGGAATCCCAAGCGCAGGAAGGTGATCTGGTTCGGAACCGAGAGAATGCGTTTGTCCATGAATTGTGCTCGCGAACTAGATCAAGCGAACAGGGCCAAGTAGTCATGCAGCGTGCGTCCCACTTTTTTTTCGAACATTTCCGCCAGCGAGGGAATGGAGCCGCGAGGCTCGTCGAGCGCGATTCGCTCGACGCGCAACATGGGAAAGAAGAGCGTGGGCAATCCCATACGCTCACCTTCCGGATGAACGACTTGACTGACAAAGTCGTCGAACGCGCCCAGGTCAATCCCCCGCAACGAAACGCCGGCGACGCTCATCTCGAGCAGTTCGCCCCAAACCTTTTCCTTCGGACTGTGCAGGCTGACGACAACAATTGAATGCGCTTGCATCCCAAGCTTCCTCTGCCATTGATGGTACCTTAGCCGACCCGCGGGTGAAACAGGGAGATGTGGAAGAGTGCTGCGCAACCTCCTGTTCGACTGCGCTCTCACACCTTCATCGTTTCAATCTTGGCCGCACGGCGCAACGGAGCTGCGGTGGCCTTTTCAACTTCCTCTGGAGTAACTCCCAGCGCCACTTCGCGCAGCACCAGGCCGTCCGGGGTTACTTCGATGACCCCAAGATCGGTGACGATCAGATCCACCACGCCAAGGCCGGTGAGCGGCAGGGTACAACTTTTCAAAATCTTCGGCTCGCCTTCCTTGGTGGTGTGCTCCATCGCGATGATCACGCGCTTGGCGCCCGCCACCAAATCCATGGCTCCGCCCATTCCCTTGAGCATTTTGCCGGGAATGGCCCAATTGGCCAGATTGCCTTTTTCATCCACTTGCAGCGCGCCCAGGATGGTCAGATCGATCCGGCCGCTGCGGATCATGCCGAAGGATTCCGCGCTCGAAAAATAGGAAGTGCCGGGGACTTCGGTGACCGTTTCCTTGCCTGCATTCACCAGGTCCGCATCTTCCTCGCCTTCGTAAGGATAAAGCCCCACGCCGAGCATGCCGTTTTCCGATTGCAAGACGACTTCGACATCCGGCGGCAAAAAGCTGGGCACCAGCGTGGGCAAACCGATGCCGAGGTTGACGTAATCTCCGTCGTGCAATTCGCGCGCCACTCGCCGGGCAATGAATTCGCGTTTATCCATCTCTGCGCCTGCCATTCGACTGCTCCTGCGCCGCTACCGTTTCCGCACGGTGCGGCGTTCGATTCGTTTTTCGTAACGAGTGCCCTGAAAAATCGCATCCACGAAAACTCCGGGCGTGTGAATGCAATCCGGAGCGAGCTGGCCCAGCTCGACGATCTCTTCCACTTCGGCGATTACGTAATCCGCGGCCGTGGCCATCACGGCATTAAAATTTCTCGCGGTTTTCCGGTAGACCAGATTGCCCCAGCGGTCGCCCTTCCAGGCCTTGATGAAGGCCACGTCGCCGCGCAGGCTCGGCACCAGCACATAATTTCGTCCATTGAATTCGCGCGTTTCTTTGCCCTCGGCGGCGAGAGTGCCATAACCCGTGGGAGTATAAAATGCGGGAATCCCGGCGCCGCCGCACCGGATCCGCTCCGCCAGCGTGCCCTGCGGATTCAGTTCGAGTTCCAGTTCTTTTTTCAGCACCAACTGCTCGAAGGTTTTATTTTCACCGACATAGCTGGCGATCATTTTCCGTACTTGCCTGGTCTGGAGCAGCAGTCCGATGCCGAAATTGTCCACGCCCGCGTTGTTCGACGCCACGGTCAAATCTTTCGTGCCCTTGCGCCGGAGCGCGTCGATCAGGTTTTCGGGAATTCCGCAAACCCCGAATCCACCCATCAGAATCGTCATGCCGTCGCGCAGGCGCTCGATGGCCACGCCGGCATTGGCAACACGCTTATCCATCCCATGCTCCTTGAGAGAGCCATCCCGTTCGCGGGTTGCGGAGCGGACAGCCAGAAAGAAGTCTACTTCATCTCGTGCAGAATTTTGTAAAGTTCGTTGGCGGAGTGAAACTCATCTTCCAGCTCTCGATTCTTGAGAATCGTTCGCAAGTGGTCGAGAACTTGCAGCAGGCGATCAATGGACCGCGCGATATTCTCCGTGTTGGTCAAGCAGACGTCGCGCCAGACATCGTACGGGCTGCCGGCAATGCGTAGCAGATCCCGCAAACCGTGACCCGCAAGCGTGATGGGCAGACCGGTCTCATCGGTTTCATCGAGCACCATGCGCGCCAGCGCTACGCTCACCATTTGCGGAAGATGCGAAACGATTCCCACGGCCCAGTCGTGCGTTTCGGCGTCGCACCAGATCACTTCAGCGCCGATTCTGCGCGCGAGCGTGGCGAATCGTTCCACCCGTGGATCGGAATCCCCTTCTGCAGCTATCAAGGCGTAGCGCGCGCCGCGAAAGATGCCGGGATCGGCGTGCTCGATGCCGGAGATTTCCTTGCCCGCCATGGGATGCCCGCCGAGAAATCGAGCGCCCCGTTGAAAATAGTTTTCGGCCACCTTAGCGATGGTTGATTTCGTGCTGCAGGCATCGGTGACAAGCGCGTCCGGATCGGCCTTCGCGGCAATCGCGGGAAGCAGATCGATTGACACCCCAATCGGAAGCGCGATGTAAATCAGATCGGCGCCGCGCAACGCCCCATCGAGATCGGCTGCCTTCTCGTCCACCGCGCCGCGCTCGAATGCACGGCGCAAGGGATCTTCGCGATCCCATCCAACGATGCGCCCTTCCACGCCTTCATTTCGCAAAGCGAGGCCGAACGAGCCTCCGATCAACCCGGTGCCGAGAATTGCGATGCGGGAAAATGACGCGTCAGGCATGATCAAGATCGCTTTCTGCTTTTAAGAGCGGGCGATGTGCCTCTCCGCCTTCTCCGCTCCAGCAAGCGTCCTTCCTCCAGAATTAATTTGAACAATCTGCGAATGGCCGGATTCGGAAGCGGCCCGCGATTTGCGAGTTCGGCGCGTCTTAGAATCTCTCGCTCGCGGCGCGGTTGATAAATCGGAAGATTGCCCGCGCGCTTCAGCCGGGAGATCTGAAGTACGCGATTCACGCGTTTGTTGAGCAGAGCGACGAGCTTGCCGTCAATGGCGTCGATGCGGCGTCGCAGATCTTCGATTTGCTTGTCCCCGGGATCGCTCATGCGATCGAGTCCCTCCGGCTGACGCCTTGGCGCCCGGCCAGCTTGAGCAGGCGAATCTTTTCCGCAACTGCCAGCGCGGCGGCATCGGGGGACGCAGCTTTTTCAACTTCGGCCACCAGCGCCGATCCGACCACGGCCGCATCCGCGATGCCACCGAGGACGGAAACGTGAGTCGGCAGCGAAATGCCAAAACCGACGGCGATCGGCAGGCTGGTGAACTTACGAGCGCGGCGCACAAACGCGGGCAATTCTTCGGGCAACGCATCGCGCGTGCCGGTCACGCCGGTGCGCGAAATCAGATACAGGAAACCTGTCGAACAAGCGGCGATTCGCTTCAATCGCTCGTCCGTCGAAGTCGGCGCTCCCAGGAAGATTGTGTCGAGGCCAGCGGCATGCAGGGCGGCCCGGTATTCCGCGGCTTCTTCGGGAATCAGGTCGGTTGCGAGCACTCCGTCGGCGCCCACCTCAGCCGCAGCCGCCGCGAATTTCTCCAGCCCCATCTGCAGGATGGGGTTGAAATAAGAGAAAAGAATCATTGGGACTTCCGTTTTTGCCCGCAGACGCCGCACCAGAGCAAGCACACCGGCTAGCGTCGTTCCGCTGCGTAGCGCCCGCTCGCTGGCGCGCTGAATCGTTGGCCCATCGGCAACAGGATCGCTGAACGGTACGCCCAGTTCGATCACATCGGCGCCCGCTTCGGCCGCCGCCAGCAGAATTCTCTCACTCGCTTCGAGCGTTGGATCGCCCGCCGTCAAATAGGCTACCAGGCCAATCTCACCCGCGTGAGCTAATTGCTCGAATCGGCGATCAATCCTGGTTTTCGCGCCCGTTGTTGATCCAGCCATTCCTTGCCTTTCTCCAGTGTGCCGCGATTGTAACCATGATTCCCGCTGAGCGAAGCCCCCAACTCAGCAAGTACGCAGTCGCGAAAATAATTACATCCACCAATTGTGCGACAGCGCCGGGTTCAGAATACTTCCAGTGTGATGATAGGCCGCTCTGTAAAAAAGGCTTGCCTGTTCAGACATAGCGCGAGAGCGTCTCCATGTCTTTGTCGCCGCGACCGGAAAGATTCACGATTACGATCTCGCTCTTTTTCATTTTCGGCGCGCGCTTGATCAGCTCCGCAAGGGCATGAGCCGACTCGAGCGCCGGAATGATTCCTTCCAGCCGTGAAAGCACGCGAGCCGCTTCGATGGCTTCTTCATCACGGGCGGCAGTATATTCGGCCCGGCCACGCTCGGCGAGCCAGGCATGCTCCGGGCCGACAGCCGGGTAATCCAGACCGGCAGAAACGGAATGCGTGGTGGAAATCTGGCCATCGGGGGTTTGCAAAACGTAGGTGTAGGTTCCTTGCAGGACGCCCTGCTTCGCGCCCGCAAAGCCGGCCAGCGCTGAGAGCCGCGCCGCATGTTCACCCAGCCTGGTACCGCGGCCGCCCGCTTCGACGCCCACCATCTTGACGTTGGCATCGTCGAGAAATGGATGGAATAAACCGATCGAATTCGATCCGCCTCCCACGCATGCAAAAAGATAATCCGGCAGCCGGCCTTCCGCTTTTTGAATTTGTGCGCGCGCTTCCTGGCCAATCACCAAATGAAAATCGCGCACCATGCCGGGATAGGGATGGGGACCCAACACCGAGCCAAGAAGGTAATGAGTGGAGTGAACATTCGTCACCCAGTCGCGCATCGCCTCATTCACGGCGTCCTTCAATGTGCGGCTGCCCGCGTCGACGCCCACGACCGTGGCGCCAAGCAATCGCATGCGAAATACATTCAATCGCTGCCGCTCCATATCCTCAGTTCCCATGTAAACCGTGCACTCGAGGCCCAGTTTGGCAGCCACCGCAGCCGTTGCAACTCCGTGCTGTCCCGCGCCTGTTTCCGCCACCACGCGATGCTTTCCCATCCGCTTGACGAGCAATCCCTGGCCGATGCAGTTATTGATTTTGTGCGCGCCGGTGTGCAGCAGATCTTCTCTCTTCAGGTAAATTCGCGCGCCGCCCAGATGATCCGTGAGCCGCTCGGCAAATTGCAGCGGGGTTGGCCGGCCGGCAAAATTGCGCAGCATCGAATCGAGTTCTCGCTGAAAGGATTGGTCGGCGCGAGCTTCGGCATAGGCGCGTTCGAGTTCCTCGAGCGGCGCCATCAATGTTTCCGGCACGTAGCGGCCGCCATAGGGACCGAACCGGCCGCGAGCGTCGGGCCCGGCGGCTTGCGAAGCTGAACTCATGCAACCCTCCGTTGGGCGGTTTCCACGGCGCGCATGAACGCGCGAATCCGCGAAGGATCTTTTTTCCCGGGATGCGATTCGACACCGCTCGATACATCCACGGCAAATGGATCGACTTCTGCAATCGCGCGCGCGACGTTTTCGGGTGTGATGCCACCGGCCAGAATGATGGGGCCGTAGTGTTTTGCCTCAACCGCCAGGCGCCAATCGAAAGTTTTCCCCGTGCCGCCGCGCAACCGTGGCCGAAAACCATCGAGCAGAAACGCCGCAGCTTCGCTGTATCGCGCCAAGCGGGCGGGGCGAAAGCCGCTGCGGACCCGGAAAACTTTGATCACCAGAAAACTCTCCGCCAGCTCGCTGACGATTCCCGGCGATTCGTCGCCGTGCAATTGCACCATATCGAGGCCCGCCATTCGCGCTATTTCCAGAACCCGAGCGGCCGGCTCATTCACGAATACACCCACCACGGAAGCCCGTTTCGGAATCCGGGTGGTGATGCGCCGAGCCTCGGCAGGCGCGATGTAGCGCGGGCTGGGGGGATAAAAATTGAAGCCGAGCGCATCCGCGCCTGCATCGAGCGCGGCCTTCGCGTCCGTCCAATTCGTAATCCCGCAGATTTTCACTTTCACCATGGCATTCGATTGAACACGAGGATTCCTCTGCACGTCCGGCCTAAGCCGCGCAAATCATTCGACGCAGCGCGGCCGCGGGGTCAGGACTATCCATCAGATGTTCGCCGATCAGAAAAGCATCGAAACCGGCATGGCGCAGCCGCTCAATATCCTCCCGCGAGCGAATTCCCGATTCGCTCACGGCAACACACTCGGCTGGAATATCGTCCACCAGCGCCAGCGAAGTGTCCAAACACACTTTAAAGGTTTTCAAGTCGCGATTGTTCACTCCCAGAATTCGCGCTCCGGAAGATACGGCGCGATGCAATTCCTCCCGCGTATGCACTTCCACGAGCGCTTCCATTCCCAGGTCGCGGCCGAGGGCGAGCAACTCGCCCAGCGTCCGATCATCCAAAATCGCAGTGATCAACAAAAACGAATCCGCTTCGACGGCGCGCGCTTCCCACACCTGCCACGGATCGACGATGAAGTCTTTGCGCAGGATGGGAATTTTCACCTGCTTGCGCGCTTCCTTCAAATGCGCCAGCGACCCCTGAAAAAAATCTTCCTCCGTCAAAACGGAGAGCGCCGCTGCGCCTGCCCCCGCCAGCACGGACGCAATCTCCGCCGGCTCGTAGTCTTCGCGAATCACGCCGCGCGAAGGCGATGCCTTCTTCAACTCGGCAATGATGTTGATTGTGCCGCTGTGGCCCAGGGCGCCGGCAAAATCGCGCGGCGGGGACACCTTCTTGTTGACGACGGTCATCTTTAGCACGGCCAACGGCAACACTCGCTGGCGGTGCGCAATAGTCTCGCGGCGTTTTTCGACGATGCACGAGAGAATGCTCCCCGAATGTGTTCCAACGTCCATAAGCAAGATGCTTCGGCTTTCCTCAGATGAGGCAGGGGTCGCCTCAGGGTATGCCCCGAGGGGTATCATCACTATCGTCTATGCTAGTCGGCGATTCCGGGGAAGTCAATTTCGGCTTGAAATTATCTGCAAGCTAAATCTTTCGTCATAACAAGCGTAGTAAGCAGAAGCGTCGGTCCGTTCGGAAGCAGGCAGATAACTGTTTTCAATGAGCGATGAGCGGCTCGGTAAAGCGGATGGGAATGCCGAAATTCGAGCCGCCGAATCCGCTCAGCACGGCGTAGGTGACTCCGATCACTTTTCCATTTTGGTTGAAAAGAGGGCCGCCCGAGCCACCGTGAGTCGTCTGCGCGTCGAACAGAATTTTGTCCGGCAACACGTCTCCGATGTGCCCCTGCGTTGCGAGAGGCCGAATCAGGTTTTGACGCGCCAGTTCGGTGAGAATTTGTTTCGGATCACCACCGCTCGCCTTGACGATGCCCTGCGCGGTATTCTCGTCGGTGCGCGCCAAAATTGCGGCGAGGCCGGTAGCGTAGCCGAGTGCAACAACCGGCTGGCCGCTGATCGCGGCCTCTTTGCGAGCATCCAAGTCCAGCGTTGGCAATTTCAAGTCTTCCAGGCTGACCTGAATCAAGGCCAGATCCGTTTCCGAAGAAATCTGCTTGATGCTCGCGGCAAAAGCAGTGGGCACATTCGGAAAATAAGCGCGGACTTCGGCAATCTCCGGTTGCAGCCCTTGTTCGATCATCGGCTTCATGTCGTCATTTTCCCACCAGGGTTGCGCAACATGGCGATTGGTGATCACGCGTCCGCCGGGCGCCGCAAGAAACCCGGTGCCGAAAATATCGAAGTGCACCTCCGGCCCGCGGCCTTCCAGTGTGAAAATGGGATTGCCTTCACTATCGTGGATCGGCTCACCTTGTGCATTCATGCCGGCATAGCGAAGGCGCTGGCCGCTCGCTGTGTGCCGGAAGGCAACCGTGATGTGCAGCAGGCAGACACTTTTCACGTCGGATTGAATGATGCTTTGCCCCGCCTGGCCTTCCTGCTCGACGCGCTTCAGCCGCGCATTCGTTTCCACAAGCTGCTTTTGCAAATCGGATACCTGATTCGATCCGGCATTCGCCATTCTCGCCTTCAAATCTTCCGCTTGATGTTGGAGCTGCGCCTTCGTCTGCTCAGAGGCGTCGGGCAAGATTCCGCCCTCCAGGCGCATTTTTCGCGCGTCGTCCACAAGGGCTTGCTGGCGGACAACGCCGCTTTCCAATCGAGAGAGAAGCGCGTTCGAGAGCCGCAGCTCCTTCGAGGCTTTGCGAGAAAAGAGAAAGAAGATGCCGCCCATCGCGAGGGCAATCGCGAATACCACCGCAGCGCCGATCTTCAGGGCGCGATCGAGCGAGAACGCGTCCTTGGTCATTTTCTCGGTGACCGCAAGCGCCTGAAAAGCCGTCTGCGCCATTTGCTGGCCCTCTTCGGCCAATTTCGTTTTCTGAAATTGATCGTCGGCGATGCGCTTGGCGCGTAGTTGCGATCGCACCCGGGCCAGCAGCTCGCCGGAATCCCAAGGGCGCGAGACAACATCGTCCGCGCCCAGATCGAGACCGAGCGCGCGATCCGCTGCGCCGGGACCGACCAGCAGAATGACGCGAATCCGCTGCGTGGCAGATGATCCTTTCAGCTCCGCCAGTGTTTCGCGACAGTCAATTCCGTGGAGCCCTGCGTCAAGCAAAAGTACCTCGGCACCACGCTCGCGCGCCGCTTGCAAGCCTTCCGCCACCGATTCGCACGCCAGCGCTTCGTAACCTGATTGCTGAATCACTTCCGTCAGGTTTTGACGGACAGCCGCATCACCTTCCAGAACCAGAATTCGTTCGCGTTCTTTGTCCACAAGTTCCCCTTCAAGAATGAGGATTTTCTCGGCTGGTCTTGTGTCACGGGCAGGGATCCGGCCGGCGATGGCCGTGCGCCAGGTCCCTGCTGGCACCTATCCTAGAGGAAAATTCCCGCCGCGCAAGGGTGGTGTCCGTCGACCGGGCATCCCGCAGGCGGATACAGGCTAGCCATCTTTGGACAAGGCTGATAACTTGAAAGTTCCATGAAGAGCAATCTCAATGTCTTAAATAAACTGAATCAGGAAATTGTGGCGTGCCGAAAATGTCCGCGGCTGGTGCAATATCGCGAGCAAGTGGCGCGCGAAAAGCGCCGGTCGTTTCGTGACTGGGAATATTGGGGGCGGCCCGCGCCCGGCTTCGGTGATCCTCGCGCCGAGATGCTGATTCTCGGTCTCGCGCCCGCCGCTCACGGCACGAACCGCACGGGACGAATGTTCACGGGCGATCGTTCCGGCGACTTTCTCTATAAGGCGCTGTACCGCGCGGGGTTTGCGAACCAGCCGACCTCAATCCACCGCGACGACGGTCTGGCACTTTCGAATGCCTACGTCACCGCCGTAGCGCGTTGCGCGCCTCCGGCGAACAAGCCGCTGCCATCCGAGATTCTCAATTGCCGGCCCTATCTCGAGCGCGAGCTCGAATTGATTCAGCCGCGAGCGTTGCTCGCGCTCGGCAGCATTGCGATGAACACTTATTTACAACTGCTCAAGGATCGCGGATTCATCGCCAGCCGCGCTGCCTACAAGTTTTCTCACGGCGCTAGCTTCCAATTCCCTGAAGGCTTGCCGCGCCTTTTCGCGTCCTATCATCCCAGCCAGCAAAACACATTTACCGGCAAGCTGACGGAAGCCATGCTGGCCGCCGTCTTGCGCCAGATCCGCCGGTTCCTCGAAAAGAAACAGCTATAAATTCCAGGCGCTGTAGCTCTGCTCTCAGCGCGGCTTCGCCTTTGGCATAATCGCGATGTAAACGAGGAATGAAACCAGGAAGCCGACAAACCAAGCGTAGTGATACAGCACCGCGAGCGGTTCGACGGCAAGGCCAATCAGGGCGACGAAAATTCCTGCGGCGAGCGCCGCCACAGCGCGCCAATTGAAACCGTGGGAGAACTCATAGAAACCGCCGCGCTCGTATAGGTCTTCGGTAAGGATGATTTTCTTCCGGACAATGTAATAATCCGCGATCATCACACCCGCGATGGGGCCCAGAAAGCTGGAATAGCCGCCCAGCCAGCCATAGATGTAGGTGCCATAGCTCGCGAGCAGCTTCCAGGGCTGAAAAACGAGCCCGCCGAGCAAGCAAGTAATCAAGCCACCGATCCGGAAGCTGATCTTCCGCGGATAGAGATTCGAAAAATCATTTGCCGGCGAAACGACATTGGCGGCCACGTTGACGTTCAACGTGGCCAGGAGCAGCGCAATCATCGCCAGCACCACGGCAATGGGACTGCCAAGGCGGCTCATCACCACGACCGGATCCCAAACCGCCTGGCCGAACACGACCACGGTCGCCGATGTCACCGCAATTCCAATGAAGGAATACAACGTCATCGTGGTGGGCAAGCCGAACGCCTGGCCCAGCGCTTGCTCGCGCTGCCCCTTTGCGTATCTTGTGAAGTCCGGGATATTCAG